>NZ_JACBZX010000001.1:2400000-2707759 GCF_013408565.1 Janibacter alkaliphilus | reverse complement strand
CTCGTGCGGGTTCTCGTTGCTCACGAGCGGGGACGGTAGACGGGACCGGCGGTGCTCGCAGGCCGAGCGGGCGCCCTTCTCAGTCCTCGGGATAGAGCGCGGACGCGACCCGCCCCAGGGAGCCGGACACGTTGTGCTCCACCGCGATCCGGCTCATCCCGGCCGGGTCGGGCAGCTCCGCCGGGATCGTCACGTCGGCGTCGGTGACCGGGACGTCCTCGGCGACCCGGACCACCAGGGGTGCCGCGTCCAGGTAGGCGGTGGCCGCCTCCAGCCGGGTGCGCTGGGCGCCCTTGATCGCCGGGTCGCCGGAGTCGACGGCCTCCCGGATCCCGGCCAGCGAGCCGTGCGCGGCGATGAGCTTGGCGGCGGTCTTCTCGCCGATGCCGGCCACCCCCGGCAGCCCGTCGCTGGTGTCGCCGCGCAGCACCGACATGTCGAGGTAGGCCGGCCCGTCGGGCACCCCGTACTTCTCGGCGAGGAAGGCCTCGGTGACCACGTCGGGCTCGCGCACCCCGCCGCGCGCCGTGTAGAGCACCCGGGTGCGGCTGGCGTCGTCGACGAGCTGGAAAAGGTCCCGGTCACCGGTGACGACGTCGATCGGCATCTGCCCGCGGTAGTGGTGGGCGAGCGTCCCGATGACGTCGTCGGCCTCGTAGTGCGCCGCCCCGAGCCGGGCGATGCCGAGGACCTCCAGCGCCTCGGCGATGACCGGCACCTGCGGGGACAGCTCGTCGGGCACCTCCTCACCCTCGGCCGGGTCCTCGGCGACCCGGTGGCTCTTGTAGGTGGGGATCGCCTCCACCCGCCACTGCGGGCGCCAGTCGTCGTCCCAGCACGCCGCGAGATGGGTGGGCCGGTAGCGGGTGACCAGGGTGGCGATCATGTCGAGGAAGCCGGCGAGGGCGTTGGTCGGCATCCCCGAGGGGCCGGGCTCGCGGGCCGGGACCCCGTAGAAGGCGCGGAAGTACAGGCTCGCGGAGTCCAGCAGCAGCAGTCGGGGCTCAGCCATGACCGGCACCCTAGTGCGGCGCGCTCGGGCCGGGCACGACCTGGCCCGGTCGAACGCCGCCGGGACCGCCGTCAGGTCTCGACCAGGCCACGACGTCGGGTGTCGTCGCTGCTCCGCGGCGGGGAGACCTAGGCTGTGCGCATGGAGAGCGCGGACCGTCGCATCGTGGAGCTGCTGCGCCAGGACGGGCGGATGAGCTACACCGATCTCGGCCGAGCCGTGGGGCTGTCCACCTCGGCGGTGCACCAGCGGGTGCGGCGCCTGGAGGAGCGGGGCGTGATCACCGGCTACAGCGCCTCGGTGGACGTCGCGCTCATCGGCACCCCGCTGACCGCCTTCGTCTCGGTCACCCCGCTGGACCACCGGGCCCCGGACGACGTCCCCGAGCGGCTGCGCGGGGTGGACGGGATCGACGCCTGCTACTCCGTCGCCGGGGACTCCAACTACCTGCTGCGCGTGCGGGTGGCCACGCCGCAGGCGCTGGAGGAGATGCTCGCGACGATCCGCACCCAGGCCGAGGTCTCCACCCGCACGACCATCGTCCTGTCCACCCCCTGGGAGTGAGCCGCCGGTGACCACCGACCTGCCCGGCTGGGCACGCGCCGCGCTGGCCGTGGCCGGCGGCCTCTGCCTGTGGCTGGCCCTGCCGGACATCGACCTCTACCCGCTCTCGGTGCTCGGGGTGGCGCTGCTGGGCGTCGCCGTCTGGGGGGCCCGCGCCCGCGGCGGCTTCGTGCTCGGGCTGCTCGCCGGCTGGGCCTGCTTCGTGCCGGCGCTCAGCTGGTCCGGGATCTTCGTCGGCCGCCTGCCGTGGTTCGCGCTGGCCACCGTCGAGGCGCTCTACGTCGCCGTCATGGGAGCGGTCCTGGCAGCCGTCCAGCGGCCGCTCATCCGCGCGGGCCGCCCGCTGGTGGCGTCCGCGGCGATCCCGGTGGGGTGGGTGCTGCAGGAGCTGGTGCGCGGCACGGTGCCCTTCGGCGGCTTCCCGTGGGCCCGGATCGCCTTCAGCCAGGCGGACTCGCCGCTGGTGCGCTGGGCCGCGCTCGGCGGGGCGCCGCTGATCACCTTCGCCGTCGCCGTGGTGGCCGTCCCGCTGGTGCTGCTCGTGGTCACCCGCAGCCTGCCCCGCACGGCCACCGTCGTGGCCGTGGCCACCGTGGCCGGCGCCTACCTCGTGCCGGTGCCCACCGAGGGGGAGGGCACCGCCCGGATCGGGATGGTCCAGGGCGACGTGCCCCGTGCCGGCCTCGACTTCAACGCCGAGCGGCGCCAGGTGCTGGACAACCACGTCGTCGGCACCGAGCAGCTGGCCGCCCGCACCGACGACCTCGACGTCGTCGTCTGGCCGGAGAACTCCTCGGACATCGACCCGCTGCGCAACGTCGACGCCGCCGACCAGGTGCAGCGCGCCCTGGACGCGGCCGGCACGCCGGTGCTCGTCGGCGCGATCCTCGACGAGCCGGCCCCGGCGGTCTCCAACGCCTCGCTGTACTACCAGCCCGGGGGAGGGGCGCCGCAGCGCTACGTCAAGCAGCACCCGGTCCCCTTCGCCGAGTACGTGCCCTACCGGGACTTCTTCCGGAACTTCAGCGACAAGGTCGACCTCGTGCGGGTGGGCTTCGCCCGGGGCGAGGGACCGGTCGCCTTCACCGTGGACGGGGCCGACGGGAGCTACTCGCTGGTGCCGACGATCTGCTTCGAGGTGGCCTACGACGGGCTGATGCGCGAGGCGGTGCGGCACGCCGACGAGCAGGGCGACCCGTCGGTGCTGGTCGTGCAGACGAACAACGCCACCTTCGGCTACACCGCCGAGTCCGAGCAGCAGTACGCGATCTCGAGGGTGCGGGCGGTCGAGCACGGACGGTCGGTCGCGCACGTCTCCACGGTCGGGGTCTCCGGCTTCGTCCACCCCGACGGCAGCTCGACCCCGACCACGGACCTCTTCACCGCCGCGCAGCCGAGCGCCGAGGTGGTCACCCGCAGCGGCCTGACCGTCTCGGACCGGCTCGGCCCGTGGGTCGAGATCGGGTGCGCCCTGGCGCTGCTCGGGCTGGCCGTCACCGCGCGGCGCGCCCGTCCGCGGCAGGTAGTGTCGGACGACGAGCCACGACCGCTGGAGCCGAAGGGGGCCCCCGAGTGACCGACCGCGACGCCGCCGCGCCACGACCACCGCTGGAGCGGGTCGCGGTGCTCATCCCGACGTACAACGAGCGGGAGAACCTGCCGGTGGCGGTGCAGCGGGTGCGGGCCAGCGTGCCGCACGTCGACGTCGTCGTCCTCGACGACAACAGCCCGGACGGCACCGGTGAGGTCGCCGACCGGCTGGCCGCGCAGGACGAGCGGGTCCAGGTCATCCACCGCCAGGGCAAGGAGGGGCTCGGCGCCGCCTACCTGGCGGGCTTCTCCTGGGCGCTGGAGCAGGGCTACGACGCGGTCGTCGAGATGGACGCCGACGGCTCGCACCGCCCCGAGCACCTGCCCGACCTGCTGGCTGCCGCCGAGCACGCCGACCTCGTGATCGGCTCGCGCTACGTACGCGGCGGCCGGATCATCAACTGGCCGGTGGACCGCAAGGCGATCAGCATGGCCGGCAACCTCTACATCAAGGCCATCCTCGGCATGCCGGTCAACGACGCCACGGCCGGCTACCGGGTCTACCGGGCGAGCACGCTGCGGGCGATCGGCCTGGACGACGTGGAGAGCGCCGGGTACGTCTTCCAGACGGACCTGACCGTGCGGACGGTCCGGGCCGGGCTGAAGGTCGTCGAGGTGCCGATCACCTTCGTCGAGCGCGAGATCGGCGACAGCAAGATGGACGGCGACGTCGTCCGCGAGTCGATGGGTCGGATCACCGGCTGGGGCGTGCGCCACCGCCGGGAGCAGCTGCGCGGGCTGCTGCGACGCGAGAGGACCTGGCACCAGCTGTGAGAGAGATCAACGCCTCCGCCACCAACGTCGGCCGACGGCGTCGCGGCCGAGGCCCGCTGCTCGTGCTCCTCGGGCTGCTGCTGCTCGCGCTGCTGGAGATCTTCGTCCTCATCCAGGTGGGCGAGCAGGTCGGGGCCCTGGTCACGCTGCTGCTCCTCGTGGGCTTCTCCGTGCTCGGCGTCTGGCTGATGCGCCGCGAAGGGGGACGGGCCTGGCGCGAGCTGCGCCGGGCGGTGCAGGCGGGGGAGACCCCCAGCCGGCAGATCGCCGACACCATCCTCGTCGTCATGGGCGGCCCGCTGCTGGTGCTGCCCGGGTTCGTCACCGACGCCGTCGGCCTGCTGCTGGCCCTGCCCGTCACCCGTCCGGTCTTCAGGCCGCTGCTGGAGGCCAGCATCGCCCGGCGGGTCTTCCTCGACCTCGGCACCGTGCGTGCGAAACCATCATCCTCGACCTCAGGTCGAGGCTCGACCCGGGGTCGAGACACCGCGGACGAGGTCATCGAGGGCGAGATCATCGACGAGGACTAGGACCAGGACGAGCACCAGCACGAGACCAGGCGCCCAGCGCACACGAACGACCGCGGGTGGTCCGTCATCACGGACCACCCGCGGTCGGGTGTCGAGAAGGAGGCTCAGGCGCTGCGCTTGCGCGGCTTCTCGCCGCGGGAGGCGCGCAGCAGGTCCAGGCGCTCCTCGAGGAGCTCCTCGAGCTCCGGGATGGACCGGCGCTCGAGCAGCATGTCCCAGTGGGTACGGGCCGGCTTGGTCGGCTTGAGCTCCGGCTCCGGGCCGTCCACGAGCTTGCCCAGCTTGCCGCAGCGGCACTCCCACGTGGAGGGGATCTCGGCCTCGACCGAGAAGGGCAGCTCGGTGCGGTGCCCGTCCTCGCACATGTAGGCGGTGATCTGCCGGTCGCTGGGGACGACGTTCTCCGTCGTCTCCATGCTGAAGCTGACCATCCGGGTCCCGCGAAGTGTGCGCTCTGCCATTGACGTCCTCCTGAATGCTTGAGATGTCGCGCCCCTGCACGCTGACTCACCTCGGTCCAACGCCGTACCGGCGTCACGTGTTCCGACGCGGTGGCACCGATCTGGCGCTGCGTCGGCCACCAGGGTGTGATGCTGCTCACCTGCGGAGACATCACCAGTTCTGCAGGATGCGCAAGGGCGGACTGACCGGGCGGTAGCCTTCCACATCGTGAGCGACACCGCTGCCGACACGGGTCGGCCCCTGCCGCGACGTCCCGCGCTCGAGGCCGACCCGGGCAGGACGTCCTGGCTGCGTGTCCTCGGCTGGTCGATGTGGGACTGGGGTGCCCAGCCCTTCAACACGGTCATCACGACCTTCGTCTTCTCGGTGTACCTCACCAGCGAGGCCTTCGGCGACGAGAACACCACCTCGATGGCGCTGTCGGTCGCCACGAGCATCGCCGGTCTGCTGGTCGCGGCGATCGCCCCGGTGCTGGGGCAGAACTCCGACCGCACCGGGCGCACGGTGCGCAACCTGCGGATCCAGACGTGGGTGCTGGCCGCGCTGTCCGCATCGCTCTTCTTCGTCCGGCCCGAGGAGTCCTTCCTGTGGATCGGCCTGGCGCTGCTCGGCGCCGGCTCGATCGTCTCCGAGATCGCCGGCGTCAACTACAACGCCTCGATCGACCAGGTGGCCTCCGGGCGCACCGTGGGCCGGGTCTCCGGCTTCGGGTGGGGGATGGGCTACCTCGGCGGCATCATCGTGCTGCTGCTGATCTACCTGGCCTTCATCCAGCCGGAGGTCGGCCTCTTCGGAGTGACCGGCGACGACGGCATGGACATCCGGGTCTCGATGCTCGTCTGCGGGCTGTGGATCCTGCTCTTCACCCTGCCGGCCTTCGCCGTGCTCAAGGACCCGCCCCGGACCGAGGCCGTCCCGCGGATCGGCGTCGCGGAGAGCTACCGGCTGCTGTGGCAGTCGCTGCGACGGCTGTGGTCGAGCTCGCGGCACACCGTCTACTTCCTGCTCGCCTCGGCGCTCTACCGGGACGGCCTGGCCGGGGTCTTCCTCTACGGCGGGGTGCTGGCCGCCGGCACCTTCGGGCTGAGCGCCGGCGACGTCATCATCTTCGGGGCGGCCGCGAACATCGTCGCCGGGCTGAGCACCATGGCCTTCGGCCTGCTCGACGACCGGGTGGGACCCAAGCGGGTGATCATCATCTCGCTCGGTGCCCTCGTGGTCATCGGTCTGGCGATCTTCGTGCTGCACGACGCGGGCACCGGCGTCTTCTGGGCGCTGGGGCTCGCGATGACCGCCTTCGTCGGACCGGCGCAGGCGGCCTCCCGCAGCTTCCTCGCCCGGGTGATCCCCGAGGGTCGCAGCGGGGAGATCTTCGGGCTCTACGCGACCACCGGCCGGGTCGTGTCCTTCCTCTCGCCGGCCGCCTTCGGCATCTTCGTCGCGCTCGGGGCCTGGATCACCGGGGAGAACAACACCCAGTACTGGGGCATCCTCGGTATCGGCCTGGTCCTGCTGGCCGGGCTGCTGGTCATGCTGCCGGTGCACGAGCACGACGGTCACTCGGTCACCGCCGACTGACCGACGTCGGCCCCGGCGGTGCTGACGACCGCGCAGGCTCGGCCGGCGATCAGCCGGCGAACTCCCAGTGCCACGGCTCGGGCAGCGAGCCGCCGGCCGCCGCCCACTCCGGGTGGAACCAGCCGTAGAGCGGCGCGTTCTGCTGCATCCACAGGTGCGCCGGGTGACCGAAGGTGTTCACCCCGCCGCACAGGTCCACGGCCAGGCCGAAGCCGTGGTTGCTCTGCCCCGGGGTCGCCGCCCAGCGGCCCTTCTGCTCCTTGAGGACGACCTGCTCGGGGTAGGAGCGGTAGCTGTCGGTGACGCACAGCGGCGAGCCGGTGTCCCGCTCGTAGGCGGTGCTCATCGCGTCGAAGGCGGCCGCCGCCTCGGGCCGCAGCGACTCGCCCGAGGCCGTGGTCAGCGCGCACAGCCCGCCGGGCGGGATCTGCCCGTTGGGGTAGACGTCCTCGTTGTCCGAGCACGGCTCCAGGCCCTCGAGGTCGCTGACGTCCTCGCCGGACTCGGCCATCGCGTCGGTGAGCGCCTCCTGCGCGTCCTTGGCTCCGTCGTCGGCCACCCCGAGCAGCGCCTGGGCGACCGGCCCGGCGTCCTCGAGCTGCTCGGCGTGCTCCTCGCGCAGCTCGTCCAGCCGGTCCTTGCGCTCGCTGACGGCGTCGTCGGCCTTGCCCTTGGCGGTGGCCGCCCGCTTCTCCGCCCGCGCGGCGGTCTTCTCCGCCTTCTCCTTGGAGGCGGTCAGCGAGGCCTGGGTCTCGGTGTCCTCGCGCAGCAGCGAGACCCCGTGCATCCGGTCGTCGGTGAGATAGCTGAGGTCGCTGACCGAGGAGCTCATCTGGCCGGGGTCCTGGCCGAGGGAGTCGGCCAGGACGAGCGCGTCGGAGTAGCCGCCGGCGTGGGTGTAGGTGCTCGAGGCCCAGTCACGCAGGTCCTGCCGGCCCTTGCTGAGCCGGTCCTTGAGCCGGTCGAGAGCCTCCTCGGCGGACTTCGCCTCGGCCTCGGCCTCCCGCAGGTCGTCCCGGGCGGTGGCGTAGGCCTGCAGCTGGTCGTTGGCCTGCTTGGAGTAGCGGCGCAGCTCGGAGACCGCGGCAGCGATCTCCCGGTCGTCGGCCAGCAGCTCGTCAGCCAGCCGCCGGGCCTCCTCGACCTGCGCGTCGACGTCCGTGGCGGACAACGGCTGGTCGCCGGCCGCGTCCGGGCCGTCGTAGGCCCAGGGGTCGCTGCTCGTGCCGGTGCCAGACGTGGGCGAGCCGGCGGAGGTCGGGTCCGTCTCGGCGGCGGGGCTGCTCGTGGCAGACCCGGAGGGCGACGGGGTCGGATCGCCCGGCTCGGCGAGGGCCGGGGTCGCCAGCACGAGGGTCAGGGCGGTGGCCGAGAGGAGCGTGCAGCGGCCGCGACGGACCCACGGTGAGGACAGCATGAACATCGGCGAAGACCCCTCGGCGCGTGGTGAGACCAGGCGAGTGTACGCAGAGGTCGCCGCTGGTGGGAGGGGTTGCTCAGCGCGGGATGAGCGGCCCGCGGTGCACCTTGTGCTGGGCCGCCTGGGCCAGCGGCCGCACCACCAGCCGGTCGACGTTGACGTGCAGCGGCAGCCCGCAGGCGAAGCCGATGCACTCGGCGACGTCCTCGGCGGTCAGCGGCGAGTCCACGCCCTCGTAGACCCGCTTCGCGGCGGCCTCGTCGCCGCGGTAGCGGGTCAGCGCGAACCCCTCGGTCTTGACCATGCCGGGAGCGATGTCGATGACCCGGACCGGGTGCCCGCTCAGCTCCAGCCGGAGGGTGTCGACGAGGGCCCGCTCGCCGAACTTCGAGGCGCAGTAGCCACCGCCGCCCTCGTAGGCCACCGACCCGGCGGTCGAGGTGACGGTGACGATGGTGCCGCCTCCCTCGGCGCGCAGCGCCGGCAGCATGGCCTGCACGACCCGCAGGGTGCCGATGACGTTGAGGTCGTACATCCGCTGCCAGTCCTCGGGGTCGGCCCCCTCGACCGACTCGGCACCCAGGGCGGCGCCGGCGTTGTTGACCAGGACGTCCAGCCGGGGCACCGCCTCGACCAGGGCGTCCACCGAGCGCTCGTCGGTGACGTCCAGGCGCAGAGCCCGGCCGCCGATCTCCTCGGCCAGCTGCTCGCAGCGGATGCCGCGCCGGGCGGCGACCACCACCTCGTAGCCGTCCTCGGCCAGCCGCCGTGCCGTGGCGGCGCCGATCCCGGAGCTCGCGCCGGTGACCAGGGCGATCGGTGCCATGCCCCCTCCTTCGCAGTGGTTGCTCCACGCGGCTGTCGCGGTGGATGCGTCGATCTGATCTCGACCACGCTAGCCGTTCGGCGCTGGTCATGAGGCGACGTAGGCTGCCACGACGAGTGCCGGGACGAAGGGAGCAGGGGTGTGACCGGGCAGGGGCGGGCCGGCTCGACGCTGGGCCAGTACGAGCTGCGTCGGCTCGTCGGGCGCGGCCGCGCGGGCGAGCTCTACGAGGCCTACGACCGGCAGCGCGAGCGGACCGTGGCGCTGCGGCTGCTCGACCCGACGACCGACCCGGCAGACCAGGAGCGTCGGCTGCGCGAGGCGCGGCTCGCCGCCCAGGTGCAGAACCCCTATCTCGTGCCGATCCACGAGGTCGGTGAGATCGACGGCCAGGCCTACCTGGACATGCGGCTCGTCGACGGGACCGACCTCGGGATGCTGCTGCGCCAGCAGGGCCGGCTCGCGCCCGAGGTCGCCCTCGACGTCGTGCGTCAGCTCGGCGACGCCCTCGACGCGGTCCACCGGGCCGGCCTGACCCACGGCGACCTGCGGCCCGACGCCGTGCTCGTCCTGCCCACCGGGGTCGTCGCCCTCTCCGGCCTCGGCGCGGCCGACGCGGGCCGGCCGCCGGACCCGGCCGGTGGCGGGGGAGCGACGCTGGCCTACACCGCACCTGAACGCGCCGGGACGTCGCCGGTCGAGGCCGCCTCCGACACCTACGCCCTGGGCTGCCTGCTCTACGAGATGCTCACCGGGCGGGTCCCCTTCGAGCGGGGCTCGGCGTCGGCGACCATGAGCGCGCACCGGCACGAGGAACCCATCCCGGCGACCACCCTGCGGCCGGAGCTCCCGCCCGCGGTCAACGCGGTCGTCGGCCGGGCGATGGCCAAGGACCCCACCCAGCGCTACCCGAGCGCGCATGCGATGACGGCCGACCTGGCGGCGGTGCTGTGCACCGAGATGCCGTACCCGGGCGAGGCCCTTGCCGCGGTGGCCACGCGCTCGGCGCCTGGCTCCACCGGCATCGGGGTCGCGGGGGGCGGCTCCCCGGACGCGACCCCCGGCGGCGCGGGCGCGCTGGTCGGCGCGCGGTCCGCGCCGCGCCGGGACGGCCCGCGGACAGCGCTCGTGGTCGCCCTGGTCCTGGCCGCCGTGCTGCTCGGCGCCGCCGGGGTCGCAGCGGTGCGGGCCCTGAGCGGCGACGAGCCAGGACAGGTCGCGGCCGGCGAGGGATCGGGTGCGGCGACCGCGCAGAGCCCGGGTCGCTCCGTGGCCGGGTCGGGCACGAGGTCGCGAGGACCGAGCAACTCCCCGACCGAGGTGAGCTCGCGCAGGACGTCGACCTCGTCGACCACCACGACGACCGAGACCACGACGCCCAGCACGTCAGCAACCAGCGCACCGTCGGCGACGAGCACCTCGGCGGCGACCAGCACGTCGCCCACGAGCAGCGGCTCCACCCCGGCGGCCTCAGCCCCGGCCTCGACCGGTGAGGCGGACGGCTCGGCCGCCGGCGTCGGGCCGACGATCGCCGCCGGGTCCGGCTACGACTGGCAGGGATGGACCGCCTCGGGCGCGGCGCGGTGCAACGCCGACGACCGGGCCCTGGTCGCCGGCCGCACCGCCGGCGGGAGGACGGTCGTCGTCTGCGAGGTCTACCTGCGCGGCCCGGTCTACTACAAGGGCGTCACGAGCAGCGGCAGCATCGAGCTGGACCCGGTCCGGCCGGTGGCCAACGCCTGGCAGGTCAGCAACCGTGGCTACATCTACACGGTCTCGCCGGAGCAGCTGCTGATCACCCGTCAGGGCGGCGAGGTGGTCGTGCTCGAGGACCCGATGGCCGAGTACCACGCCGCCTGACCCGGGACCGCCGAGGGACGTCCCCCGCCTCTCACCCGCCGACCACGGGTCAGTCCGCGGACAGCCGGCCCAGCCAGTGGTCGAGCCGCTCGCGCTGCTCGGGTCGGGCCGCACGGCGCAGATCGGTGAGCATCGCCTCCATCCGGCGCGGCACCTGCACCGACCCGGTGCCGTAGTGGCAGATCTCCTCGACCGACAGATCGATGAGCGAACCGATGCTGCGGACCGGCTGCACCACCCGCACGGTGCCCTCCTCGTCGACGACGCAGGGGCTGGGCGTCTCCCGGGTGACGAGCAGGCGCAGGATCCGGTGCAGCTGGTCGATCACCTGCACCGCGGTGGTCGGGTCGTTGATGCCGGGGGAGAGGGCCCGCTCGGCGATGTCGACGAGCTGGCGGATGCTCAGCGCGAGGTCCTGGTCCTGGCTCCGCGCGCGGGCCATCCCGATGTCCCCGGCCATCGACCCGGCGACGCTGCGGCTCTCCTTCGCCTGCACGTCGTCGAAGAGCTCCCCGGTGGCCAGGTCGCTCTCCAGACCCCAGACGCGCGCCAGCGGCTGGCGCTCGACGACCACCTCGCCGATCGGCACGAGGATCTCGACGACCGCGTCGGCGGCCTGCGCGGTGGTCACGAGGTGCTCGTGGTCGACGTGGGTGACGTGCCCGGTCCGGTCCCGTGCGTCCAGCCAGCGTGGCTCGGTGCCGGTGGGCGCCTCCCAGGCGACCTGCGGGCCGGATCCCGGCTGCTCCGGGTAGAGGTCGTCGACGGCCCGCCGGGCCGCGGTCCCGATCCGGGCGATCACCTGGGCGACCTGGATCGAGGTGGTGATGTGGTGGATGAAGGCGAGGAACATCGCCACGCTGGCGAGCACGAGGACGAAGGCGAGGGTCACCGACAGCTGCGGTACGAAGGGAGCGTCCGCGCCGCGCACCGAGCGCAGCACGGCCAGGGCGTAGATGAAGGTGCCGGTGAAGACGCCGAGGGTGGTCTGGGTGACCCGGCTGGCGAGGAAGGTGGACAGCACCCGCGGGGTGAACTGGCTGCTGGCCAGCTGCAGCACGACCATGGTGATCGAGAAGACGAGACCGGTGACCGAGATCATCGCGCTGGCGATGGTCGAGAGCACCGTGCGGGCGCCGTCCGGTCCGCCCTCGAAGACGAAGGGGAGGTGCTCGGTGATCGGCTGCTCGGCCTGCGGCAGGAAGATCCCGGCCAGCGCGCAGGCCAGGCTGATCACCAGCGGCAGCACCCAGAAGGGCCGCCACGCGCGGTCCCACAGGCTCGGCGGGACGATGCTGCGCACGTCCTCCAGGGTCCGTGCCAGAGAGGTCATCGTGGCGCGGGGCGGCCGCGGACAGGAAGCATGCGCTTACCGTAGGGGCGGCGGTCACGAGTGTCGGGGAGGTTCGGATGACGACGCGCACGGACGTCCTGGTCGTGGGTGCCGGGATCGTGGGGACGGCGGTCGCCGCCGAGCTGGCGGAGCACCGGTCGGTGCACCTGCTCGATGCGGGCGACGAGTCGCTCGTCGGTTCCACCGGGCACGCTCCCGGGTTCGTCGGGGAGTTCGGCGGGAGCCCGGTCGCGACGGCGCTGGCCACCGCCACCACCGATGCGCTGGCGGACCGTGTCGGCGACGACCCGGCCGCCTTCGCCCGGACCGGCTGCCTGGAGGTGATGACGACCGCTGCCGGGGCGGTCGCGCTGCCTGAGCGGATCTCCGCGGCCCGCGCCCAGTGGCTGGTCGTCGAGGAGATCGAGCCGGCCGCGGCCGCCAGGCTCGCCCCCGACGTGGTCCGTCCTGAGGCCGTCACCGCGGCTGCGCTCTTCCCGCGGGACGCCGCCGTCGACGCCACCGAGGTGACCCGCCGGCTGCGCGAGCGTGCGGTCGCCCAGGGGGCCACGATCGACTGGGGCAGACGCGTCGTCGCCCTGGACCCGCTCGAGGACGGCGTGCGGGTCGCGCTGGACGACGGTCGGCGCATCCTCGCCGCGGACGTCGTCGTGTGCACCGGCATCTGGGCCGGGGGGCTCCTCGGCGGCGGCCGGCCGGACGTCCCGATCGTCCCGGTGCGCCATCCCTACGTCCACGGCCCCCGAGACGTCCCGGCACCGGGCGCTCAGCCCTTCGTCCGGATGCCCGAGCACCACCTCTACGCCCGGTGGCACGGCGACCGGTGGGGCGTCGGCAGCTACGACCACGACCCCGCGCCGGTCGAGACCACCGCGCTGGAGCGGGCAGACGTGCCGTGGGACGGGCGCTTCGACGACGTCATCGAGCGCGGGCTCGCGCAGCTGGCCCGGCCCGAGCTCTTCGCGCCGACCGAGCGCCTCGACGGCATCTTCGCGCTCACCCCGGACAACCTTCCCCTGGTGGGCCGGTGGGAGCACCGGGTCTGGGTGGCCGCCGCGGTCTGGGTCACGCACGCGATCGGTGCGGCGCAGGTGCTCGCGGCACAGCTGACCGGTGCGTCCTCGCCGGTGCCCGGCTCCGACGCGCTCGACCCGCACCGCTTCGCCGCCTGGGACCCCGCGGAGGCACGTCGGGTGGCGCTGGCGCACTACCGCACGATCTACGACCGGGGCTGAGCCGCGCGCGCTCCGATCTGCTGCTCGAGGCCGTCGCAGAGTGCGTCGAGCGCCTGTCGCAGCTGACGCTGCGGGTCGGGCCGCCAGCTGCCGCCGACGAGGTCAAGCAGGGCGTCGGGCGCCTCGACCCGCCCGTCGAGCAGGCCGGCCAGGCCGTCGCCCGAGCTCGTCCCGGGGTCCGGGGCGAAGAGGCTGCGCCCGGCCAGGGGGAGCGCGGCACCGGAGATCTGGCTCCACACGACGAACGTGAGGTCGGCCGCCTCCGCGGTGGTCACGCCCAGCTCGGTGAAACCCTCGACGAGCCAGGCCAGGCAGGCCAGTCCGCTGGGCCCGAAGGCGTACCGGGGCACGGCGTAGGCCAGCACGACCCAGGGGTGCTCCCGGTAGAGCTCCCAGTCGACCTCGCCGGCCACTCGCACGCGGTCCCGCCAGGTCCAGCCGGTGCCGGCGACCGGGGGATAGGGGTAGCGGTCGCCGATCTCCTCGGTCATCGCGGCGAGCAGCTGGTCCTTGGTGTCGACGTGCCGGTAGAGCGACATCGGGGCGACGCCGAGCCGGTCGGCCAGGCGACGCATCGAGAGTGCGTCGAGCCCGTCGGTGTCGGCCAGCTCGATGCCGGCGTCGACGATGGCCGCGGTGGTCAGCGGTGACGCGGTGCGCGCTTGCTGTCGTCGAGAGGGCATGCGTACACTGTACACGCATGTGCGTACAGCGTACGCGCCAGCCATCCCGGTCCGGTCGTGACGACCGCGGCCCGGCACGCCCTTCGAGGAGGACCCAGTGACCAGCCCGACCGCCCTTCGGCCCGACGAGACCCGCTCCCACCGCGGCGACCGTCGTGCCTGGTGGGGCCTGGCGGTGCTCGTGCTGCCGGTGCTGCTGGTCTCGATGGACATGTCGGTGCTCTACCTGGCGCTGCCGGCGATCACCGCCGACCTCGACCCGAGCGCCTCGGAGCAGCTGTGGATCCTCGACGCCTACGGCTTCCTCATCGCCGGCCTGCTCATCACCATGGGCTCGCTCGGCGACCGGATCGGTCGGCGGCGGATCCTGCTGCTCGGCGCCAGCCTCTTCGGTCTGGCCTCGGTGATCGCCGCCTTCGCCCCGACCTCGGCGCTGCTCATCGCCGCCCGCGCCCTCATGGGCATCGGGGGAGCCACCCTGCTGCCCTCCAGCCTGTCGCTGATCACCGACCTCTTCGCCGACCCGCGGGCGCGCGGCCGGGCGATCGGGGTGTGGACCGCCTTCTTCGCCGGGGGAGCGGCGGTCGGGCCGATCATCGGCGGGGTGCTGCTGCACCACTTCTGGTGGGGCTCGGTCTTCCTCATCAACGTGCCGGTGCTGCTGGTGCTGCTGCTGGCCGCTCCGGCGCTGCTGCCCGAGCGGCGGGTCGCCTCCGGCTCGCCGCTGGACCTGGCCAGCGTGGTGATGTCCGTCGTCGGGATCATGGCCGCGGTCTACGCCGTCAAGCACGTCGCCGAGTACGGGCTGGACGCGGTCACCCTGATCACCGGCGCGGTCGGGGTGGGGCTGATCGTGGCCTTCGTCCGACGGCAGCGCACCCTCACCGTGCCGCTGGTGGACCTCTCGCTGCTGGCGAACCGGGAGTTCACCGTGGCGATCGGCTCCAGCCTCGCCGGGATGATGTCTCTGGCCGCCTTCAGCTACCTCTCCAGCATCTACCTGCAGTCGGTCACCGGGCGTGACCCGCTGGCCGCGGCCTACCTCGGGGTGCCGCTCGCAGTGACCGTCTTCGCCTCCTCGATGTACGGCTCCCGGATCGCCGAGCGGCTCGGGGTCTCGACGACCTTCGTCGCCTCCCTGGTGCTCGCCGCGCTCGGCAGCCTCATGCTGCTCGGCGTCGGCGTCGACGGGGGAGTGGCCTGGTACGTGGCCGGCTCGGCGGTGGCCGGCCTGGGCTACGGGACGGTCTTCACCCTCGTCTCGGAGGTGGCCGTGGGCTCGGTGCCCGAGGAGCAGACCGGCGCCGCGGTCGGTGTCTCGGAGACCTCGTTCGAGCTCGGCAACGCCCTCGGCCTGGCGCTGCTGGGGTCGCTGGCGGCGTGGATCTTCGCCGCCGGCGGCGACTTCGCGCCGACCCTGGGGGAGACCCTGGAGTCCGGCGCCGGCGCCGGGGTGATCGACGCTGCGAAGCAGTCCTTCGTCGACGGGATGCACCTGGCCACCGCGATCGGGGCCGGCCTCATGCTCCTCATGGCGGTGCTGGCCGCTCGGTCGCGGCGGCGCTGAGCGCGCACGGCGACCGCACGGTCGTCCTGCCGCCCGGAAGCGTGAGCGCGCGCACCGTGGCAGGCTGACGGCGTGATCCTGCCCGGCGAGCGCGACCCGCGGATGATCACGATCCGCCGCGGGGGCTCGTTGACCGACGAGCACCACCGGCTGCTGGCGCTGTGGGCGGCCGGGTGCGCCGAGCGGGTGCTCCCGCTCTTCGAGAGCGCCCGCCCGCAGGACGACCGGCCGGGAGCGGCGCTCGTGGCGGTCCGGGCCTGGGCGCGAGGGGAGCTGCCGATGATGGCGACCCGGGCGGCCGGCGGTCACGCCATGGGCGCGGCGCGCGAGCTGCGCGGCGCGGCCCGGTTCGCGGCGTATGCCACCGGGCAGGCGGCGGTCGTCGCGCACGTCGCCGAGCACGATCTCGGCGCCGCGGCCTACGCGATCAAGGCCGTCCGGGCGTCGGTGAGCACGGGGGAGCAGGACGCCGCCGGTCGGCGCGAGTGCCGCTGGCAGCGCGAGCAGCTGCCGGCCGAGGTGCGCGACCTGGTGCTGGCGGACCAGGAGCGCCGCAACCCGATCTGCTGGGACGTCTTCCACGTCTAACGGCACCGCTAGACGGGTAGCAACCCCTGGGTGCCGCACGGCATGCAGCGACGCACGCGCTGTCGGTAGCGGCCCTGCCGGTTCATCATCGCGACCCCTTCGACCGGCTCATCATCGCCCAGGCGCTGAGCGAAGGGATCTCGGTCGTGACCGCGGGATACGCGCTTCGCGGACTACGGCGTCGATGTGGTGCGCGCCTGAGGCTTGCTCAGCGCTCATCACCCGCGCCGGACCGGCTCTGCGGCACGCCGCAGGCCTGCCGGATGATCCTGGCGCACAGCCGGGGGTCGTCGATCATCGGCACGTGCCCGACCGCCGGCAGCTCGAGGAGGTGGCGTCCGGGACCAGCCGCTGCGCGGTGACCCCGTTGACGGCCGGCGGGAAGATCCGGTCGCGCTCTGCCCAGGCCAGGGTGACCGGGCAGGACGGCGTGAGCGGAGCGACCTGCTCGGTGGTGCCGAGGAGATCCGTTGCGGCAGAGCACCCGACGAGGTCACGGACGACCCCGAGGGCTAGTGCCGGGGTGAGCCGGTCGGCGCGCTCGGCCGCGTCACGCAGCGCGATCCGCCGGATCCGCCGGGACCGCAAGGCGATCGGCGCCACGGGCAGCGCGGCCGCCGCCAGGCGTCGCCCGCGCCGGATCGCCGACGTCGCGTGCGTCTCGTCGTCGGCACCCGGTGACCAGCACCCGGCCGGCGACAGCGCGCACACGCTCAGCGCTCGGCCTCGCCGCGCCAGCTCGAGCGCCATCCAGCCACCCATGGAGTTCCCGGCCAGATGCGCCTGCGGGAGGCCGTGATCATCGAGCAGCGTCTCGACGTCGTCCACGAGGCGCGCGATGGTCAGGCCACCGGGGTCTGGCGGACCGCCGCGGTGACCGGCGGCCGTCGGGACGAGCAGCTCGAACGTCTCGTCGAGCAGCGGCACCACGTCGTCCCAGATGCGCGCCGAGTTGGTCACGCCGTGCAGCAGGACGAGCGGTGGCTTCGTGGTCATCGCGTCATCCTCGCGTGCCGGGTGGTCGGTGGCGCCGGGGGCGAGGCTGTGAGCGTGGCCACGACAGGACCGGCACTGCATAGGCCGTCGTCCCACCGGTCGCGCTGTCGTCGAGAACGCCGATAAGCCACATTATGTCATTTCCTGCCCTGTGTGCTGGAGAACTGACTCACCGAGGTCAGTCTGACCCGCTCCCCGACCACATCGGTGAACCAGGTCCTGAGCGGTGACCAGTGAGGCATCGACCCACGGTCCGCGCCAGCAGTAGCCTCGAACCGTGTCATGGGCACGCCTGGCGGTGGCTGGAGGCGAACGGTTCGACGTGCTGGACGAGGGCTCAGGTGACTCCGTCGTCTTCATCCAGACCGCGCTCGTCGCGGACGAGCTGTGTCCGATGGCCAGCCGACTGCCCGACCGGTTTCGGACGATCCTGTATCACCGGCGCGGATACGGCAGCAGCTGTCCGGCCACGAGCCCAGGTTCCATCGCACGCGACGCGGCCGACTGCCGCGGCGTGCTGGACATCATGGAGATCTCACGTGCGCACATCGTGGGGCTGTCGTACAGCGCTGCGGTCGCGATGCAGCTCGCCGTCGATGCTCCGGAGACGGTTCACACCATGACTCTCGTGGAGCCGCCGCCCGTGCACGTGCCGAGCGGCGTCGAGTTCCGCGCCGTCAACGAGACGCTCCTCGCGATCCGGCGCGCCGACGGCCTCGAGGCCGCCCTCGAGGAGTTCATGGCCATGGTGGGTCGGCCGACGCTGGCGCACAGACATGGAGGGGCACCTGGCCGGCTCCGCCGAGCAGATCGGACGTGATGCCGGCACGTTCTTCGACATCGACCTCCCGGCGTTGCTGGCCTGGCGCTTCTCGGCAGACGATGCGAATCGCATCGAGTGTCCCGTCCTGCATATCGGCGGCACCGCGAGCGGGCCGTGGTTCGCCGAGGTCCGGACGCTCGTCATGGCGTGGATGTCGGACGTGGAGGACGTGCGTGTCGAGGGCGCCGACCATTCGCTCGCCCTCACGCACGCCGACGAGGTCGCTGCAGCCCTGATCCCGTTCCTGGAACGACACGCGTTGCCATCGTCCGGCGAGCCCTCCCGATAGCCGATCCCTGACCGGTACGAGCTCGAGGTTGCCGCGGTCGGTGATCTGTGCGGTAGCGGTCCTCGACGGGCCCTGCAGGTGTGCCGGAGCCCGCACCGCCGACCGCTTCGCGCTGACCTCACCCAGCCACGCGCGAGCCTCGTCGTGGTGCGGGGACGCCACCGTTGCGCGCGTAGAGCACGCTGGCGTCGACGAGCCTCACTGGCCGGCCCTCATTCGACGCAGCAGCCCCGCGTCCTCGATCTCACCCGCCAGCTGCAGCGCCTGGTCGAGGTCAGCCCGTGGGCTGCCCAAGCTCCGCACACTTGTGCGGAAGGGCGGTCGCGGAGACATCCCGGCACGGATCGCGTCGTTCAGCGCCTGCGTGAAGGAGAGGCCTCGCTCGTCCATCAGCCTCCGGACGTGGGCCTCGGTGTCGGCGTCGAAGGTGACCGTCGTGCGCATGGTGCACCGTAGCGTCGCCAGTCATGCTGCGCACCCATCATCAGGGACGCTCCAGCTGAGCGCGTCGCCTACACCTTTCGCACCCACCACCGCCTGCAGCATCCCCGCAACTGTCGGTGCTCGCTGGCAGCCTGGGTCCATGACACCGGAGCAGGCCCGTGAGCAGCTGACCCGCGAGCGCGACGACGTGCTGCGGACGCTGGCCGGCCTGGAGCGGTCCTTCGCCGACATCGTCGCGGCCGCCGAGACGGCCAACGGCGACGACGAGCACGACGTCGAGGGCGAGACGGTGGCGGTCTCCCGGGCCCAGGTCGATGCCCTGACCCTCGCCTCCCGCCGGCAGCTGGCCGCCGTCGACGCCGCCCTCGCCCGGGTCGACGACGGCAGCTACGGCACCTGCCTCGGCTGCGGTGCGGCGATCCTGCCCGCCCGGCTCGAGGCTCGCCCGGCGACCCCGTGGTGCCTGACCTGCGCCGCCACCCGCGGCCCGTGAGCCCCTCTCCCCCACCGGCCGTGGCATCCTGACGCGGATGTCCAGCCTGCCCGAGATCACCTGGACCGGCGTCGCGGTCGCCCTGGCCGTGCTCGTCGGCGCCTACGTGCTGAGCCGGCTGGTCCGCGCCGGCACGAGCAGCACGCTGCGCTGGCGCGGCCGCGGACCCGAGGCCTCGCGGATCTTCGGCCAGCTCGCCGGCTACGGGGTGCTCGCACTGGGCGTCGGCGCGGCCCTGACGATCCTCTTCCCCAGCATCGAGCCGGTGAACATCCTCGGCGGCGTCGGCGTCATCTCCATCGCCGCCGGTATCGCCTTCCAGACCGTCCTGGGCAACCTCTTCGCCGGGATCGTCATGCTCAGCCGCGACCGCTTCCGCGTCGGCGACCAGATCGCCGTCCAGGAGACCGCCGGCACCGTCGTCGCCATGGGGCTGTCGGCCACCGAGATCCGCACCTTCGACGGGCGGCTCGTGCTCGTCCCGAACGGCACGCTGCACTCCAAGGTCGTCACCGTCCAGACCGGCTACGAGCAGGTGCGCAGCAGCGTCCTCATCGAGCTGGCCGACGACAACGACCTCGACCAGGTGCGCGCGATCGCCATCACGACGATGCGCGACCTGCCCGCGGTCCTCGACGAGCCGCTCCCCCAGGCCCTGCTCGTCGAGGTCGGCACCCGCACCGTCCAGCTCGAGCTGCGCTTCTGGTCCGGTGCCCGCCAGCTGGAGACCAAGGAGGCCACCCACGACGTCATCCGGGCGGTGCTGGCCGCCTTCACCGCCTCCGGGATCGAGACCTCCTCCGACGTCATCACCGTCGACACCACGCCCGGGCTTCGCGACCTGTTGCGCGAGCGGCTCCCCCGCCGAGGCTGATCCCGGGCTGCCGCGAGGGTTCAGTCGTCGTCGCGCAGGGTGTCCGGCACCCACCAGTCCGCTCCGCGGCGCAGCGTGGCCAGGCAGTCCTGGATCGTCATCCGCTCCAGCGGCAGGCGTTCTCGGGCGGGGATGGCGTGCCGGCCGGCGATCCACCAGGGAGCCAGCCCGCCGAAGAGCATGACGACGAGGACGAGCGGGGTGAGCAGCAGGATCATGACGGTCTCTCCTTGATCTCGACGATACGAGCAGTCCGGGTCTCGGCGGGGGCTGCGGAGGTCACGACCGCGCCCGCTGGGTGATCACGACGCACACGAGCACCACGGCAGCGGTGAGCAGGGTCGCCGGCGGGATCGCCTCGTGCATCACCAGCGCCGCCCACAGCACGGTGAGCAGCGGCTGCGCGAGCTGGATCTGGCTCGCCCGGGTGACCCCGATCTCCCCCATCCCGCGGTACCAGAGCACGAAGCCGAGGAGCTGGGAGACCGCGGCGGTGTAGCCGAGGCCGACGAGCGAGGTCACCCCGAGCCGGACCGGCTCCTGCCCGAGCGCGACACCGAGGACGAGCAGGTTGACCGGCGCAGCGAGCACCACCCCCCAGGCGATGACCCGCCACCCGGGCATGGACGCGGCGAGCCGACCCCCTTCGGCGTAGCCGGCGGCGCACACCAGCAGGGCGGCGACCAGGTAGAGGTCCGCCAGGCTCGGCCGGCCGCCGTTCTGCGCCAGCGCGAAGGTGGTGACCGCCGCTCCCCCGCCCCCGGCGCCCACCCAGAAGACCGGAGACGGCCGGCGCCCCGTGCGGACCACCGAGATGACCGCCGTGGCCATCGGCAGCGCACCGATGACCACCGCCGAGTGCGCGGTGCCCGAGGTCTGCAGCGCCAGGGTGGTCAACAGCGGGAAGCCCACGACGCAGCCGATCGCGACGACGAGCAGCCCCGGCCAGTCCTGCCGGCGCGGCCCCGGACCCCGCCACAGCAGCAGCGCGCCCATCGCGAGGACGGCAGCGAGCACGCCGCGCGCCCCGGCGGCCGTCCACGGGCCCATCCCCTGCAACGCCCAGACGGTGGCCGGCAAGCTGAACGAGAAGGCGATCACCCCGAGAGCCGCCAGCACCGCGCCCAGGGACACCGGACTCGATGACGAGGTGCCCCGCGACCCGCTGCTCGGCACCGCGGTGGTCGGCACTGCGGTGGTCGGCGACGCCGTGGTCGCCGGTGCATGCCCGGTGTCGACCCGTGGCGCTATCCGGAACTCGACAGTATCGCTATCGTTAACTCTCATGAACGACAGTAGCAGTGCAGCGTCCGCTATCGCCACCGCGTTGACCGTCGACCTGACCGGGGCACCGGCCGGCACGCGCCTGCCCTCCCAACGAGAGCTGGTGCGGCGCTTCGGCGCCAGCGCCACGACCGTCGCCCAGGCCCTGGGCCAGCTGCGCCGGGACGGTGTCGTCGAGACCCGGCCGGGCGCCGGCACCTTCACCGTGGCTCCCCCCGCGGCCACCGGCTCGACCGGGGACACCTCGTGGCAGGACGCGGCGCTGGAGCTCACCGACGCTCTCGCCGGCGGGCAGCGCCGCTACGACGGCTCCCGGCTGGCCGTGACCATGACCGCACGCAGCGCCGAGGTCGTCGACCTCAACGGCGGCTACCTCCACCCCGCCCTGCAGCCGCTCGACCTGTTGCGGGCCGCCA
Organism: Janibacter alkaliphilus; assembly: GCF_013408565.1. NCBI lineage: Bacteria > Bacillati > Actinomycetota > Actinomycetes > Micrococcales > Intrasporangiaceae > Janibacter > Janibacter alkaliphilus. Next base: position 2,686,097 of record NZ_JACBZX010000001.1, on the reverse strand, counting down.
CCGCCCGCGCCGCTCGGCGCCCGGACACCTGGGACCGGCCGCCGACCACCGGTCTGCCCGAGCTGCGGGACTGGTTCGCCGGCGAGATCGGCGGCGGGCTGGGGCGCCACGACGTGCTCGTCTGCCCGGCCGGGCAGGCCGCCCTGGCGTCCACGCTGCGGGCGCTGGCCCAGCCGGGCGACCCGGTCGTCGTGGAGACCCCGAGCTATCCCGGGACCACCGCGGCCGCCGCTGCCGCCGGGCTGCACCCCCTGCCCGTCCCGATGGACGAGCACGGCCTGCAGCCCACCTACCTCGACGAGGCGCTGACCCGCACCCGGGCCCGGGTGGTGGTGCTCCAGCCGACCTTCCAGAACCCCACCGGCACGGTGATGCCGCCCGAGCGCCGCGAGGAGGTCCGTCAGATCGCCCGGCGGCACGAGGCGTTCGTCATCGAGGACGACTTCGCCCGCGGGCTGGTGCACGCCGACGCGCCCGCTCCCCCGCCGCCGATGATCACCGACGACCCGGACGGCACCGTCGTGCACATCCGGTCGCTGACGAAGATGACCTCGCCCAACCTGCGGGTCGGCGCGGTCGCCGCCCGGGGGCCGGTGCTCGCGAGGCTGCGGACGGCGCTGCTCGTGGACACCCTCTTCGTCCCGGCGCTGCTGCAGCACACCGCGCTCGAGCTGGTCTCCGCACCAGGCTGGGAGCGCTCCCGCCGACAGCTCTCGAGCCGCCTGACGGAGCGGGCCGCCGTCGCCGAGGCCGCGGTGCGCGAGACCCTCGGCGCGCAGGCGCTCGCCCGTCGCCCCAGCGGCGGCTTCCACCTGTGGGCGCGCCTGCCCGAGCATCTCGACCCTGCGGCGGTGGCCGCCGAGGCGATGGCGCACGGCGTGGCGGTCACCCCCGGGCCCACCTACGCCACCGGGCGGGGCGAGCCGCTCCCTTTCGTCCGGCTGAGCCTCGTCGCCGCGCCGAGCGCGCACGACGTCGGCGCCGGCATCCGCCGGCTGGCGCCGGTGGTGGCGGCAGGCGAGTGAGCATCGGCCTGATCTGGCAGCGTGGGCACCATGAGCGAGGACGTGAGCAGGCGCACCGACCCGGACCGCTTCGAGATCACCACCGACGGGCAGGTGGCGGGGTTCACCCAGTTCGTCGAGAAGGGGGATCAGCGGATCTTCTTCCACACCGAGATCGGCGAGGAGTTCGGTGGGCGCGGCCTGGCCAGCACCCTCGTCGCCGCAGCCCTGGAGGCCACCCGCGCCGACGGGATGCGGATCGTCCCGGTCTGTCCCTACGTGAAGAAGTACCTGGGCACCCACCACGAGGTCGACGACCTCGTCGACCCGGTCACCCCGGACGCGCTGGCCGCGGTGCCGAAGGGCTGACCGCCCCTCGGGTCAGGCCGGCTGGCCCTCCTCGGCGGCCCGCAGGTCGGCCTTCCACCGGCGGAAGCCCTCCTCCGTCCGGCCGCGCCGCCAGTACCCGGAGATCGAGGCCGCGCGGGCGGCGGGCACGCCGCGCTCCTTGCGCACGTAAGGCCGGATGTTCTTCATCACGGCCTCGGCCTCGCCGTGCACGAAGACCTGCACGTCGCCGTCCAGCCACTCTCCTTCCCGGACCGCCGCGACCAGCGGCGACCCGGCACCGGTGAGCTCCTCGGGCACCTCGTGCGAGGCGCCGCCCCGGTGCACCCACCGCACCTGGGCCCCGGCGGGCGCATCCAGCGCGACCTCGTCGTCGGGTCCGGCGACCTCGAGGTAGACACGAGCCACGGCATCGGCCGGCATGGCCTCCAGCGCCGCGGCCACCGCAGGCAGCGCGGACTCGTCACCGACGAGCAGGTGCCAGTCGGCGCCCGGGTCGGGGCGGTAGCCGCTGCCCGGACCGAAGAAGCGCATGCTCTCTCCCGGCTGCGCGCCGGCCGCCCACGGGCCGGCGACCCCCTCGTCGCCGTGCACGACGAAGTCGATCGCGACCTGCTGCGCGTCGGCGTCGAGCCGGCGGACGGTGTAGGTCCGCAGGATCGGCTGCTCCTCCGGCTGCGCGCTCTCCTGGATCTCGGCCACGCTGCTCGACTCCGGCCAGGTGACACCCTCGGGGGCGAAGATGAGCTTGACGTAGCGGTCGGAGTCCCCGTTCTCGGCGATCTGGGCCACGCCTGGTCCGGAGAACCACACCCGGACGAGGTGCGGGCTCACCTGCTCGGTGCGCTCGACGGTCATGCGGTGCTCGGGCCGGGCCACGGCCACTCCCTTCGTCGGGGACGGATCTTATGACTTAGGCGAGGCTAACTTCTCTGGCCGGATGTCTCCAACCAGCGGTCCAGCGGGCAGGATGAGACCCGTGCAGTGCGACCACTTCGACCGCGGCGAGTGCGGCTCCTGCACCCTCATGGGGGTCCCCTATACCCGGCAGGTCGCCGACCAGGAACGCACCGTCCGAGAGCTGCTCGCCGAGCACGTCGCGCCGGACGCCTGGCTACCCACCGCCACCGGACCCGAGTCCGGCTTCCGCAACAAGGCCAAGCTGGCCGTGGCCGGGACGAAGGGGGCACCCACCTTCGGCATCCTCGACCCGCGCACCGGGATCGGCACCGACCTGCGTGACTGCGGCCTCTACGAGCCGTCGCTGGCGGCGGCGCTGCCCCGGCTGTGCGCGGCGGTCGCCGACGTCGGGCTGGTGCCCTACGACGTGCCGCGACGCAGCGGCGAGCTGAAGCACCTCGTGGTCACCGCCTCCCCGGACGGCGAGCTGATGGCCCGGGTGGTGCTGCGCTCCCCCGGCCAGCTCCCGCGGTTGCGCCGGCACCTGGACGAGCTGCTGGCCGCCGTCCCGGGCCTGCGGGTGGTCAGCGTCAACCTGCAGCCCGAGCACAAGGCGGTCCTCGAAGGGGACGAGGAGATCGTGCTCACCGAGGCCGACGCCCTGCCGATGCGGCTGGACGGCCTCACCCTGCAGCTGCGGCCGCGCAGCTTCTTCCAGACGAGCACCGGGATGGCCCGCCAGCTTTACGCCCAGGCCAGCGACTGGGTGAGCGACACCGACCCCGGCACGGTCCTCGACCTCTACTGCGGGGTCGGTGGCTTCGCCCTCACCGCGGCGGCCGCCCCGGGAGCCTCCCGGCGCACCGTGACCGGGGTAGAGGTCTCCACCGATGCGGTCGCCGCAGCACGCGCGGCGGCGCGGGCGGCAGACCTGCCGGCCACCTTCCGGGTCGGCGACGCCACCGCGGAGGTGGCCGTCAGGCACGACCTGGTCGTCGTCAACCCGCCCCGACGGGGCATCGGACCCGAGCTCGCCGCTGCGCTGGAAGGCTCCACCGTCCCGCACGTCGTCTACTCCAGCTGCCACCCCACGACGCTGCTCCGCGACCTCCAGGCGATGCCCTCGCTCCGGGTGCGCTCGGCGCGGCTCTTCGACATGTTCCCGCAGACCCACCACCACGAGGTGGCCGTGCTGCTGTCCCGCTGACCCAGCGCTGCGCCCTGCGGCGAGCCCGGGGGCTCAGCTACCCGCGGACGCCCCGACGGCCACCAGCACGCTGATGCCGAAGATCGCGAGGAAGACCACCGTGACGAGGACCAGCAGCGCGGTCCCGATCATCCCGAGCATGCGGCCGGCGACCGCGTGCTCGCGGTTGGTCCAGGCGCCGGGCGGCGCGGCATCGATCTGCTGCAGCGCCTGGTTGGCCAGGACCCAGGCGACCGGCCCGAGCACCGGCAGCGAGATGATCCCGAAGATGCCGATGACCAGGGAGGCCAGCGCGAGCGAGTGCGACTGCGGGTAGGTCGGGTAGCCCGGCGGCGGCCCGGGTGCCGGCTGCGGCGAGGGCTGGGCCCCGAGCTGCGTCGGTGGGGGCCCGGCTGGCGACTGCGGCGGGTTCCGGGACGCGTCCTGGTCCACCTCGGGCGTCCTGTCGGGCCGGGAGGGACCGTCGTCCGTCGGGCTCTGCGTCATGCCCGGATGGTAGCGACGCGCACCACCCGGTCGCCGACGGCGGTGACCGGCCGGAGGCCGGCGGGCTGGTATCGGCGTCGCTCAGGCTGGTGAGCACCGGGCGGAGCGCCGCCTGCGAGCATGGGCGTGTCATGCGCAGCGACCCCGCCCGCCCCGGTGCCTGGCTGGTGGCTGCCCGCGCGGTGGTCACCCCGGACGCGGTGCTCTCCCCGGGCTGGGTCGAGATCTGCGGTGAGCGGATCGTCGACCTCGGCCAGGGACCGCCTCCGCGGCCACCCGAGCACGACCTCGGTGCGGCGCGACTGGTGCCCGGCTTCGTCGACATGCACGTGCACGGCGGCGGTGGCGCCGACCTGTCCTGCGCCGACCCCGAGCAGGTGGCCCGAGCCGTCGCCTGGCACCGGGCGCGCGGGACGACGAGCCTGCTGGCCAGCCTGGTCAGCGCTCCCCCGGACCAGCTGCTGCGGCAGGTGCGGGTGCTCGCCGAGCTCGTCGCCGACGGCGCGATCGACGGCATCCACCTGGAGGGGCCCTGGCTGGCCGGTGACCGCTGCGGCGCGCACGACCCGGCAAGCCTGCGCGACCCCGCGCCGGAGGAGATCGACGCGCTGCTGCGCGCCGCCGACGGCGCGCTGACGATGGTCACCCTGGCTCCGGAACGCCCCGGCGGCATCGACGCCGTGGTGCGCCTGCACGAGGCCGGCGTGCGGGTCGCGATCGGCCACACCTCGGCGGACCCAAAGCTCACCCGTCGAGCCGTCGACGCCGGGGCCAGCATCGCCACCCACCTCTTCAACGCGATGCCGCCGCTGCATCATCGACGGCCCGGACCAGCCCTCGCGCTGCTGGACGACCCACGGGTGACCCTCGAGATCGTCGGCGACGGGCAGCACGTGCACCCCGACCTCGTGGCGCACGTGCTCGCCTCGGCGGGCGCGGACAGGGTCGCCCTGGTCACCGATGCCATCTCCGCCGCGGGGATGCCCGACGGTCCGCACCGCCTGGGTGGCGCGCAGGTCCAGGTGACCGACGGCCAGGCCCGGCTGCCGGACGGCACCCTCGCCGGGAGCACCAGCAGCCTGCTTGCGATGCGCACCCTGCTGGCCTCGCTGACCGACCAGGTCTCCCTGGCCAGGGTCACCGCGAGCACGGCCGCTGCAGCGGTCGGTCTCGACGACCGTGGAGCCCTGCGGCCCGGAGCCCGGGCCGATCTCGTCGCGCTGGCCGAGGACGGCCACCTGCAGGCGGTGCTGCGCCGCGGCCGGTGGACACCACCGGCCGACGGCGCCTGAGCTGCTGCCGGCTACGGCTAGGGTGCGCTCGTGGACTCCGACGTCAGCAGCCTCACCCGGATCGCCGTGCTCATCGACGCCGACAACGTCTCGGCCCGGCACGCCAGCGACGTCCTCGAGGAGCTGGCCCGTTACGGCACCCCGACGGTCAAGCGCGCCTACGGCGACTGGACGACCACCCAGCTGACCGGTTGGAAGTCCGAGCTGCACCGCAACGCCATCCAGCCGGTCCAGCAGTTCGCCTACACGGTCGGCAAGAACTCCTCCGACTCGGCGCTGATCATCGACGCGATGGACCTGCTCTGGCAGGGCAACGTCGAGGCCTTCGCTCTGGTCTCCTCCGACTCCGACTTCACCCGGCTGGCCACCCGCCTGCGCGAGTCGGGCCGCCGGGTCTACGGGATCGGGCGCCGCAAGACCCCCGAGTCGCTGCGCCGTGCCGTGGACCAGTTCATCTTCCTCGAGGTGCTCGGCCGCGACGAGGACGCCACGGGCGGCGGCGCCGAGCCGGCCGCCGGCGAGGCCAGCACCGACGGTGGCTCCGAGCGCCCCACGATCAACCTGGAGAGCGCGCTGACGAAGGCGGTCAACGCCACCTCCGACGACGACGGGTGGGCCAGCCTCGGCCGGATCGGGCAGCATCTCAGCCGGGCGCACGCCGACTTCGACCCCCGCGACTTCGGCCACCAGAAGCTGAGCAGCCTGGTCGCCGAGCAGCCCTACCTGGAGACCCGCACCGACGGCCCGAGCAGCGAGGTGCGGCTGCGCTCGCGTCGGCGGCGCGCGACGAAGAGCACCAGCACGAAGAGCACCAGCACGAAGACCGCCGCCAAGGGCACGAGCGCGAAGGCCTCAGCGACGAAGGGCGCCGCGACCAAGACCAGCGGCACGAAGAGCACCGGGCGGACGAAGGCCGCGGCCCGCCCGGGCGGCAGCGCGACGGACTGACCCCGGCTCAGCCCTCAAAGGGCTCCGGGTCGCCCGAGCCGTAACGGGCGATCTCCGCCGCACCGTCGGAGTAGTCGACGACGGTGGTGGGAGCGGTGGAGACCTCGCCGGCGTCGATGACGACGTCGACGACGTGGTCCAGCCGCTCCTTGACGTCCCACCCGAAGACCGGCGTCTCCTCCTCCCCGGGCAGCAGCAGCGTGCTGGACAGGATCGGCTCGCCGAGCTCGGTGAGCAGCGCCTGCACGACGGCGTTGTCCGGGATGCGCACCCCGACGGTCTTCTTCTTCGCCTGCAGCAGGCGACGGGGCACCTCCTTCGTCGCCGGCAGGATGAAGGTGTACGGCCCCGGGGTCGCCGCCCGCACCGCCCGGAAGACGTGGTTGTCGACGTGCACCAGCTGACCCAGCTGGGCGAAGTCGCGGCACAGCAGGGTGTAGTGGTGGCGGTCGTCGAGCCGGCGGATCTCGGCGATCCGGTCCTTGATCGCCTGGTCGTCCAGCCGCCCGCCGAGGGCGTAGCCGGAGTCGGTGGGGAAGGCGACCAGCGCACCCTCCTGCAGCCGCTGCACGACCTGGGCGACGCGACGGGGCTGGGGATCGACCGGGTGCAGCTCGACGAAGGTGGCCATGCCCGCCAGCCTAGGGCCGGGACGGACCGCTCAGGCGTCCTCGACGTGCATCGTCACCGGCTCCCCCCGCTGCACCGTCCGGGAGACCGTGCACAGCCGGTCGTGCGACTGGGCGACCGCCCGCGGCAGCATCCCCCGGGCCCGGTCGCCGGCCTCGCCCTCGGGGAAGCGCAGCCGGAAGGTCACCTCGAGGTCGCTCATGTGGTTGCCCTCCCCGGTCGTGGAGGTCTTGACCCCTTCGGAGACGACGTCGAAGGCCTCCGGCTCGGCCCGCCGGCTGGTGATGTGGTCGACGTCCACCGCGCTGCACCCGGCGATCGCCACGAGCAGCAGCTCGACCGGGGTGAAGTCCTCGGAGTCGCCGCCGCCGAGCGGGATGCTGCCGCCGCGGGCGTTCGTGGCCAGGTAGCGCCCCAGCGCCGTCCGGGTCAGCTCGACCTGCCGGTGCCCCGTGCCGGTGCCGCCGGTGGCCTCGGCCTCGCTCGCCTCGGCGGGCTGGGTCTCGGTGGTCTCGGTGGGCTGCTCGCTCATCGGTGCTCCGATCGGTCGTGCTCCAGCGGACCGCCCGGGCGGCCCGGCGCTGCGGACGCACCTAGGATGCCAGCCATGACCGACACCGAGACGGGCCGCCTCGTCCTCGTCCGCCACGGGCAGACCGAGTGGAGCGAGGTCGGCAAGCACACCGGCCTGACCGACCTGCCGCTGACCCCGCAGGGCGAGCGCGACGCGGCCACGCTGGAGCCGGTGCTGCACGAGTACCGCTTCGGCCTGGTGCTCTGCTCGGACCTGCAGCGGGCCCGACGCACCGCCGAGCTGGCCGGGCTCACCCCGGAGATCGACACCGACCTGCGCGAGTGGGACTACGGCGACGCCGAGGGGCGCACCACCGACGAGATGCGCCAGGAGCAGGGACCGCGCTGGGACGTCTTCGAGAGCATCCGCCCCGGAGCCACGCCGGGCGAGACCTCCGAGGAGGTCGCCGGCCGGATGTCCCGGGTGCTGGCCCGGGTGCGTCCGGTGCTCACCGGCTCGGCCGGCTCCCCGCCGGCGGACGTCTGCCTCGTCGGGCACGGGCACGCGATGCGCATCCTCACCGCGACCTGGCTGGAGAAGTCGCCGCACTTCGCCGCCCAGCTGGTCCTCGAGGCGGGCGCGCTCAGCGTGCTCGGCCGCTACCGCGAGGACCCGTGCATCGTCTCCTGGAACGTCCCGGTCAGCGCCCGCAGCGGGCGGTAGCCCCGGGAGGGCCGGCGGCGCTCCCGGCCTGCGGATGGCCGGGAGCAGCGCCCCCGGGTCACGGCAGCGGCCAGGTGTGCACCGGCTCGTTGGTGTGCATGTGCTCGATGTAGCGCTCCAGCATCCCGGCCAGCGCGGCCGCGCGGTCCGCCCCCTTCGCCTCCAGCCGCTGCACCGTCTCGGTCTGCCAGACGGCGCCGTTCATCCCGCTGGTGCACCGCCCCTCGATCACCGAGAGGTAGCGCTCGATGACGCCGTCGGCCACGCCCCAGTCCTGCAGCCCGCTGCGGGCCAGCGGCAGCAGCTCGCGCAGCACCAGCTCGTCGGTGCCGACCTCGCCCAGCCCCGGCCAGTAGAGCCGGGCGTCGATGCCGTCGCGGGCGGCGGTCTCGAAGTTGGCCTGCGCCGCGGCGAAGGAGAGCCGGGTCCAGATCGGCCGGTCCTCCAGCGTCAGCGCCCGCACCAGGCCGTAGTAGAAGGCGGCGTTGGCCAGGACGTCGAGGATCGTCGGCCCGGCCGGCAGCACCCGGTTCTCCACCCGCACGTGCGGGCGTCCGTCGGCCGAGTCGTAGATCGGCCGGTTCCACCGGTAGACGGTGCCGTTGTGCAGGTTGAGCTCCTCCAGGGCCGGGGTGCCACCGGCCTCGAGCACCGCCACCGGGTCCTCGTCCCCGGTCTCGGCGAGCAGCGTCGGGAAGTAGCGCACGTTCTCCTCGAAGAGGTCGAAGATCGAGGTGATCCAGCGCTCCCCGAAGAAGACCCGCGGCCGCACGCCCTGGTTCTTCAGCTCCACCGGGCGGGTGTCGGTGGCCTGCGCGAAGACCCCGATCCGGCTCTCCGCGTGCAGCCGCCGGCCGAAGAAGAAGGGCGAGTTGGCGGCCACCGCGGTCTGCGGGCCGCAGATCGCCTGGGCCGCGTTCCAGTGGTCGGCGAAGTCCTGCGGGCTCACCTGCAGGTGCAGCTGCACCGAGGTGCACGCCGACTCCGGGGCGATCGAGTCGGCGTAGCTGTGCACCCGCTCGCCGGTCGGACCCTCCAGGTCGATGACGATGTCCTCCCCGCGGGCGCCGATCATCGAGTCGTTGAGCGCGGTGTACCGGTTGTTCCGGCTGATCCACTCCCCCGCGTAGTGCTCCTGGCGCAGCGTCGGCAGGATGCCGACCGGGACGATCCGGGTGCCCTGCTCGCGCGCCTTCGCGTCGGCCCGGTTGAGCGACTCGCGCAGCGCCTCCTCCAGTCGCTCCGCCTGGTCCCCGGGCAGCGGTCGCGGGGCGACGTTGAGCTCGATGTTGAAGAGCGCCAGCTCGGTCTGGTACTCCGGGTCGGCGATCGCCTCGAGCACCTCGTCGTTGACGAAGGCGGGCTGGGCGTGGTCGTCGACGAGGTTGAGCTCGATCTCCAGACCGGTCAGCGGACGCTCGGCCTCGAAGTGGCTCTCGGCGAGCATCCGCGCGAAGACGTCGAGGTTCTGGTGCACCTTCTCGCGGTAGCGCTGACGCTCCTCGCGCGAGTAGCTCAGCGAGCTGGTCTCTCTGCCCACGATGTCTCCTTCGACCCGGGACCGGACGTGATCCGCCCAAGCCAAGCACACCTCAGGGCCGCTCGGGGAGTCGGTGACGAAGCCTGGACGCCTCCCGGGCGATACTGCCGCCATGCTCATCGCCGCCGCCGTCCTGGCGCTGCTGGCCGCCGCGCTGCACGTCTACATCTGGTACCTGGAGTCGGTGGCCTGGACCGGCGCGGCGCGCTCGGTCTTCGGCACCTCCGCCGAGGAGGCCGAGGCCACCCGGGAGATGGCCTACAACCAGGGCTTCTACAACCTCTTCCTCTCCGTGGTGGCCGGCGTCGGGGCGGTGCTGCTTGTCGTCGGCGACGAGGCGGTCGGGGCCGCGCTGGTGCTGGCCGGGGCCGGCTCGATGCTCGCCGCGGCGCTGGTGCTCGGCGTGTCCTCGCCGGCGAAGCGGCGTCCGGCGGCGATGCAGGGTGCGCTGCCGCTGCTGAGCGTGCTGCTGCTCCTCGTGGGGCTCGTCACCGGCTGATCCGGCGCGCTGCGGCGCGCGTCCCGTGCGCTGTCGGTGGCTGTCCGTAGCGTGCCGGTCATGCGCCTGCTGCACACCTCCGACTGGCACCTGGGACGCAGCTTCCACGGTGCCGGGCTGCTGGGTGCCCAGGCGCGCTACCTGGACCATCTCGTGGAGGTGGTGCGCGCCGAGGGCGTCGACGCGGTGCTCGTCTCCGGCGACGTCTACGACCGGGCGCTGCCCTCGCCGGACGCGGTCGCGCTGCTCTCGGAGTCGCTGACCCGGCTGGTGGACGCCGGCGCGCAGGTCGTCATCTCCAGCGGCAACCACGACTCGGCGACGCGCCTGGGTTTCGGCTCCGGGCTGCTGCAGCGCTCCGGGCTGCACATCCGCTCGGACGTCGCCTCGATCGGCACACCGGTGCTCGTCGGCGACACGGCGATCTACCCGCTCCCCTACCTCGATCCCGTCTCGGCCGGGGTGGGCGAGGAGCTGGCGGCCACCGGGCGCACCCACACCGCGGTGCTCGAGGCCGCGATGCGCCGGGTGCGGGCCGACGCGGCCGGGCGCGGGCCGCGCACCGTGGTGATGTCGCACTGCTTCGCCGGCGGGGGCACCGCCTCGGACTCGGAGCGGGACATCGCGGTCGGCGGGCTCGCCGTGGTCCCGGCAGGAGTCTTCGACGGGGTGGGCTACGCCGCCCTGGGGCACCTGCACCGCCCCCAGGCCCTCGACGAGCGGGTTCGCTACCCCGGGTCCCCGCTGGCGATGTCCTTCTCCGAGGCGGGCCAGCCGAAGGGGTCGCTGCTCGTCGAGCTCGACGAGCTGGGGCGTCCCGAGGTGAGCACCGTCGAGGCGCCGGCCGAGCGCCCGCTGGCGGTGCTGCGCGGCGAGCTGCACGAGCTGCTCACCAGCGACCGTCACACGGCCGCCGAGGACGCCTACGTCCAGGTGACCCTCACCGACCCGGTGCGGCCCGTCGGGGCGATGGACACCCTTCGTCGCCGCTTCCCGCACCTGCTGCAGCTCGCCTTCGACCCCTCGGCGCAGCCGGTGCCCGTGCAGCGCTACGCCCAGAAGGTGGCGCGCCGCGCCCCGGTCGACGTGTGCTGCGACTTCGTCGCCGACGTCCGGGCCGGCGCCGCCGCCACCGAGGAGGAGCAGCGGCTGCTGCTCGAGGCCCTGGAGTCGGGCCGGCGCGCCGCACCGCAGGCCGACGACGCCGCACCCACGGGTCGGGCCCGCGGGCGGGGCGCGGCATGAGGCTGCACCACCTCGAGCTGACCGCCTTCGGCCCCTTCGCCGGCGAGGTCAGCCTCGACCTGGAGCCGCTGACGTCAGCCGGAGTCTTCCTCGTCCACGGCGCGACCGGCGCCGGCAAGTCCAGCCTGCTCGACGCCATCTGCTTCGCCCTCTACGCCGACGTGCCGGGCGAGCGCACCCGGGCCAGCCTGCACAGCCAGCACGCCGCGCCCGGCAGCGTGCCCTCGGTGACCCTCGAGCTCACCCTGGACGGTCGGCGGCTGCGGATCCGCCGGCAGCCGGAGTTCCACCGGCCCAAGAAGCGTGGCGAGGGCACGGTCCGGGAGCACGCCCGGGTCTGGCTCGACGAGCTCCGGGACGGGCGCTGGGTGGAGATCAGCCACCGCATCGACGAGGCCGCCGAGGAGCTGCGCTCGCTGCTGGGCATGGACCTCTCCCAGTTCCGGCGGGTGGTGATGCTCCCGCAGGGCGACTTCGCCGCCTTCCTCGCCGCGGACGACGAGGAGCGGCGCGGCGTGCTGGAGCGGCTCTTCGACATCTCCGACTACACCGGGGTCGAGACGTGGTTGGTCGCTCAGCGCGCCGAGGCCGAGCGTGAGGTGCGCGCCGCGGACCACCGCCTCGGTGCGCATCTCGCGTCGCTGCTCGACCAGCTGGCCACGGTCACCACCCCGCTGCCCCCGGTGCAGCCCACCTGGACCGAGATGCGGCCCGAGCAGCTGCCGAGCGCGCTGGCGGGTGTCGACGAGGCCCTGGCCGAGGCCGCCGCGGCGGCGCTGGAGCGGGAGGAGCAGACGGTCGCCGTCTCGAGAGAGGCGACCGCGCGGCTCGCCCAGGGGCAGGCCCGCGCGGAGCGGCGCCAGCGGGGTGAGCGTGCCCGTGCCACGATGCGGGAGCTGCAGGAGCGCGAGGCAGAGATCTCCGAGGCGGAGCGGGAGCTCGGGCGGGCGGAGGCTGCTCGTGCGGTCGAGCCCGCGGTGCAGGTCTGGCGACGGGCACGGCGCGAGCACCATGCGGCGACGCACCGGCTCGAGGAGGCCCTGCACGAGCTCCGGCACCGCGCACCTGAGGCAAGTGCGGTGCGCGAGGACGATGCCGCCTGGTCGGCCTGGACGGAGGCGCAGCAGGACCGGGAGCACCGGCTGGTCGCGGCGGCCGAGGCTGTGCAGCAGGTGCGGGTGCAGCACGTCGAGCGTCTGCCCGCGCTGCGGCGTCGCGAGCACGAGCTGACCGTCGCGCGCGAGGACCGACGAGAGCGCCACGAAGCACTGTCGACCGCGCTCGCCGAGGCACGTCAGGAGCTGGCGACCGCCACCACCGCGGCACAGCAGCTCCCGGAGCACGAGCGCACGCTGGCCGACCTGTCGGCCGTCCTTCGACGGCGGCAGCAGGCTGACCGGCTCGCCACCGCCGCGGCGGAGCAGCGCAGCGAGGCCCAGGAGGCCCGACAGCGCGAGCAGGACCGACGTCAGCACCATCTCGACCTGCAGCAGGCCCGTCTGGAGGAGATGGCCGGCGAGCTGGCCGAGGAGCTGCGCGACGGCGAGGCCTGCCTGGTGTGCGGCTCGGCCGAGCACCCGCGGCCGGCGCACCGCTCCCGCGTCGTCACGGTCGCGGAGATCGACGACGCCCGGGCCCAGCACGAGCGGGCCGCGCGCGTCTCGGCCGACGCCGAGGAACGCCTGGCGGCCACCGTTGCTCGGCACGAGACGGTGCTGGAGCAGATCGGAGAGGACCTGCGCGACGAGCCGACGTTGCTCGCCGCCTGCCGGGCAGCCGAGCAGGACCGGGCGGCGGTGGCGGCCTCTGCAGCCGAGCTGCCTCGGAGCGATCGGGTCGCCCAGGCCGCGGAGGCCGCGCTGAGCGATGCGGACACCGCGCTGCGGGCTGGTGACACGTCCCTCGCCGCCGTCCGTGCCGAGATCGCGAACGGCCTGGCGATGCTGCGCGACGGTATCGGCTCGTTGATCTCGCGGCTGGCCGAGCTCGACGTCGCGGCCCCGGGGCTCTCCGAGGTGGCCGATGCGCTGGAGGGTGCGGGGGCAGCGGACGGTTGGGAGGCCGTGGCGCAGGGGGTCGCCGATGCCCTGTCGACGGGTCGCTCCGCGGTCGTCGCCGCGGCAGCCTGGGAGTCCGCCGCCGAGGCTGTGGCCGCTGCGGCCGCCCGGGTTGAGCAGGCCGGGACGGCCCGTGACCGTCTCTTCGCCGAGCACGGGTTCGACGGCGTCGACGCGGTCGACGCAGCGGTCCGCGACCCGGCCACCATCGACCGTCTCCGCACCGGCATCGACTCGCACCACCGCACCCTCGCGGCGGCCGAGACCGTGCTCGCCGATCCAGAGGTCGCCGCGGCGCTCGACGGTGACGCGCCGGACCTGGTCGCTCTGGAGGAGCGAGCCGTGGAGACCCGGCGCGCCGCCGATGCGGCGATCCGTGAACGGGCCTCGGCCGAGGGGGCTCGGCAGCGCTTCGCCGGGGTGCGCGCCCGGGTCGAGGACGAGTGCGCCCAGGTCGGCCCGGCGCACGAACGGGCGCGGCTGGTCCGGGGGCTCGCCGATCTCGTCACCGGGACCAGCGCCGACAACGACCGCCGGATGCGGCTGTCCACCTACGTCCTGGCCGCGCGGCTGGAGCGCATCGTCGAGCTGGCCAACGAGAGGCTGACCGCGATGGCCGACGGTCGCTACGAGCTCGCCCACGACGACCGGTCGGCGCGCGGGCAGCGGCGCGGCGGGCTCGGGCTCAAGGTGCAGGATCTGTGGACCGGGCGAGAGCGCCCCACCACGAGCCTCTCCGGCGGCGAGTCCTTCATCTGCTCGCTCTCGCTCGCACTCGGGCTCGCCGACGCCATCCGCGAGGAGTCCGGCGGGCGGGAGTTCGGGACCCTCTTCGTCGACGAGGGTTTCGGCGCCCTCGACGAGGACAGCCTGGAGCAGGTGCTCGACGTCCTGGACGGCCTCCGCGACGGCGGTCGCGCCGTGGGCCTGGTCAGCCACGTGGCCGAGATGCGCACCCGGATCCCGACCCAGGTGCACGTCGGCAAGACCCCGACCGGGTCGTTCGTCGAGGTGGCCTGACGGACCTAGCCCGTGACGCGCTCGGCCGGTGCTGAGCGCACCGCTCGCTGACGACGTCGATCGTCACCTGCGCTCGGCTGCGTCCCTCGACGCCGGACCGGTGCGGTCCTAGGGTCGAGCCATGGTGCTGGTACCGCAGATGATCACCGTCGACAGCAACGATCCCCGCCGGCTCGCTCGCTGGTGGGCGGAGCGGACCGACGGCGAGGTGGTGGCCGAGAACGACGGCTGGTTCGTGGTGGTCGCCCTTCCGTCAGGCCTGCGACTGGGGGTCCAGCACGTCGATGACCCCACCCCGGGGAAGAACCGGATCCACCTCGACCTCGCTGCTGCCGACGTCGATGCGGAGGTCGAGGCGCTGGTGGCCGCTGGCGCGACGAGCCTCGGGCCGCGTGAGATCTCCGGCTTCCGCTGGGTGACCCTCACCGACCCGGACGGCAACGAGTTCTGCGTCGCCCCCGAGGGATCCCACGACCCGGCCTGAGAGGGAAGGTCGGTCGAGGTGATGCGCGCCGAGATCGTCGGCGTGGATCACCTCGACCGAGGCCGAGGTGCCGGGTCGACCCCTTCGACCTCACCCGGCGCCCCACCCGCTCACCTTCTCCTCAGACGCTCACCTTGCACCCTGAGCGGATGCAGCTGCCTAGGGGGTTGCGGTGGTGGGGAGGTGCGCGGTCGTGGTCGGGGGGGTGGGGGTCAGTCGGCGTAGGCGTCCGGGGAGGGGCAGGAGCAGACGAGGTTGCGGTCGCCGTAGGCGCCGTCGATCCGGCCCACCGGCGGCCAGTACTTGTCCGCGGCGTCGACGCCGACCGGGAAGACCGCGGTCTGCCGGTCGTAGGGGCGCTGCCAGTCCTCGGCGAGCGAGGCGGCGGTGTGCGGCGCGCCGCGCAGCACGCTGGTCTCGACGTCGCCGTCCTGGGCCACCTGCCGGATCTCCTCGCGGATCGCGATCATCGCGTCGCAGAAGCGGTCCAGCTCGCCCTTGTCCTCGCTCTCGGTCGGCTCGACCATGAGCGTCCCGGCCACCGGGAAGGACATCGTCGGGGCGTGGAAGCCGTAGTCGATGAGCCGCTTGGCGACGTCGTCGACGCTCACCCCGGTCTCCTTGGTCAGCGGCCGCAGGTCGAGGATGCACTCGTGGGCGACCAGCCCGTCCTCACCGGTGTAGAGCACCGGGTAGTGCTCGGCCAGCCGGGCCGCGACGTAGTTGGCGTTGAGCACGGCCACCTCGGTGGCGTGGGTCAGCCCGGCGCCACCCATGAGCCGCACGTAGGCCCACGAGATCGGCAGGATGCTCGCCGAGCCGTACGGCGCGGCGCTGATCGGACCGACCCCGCCCTTCGGCCCGGCGAGCTCGTCCAGCGGGTGGTTCGGCAGGTGCGGGCTGAGGTGCTCGCGCACCGCCACCGGACCCACCCCCGGCCCGCCGCCACCGTGCGGGATGCAGAAGGTCTTGTGCAGGTTGAGGTGGCTGACGTCGGCCCCGAAACGGCCCGGCTGGGCCAGACCGACGAGCGCGTTGAGGTTGGCGCCGTCGACGTACACCTGGCCCCCGGCGTCGTGCACCATCGCGCACAGGTCGCTGATCGTGTCCTCGAAGACCCCGTGCGTCGAGGGGTAGGTCACCATGATCGCGGCGAGGTCGTCGCGGTGCTCCTCGACCTGGTGCTTGAGGTCGTCCATGTCGACGTTGCCGGTGATCGAGTCGGTCTTGACGACGACGACCTTCATCCCCGCCATCACCGCGCTGGCCGCGTTGGTGCCGTGCGCGCTGGCCGGGATGAGGCAGATCCGGCGCTCGGTGTCGCCGCGGGCGTCGTGGTAGGCGCGGATCGCCAGCAGCCCGGCCAGCTCGCCCTGGGAGCCCGCGTTGGGCTGCAGCGAGACGCTGTCGTAGCCGGTGATCTCGGCCAGCCAGCCGGCCAGCTCGTCGACGAGGTCCCGGATCCCGACGGTCTGCTCGGCCGGGGCGAAGGGGTGCAGCGCCGCGAACTCGGGCCAGGTCACCGAGACCATCTCGGTGGTGGCGTTGAGCTTCATCGTGCACGAGCCCAGCGGGATCATCCCCCGGTCCAGGGCGAAGTCGCGGTCGGCCAGGCGCCGCAGGTAGCGCAGCATCGCGGTCTCGCTGCGGTGGCTGTGGAAGACCGGGTGGGTCAGGTAGTCCGAGGTGCGCCGCAGCGCCTGCGGCCAGGTGGGCTCGGCGGTGTCGGCGTGGCTGGAGTCCACCTCCAGCGGCCCCTCGTGCCCGCCGTCCAGCGAGGCACCGAAGGCGGCCGCCACGCTCGCCAGCTCGCCCGGGTCGGTGGTCTCGTCGACGCTGAGCAGCACGGTGTCCGCGTCGTGCCGCCACAGATTGATCCCGTCACGGGCCGCGGCGGCGACCACCGCGTCGGCACGGCCGGGCACGACCACCCGCAGGGTGTCGAAGACGTCCTCGTGGGCGACCTCGACGCCGGCCGCGCGCAGCGCCTCGGCGAGCCGGCGGGCGGTGCCGTGGACCCGCAGCGCGATCCGGCGCAGCCCGTCCGGGCCGTGGTAGACCGCGTACATCGAGGCCATCACGGCCAGCAGCACCTGCGCGGTGCAGATGTTCGAGGTGGCCCGGTCCCGGCGGATGTGCTGCTCGCGGGTCTGCAGCGCCAGCCGGTAGGCCTGCCGGCCGGCGTCGTCGACCGAGACCCCGACGAGCCGCCCCGGCAGGGTGCGCTCCAGCCCCCGGCGCACCGAGATGTACCCGGCGTGCGGCCCGCCGAAGCCCATCGGCACCCCGAGCCGCTGGGTGGTCCCGACGGCGACGTCGGCGCCCCACTCCCCCGGCGGGGTGAGCAGGGTCAGCGCCAGCAGGTCGGCAGCCGCCGTCACCAGGGCACCGGCCTCGTGCGCGGCCGCGGTCAGCGCCGACCGGTCGAGGATCCGGCCGTCCGCTCCGGGGTGCTGCACGAGCACCCCGAAGACGTCGCCGCCGGCGAGCTCGCGCAGCCCCTCCGCCGTGGTCACCTCGGTGAGGTCGGCGACGACGACCGGCAGGCCCAGCGGCCGCGCCCGGGTCTCGATGACCGCCAGGGTCTGCGGGAAGACGTTCTCGTCGACGAGCAGCGCCGCCCCGTCCGGGGCCTTGCTCCCGCGGCGCATCAGGGTCATCGCCTCGGCCGCCGCGGTCGCCTCGTCCAGCAGCGAGGAGCCGGCGACCGGCAGCGCGGTGAGGTCGGAGACCGTCGTCTGGAAGTTGAGCAGCGCCTCCAGCCGTCCCTGGGAGATCTCCGGCTGGTAGGGGGTGTAGGCGGTGTACCAGGCCGGGTTCTCCAGGACGTTGCGCTGGATCACCGGCGGGGTGATGGTGCCGTAGTAGCCCAGCCCGATCATCGAGGTGGCCACGGTGTTGCGCCCGGCGATCTCGCGCAGCTCCTCGACCACGGCGAGCTCGGAGCTGGCCGGCTCGATCCCCAGGGCGCTGGTCTGCCGGATCGCCCCGGGCACCGCCCGGTCGGCCAGGGCCGCCAACGAGGGCTGGCCGACGGCGGCCAGCATCGGCTCGTGGTCGCTGGCGCGTGGGCCGACGTGCCGGCCGACGAAGTCGCTGAGGGGGGCGGGGGTGGTGCTCACTGAGGCTCCTGGGGGCGCGGTGGTCCGGGGCCTCCCCTTCTGTCACGCGACGACGCGCTCCAGAGGTGCCTGCTCCGCGAGGTCCTGGCGCCTGAGAGGTTCCGGGGAGTTTGCCCCTTCGGCGCCCCACCGGTCGTGGGGACTCTCCCTCGCGGGTTGAACGGCGCGCTCAGGCTATCAAGCGGCCCGGGTCGGCCCGTTCAGGCCAGCCGGGCGCGGCGGCGCGCCCCGAGCTCGTCGCCCGGGACCTCGGCCGGCTCGGCGTCGAGGTCGTCGACGTCGGTGCGCTCGCTGGGCAGCTCCATGAGCGAGCCCTCGACCTCGCGCCAGACCCGGCCGACGGCGATCCCGAAGACGCCCTGACCGCCCTGGACGAGGTCGATGACCTCGTCCGCCGAGGTGCACTCGTAGACGCTGGCGCCGTCGCTCATCAGGGTGATCTGGGCCAGGTCCTCGACGCCGCGCTCGCGCAGGGTCTGGATGGCCACCCGGATCTGCTGCAGCGAGACCCCGGTGTCGAGCAGCCGCTTGACCACCTTGAGCACGAGGATGTCGCGGAAGCCGTAGAGGCGCTGGCTGCCGGAGCCGGCGGCACCGCGCACCGAGGGCTCGACCAGCCCGGTGCGGGCCCAGTAGTCGAGCTGGCGGTAGGTGATCCCGGCGGCCTTGCAGGCGGCGGGACCGCGGTAGCCGATGTCCTCGCTGAGCTCGGGCAGGTCGTCGTCGAAGAGCATCCCCTGGCGGCCGGGCGTCGCGGTGCTCACCGGCGTGGGCGAGGTGGTCACGGCGTCGTTCTCGGCGTCCACGGCGGGTCCTCTCCTGCGACGGTCTGGCCCTCGGGCCGGACCGGATGACACCGGTGGGATACCGGTGTGCTTCGACGCTACGACGAGGGACGGGGGGCGTCAACGACCACCGGGTCCCCGCGCTCGTGCGTGTCGGGTAACGATCAGGTCGCGCCGGGCGCCTGCCCACCGGGCTGCTCGAAGTCCTCCGGCGAGACCTCGTCGAGGAACTCCTTGAAGCGGGCGACCTCGTCCTCCTCCACCTCGGACTCGATGCCGGCCTCGTCGAGCAGGTCCTCGGGGCAGACGATCTCGCTGCCCGCCCGCAGCGCCAGCGCGATCCCGTCGGAGGAGCGGGACTCGATCTCGGTCTCGTCGTCGAGGACCAGCGTGGCGTGGAAGACCCCGTCGACGACGGCGTCGATGCGCACGGTGGCCAGCCGGCGGCCCAGCGCCTCGATGACGTCGACGAGCAGGTCGTGGGTCAGCGGACGGGGCGGGACCACCCCTTCCTGGGCGTAGGCGATGGCGGTCGCCTCGGCGGCGCCGATCCAGATGGGCAGGTGGCGCGAGCCGTCGCGCTCGCGCAGCAGCACGATCGGCTGGGAGGTGGGCATCTCGACCCGGACGCCGAGGACATCGAGGGACTTCACGCTCCTACCGTATCCCCGGACCCGGCGGCGGTGGACCGGCCGCGCCCACGGCCTGCGACGAGGCCTGCGACCAGGCCCGGGGCAGGTCGGCCCGACCGAGGTTCAGAGCCGGTCGAGCTCGCGGCGCAGCAGCGCCAGGTGCAGGTCGAGGCACTCCTGGGCGACCGTCTCGGCGGCGGCACCGTCGTCGACCCCGTCAGCGCGCGCCTCCCGGCCGCGCAGCCCGCGCGTGCCCAGGACGTGCTCGACCAGCCCGATCTCACGCTCGGCGGCGGTGCGGAAGGCCCGCAGATGCCGCACCTCGATGCCGGCGCCGACGAGGGCGCCGGCGGCCCGGGCCACCTCCAGGGTGGCCGCGTCGTGGTGCTCCGCGGTGCCGTCGACCAGCCCGTAGGAGACCAGCTCGCGGTAGGTGTCCTCGTCGATCCCGGCGGAGCGGCACAGCTCGGCGGCGGTGAGCCGCAGCGGGGCGAGCGGGGCGGCCACCGCGGGCGCCGGGTCTGCCGCGGCCGGCACCACCGGCTGCCCGTCGTCGTCGGGGACGAGGCCGCGGTCCATCGCCTCGAGGCGCTCCCGGATGACCTTCAGCGGCCAGAACCGGTCCCGCTGGGCGGTGAGCACGAAGCGCAGCCGCTCCAGGTCGGCGGGGCCGTAGCGGCGGTAGCCGGAGCGGGCCCGGGCGGGGGTGATCAGCCCCTCGGACTCGAGAAAGCGGATCTTGCTGATCGTGACGTCGGGGAAGTCCGGCTGCAGCCGCTCCAGGACCGCACCGATCCCGATGAGGTCGCGGTCGTCGCCCGCCACGGTCAGGACTGCGTGGCGCTGGCGTAGTAGACCAGGCGGAACTTGCCGATCTGCACCTCGTCGCCGGTGCGCAGCGCGGTGGTGTCGATGCGCTCCCGGTTGACGTAGGTGCCGTTGAGCGAGCCCACGTCGCGGACCGCGAAGCCGTCGCCGTCGCGGGTGAAGACGGCGTGCTTGCGGGAGACGGTGACGTCGTCGAGGAAGATGTCGCTCTTCGGGCTGCGCCCGGTGGAGACCTCGGCGTCGTCGAGCAGGAAGCGGGCGCCGGTGTTGGGGCCGCGCAGCACGATGAGCAGGGCGTTGCCCGGGCGCAGCGCATCGACAGTCGCCTGCTCCTCGCGGCTGAGGTGCAGGTCACCGACCGGCGCGTCCGTGGCCGGCTGCTCGGCGCCGATCCCGCTGAACTGCTGGGTCGCCGGGTCCTGGCGCGGTGCCCGCTCGACGCCGTCCTGCTCGCTCATGCCGTCCTCCTCCTCGATGACGCCGGGGCGCCGCTGACTGTGCGAGGGTAGCGCCGAAGGCTCCCCCCGGTCACGCGAACCGGCTGGTCCGCGCCCTGCCGAACCGATCAGCCGAGCTGCTCCTGGTAGCCGCTGGCGTCCAGCAGCCCGGAGAGGTCGGCGCCCTCGCCCAGACGGATCTCGTACATCCAGCCCTCGCCGTAGGGGTCGCTGTTGACCAGCTCGGGGGTGGCGTCCAGGGCCGCGTTCACGGCAGTGACCTCACCGGCCAGCGGGGCGTAGACGTCGCTGACCGACTTCGTCGACTCGACCTCGCCGCAGGTGTCGCCGGCGGAGAGGCTGTCGCCCACGGCCGGCAGCGAGACGTAGACGACGTCGCCGAGGGCGTCCTGGGCGTAGTCGGTGATGCCGATCCGCACGGTGCCCTCCCCGGTCTCCTTCACCCACTCGTGGTCGGTGGTGTAGCGCAGGTCCTCGGGGTAGGTGGCGTCGCTCATGTCACTCCTGCCGGTCGGTGTCACGCGGGGTCTCGCGGTGTCTCACGGTGTCTCAGGGAGAGTCGTCGTCCGACGGCTCCGGGACGGGCTGAGCGTAACGAGGTGCCGAAACGGTGTGCAACGCGGTCACGTCGACCGTGTCCAGCTCCTCGATGCGCGCCTCGCCGCCCTTGCCGCGGACGTTCTCGGCGACCCCTCCCGGGATCTCCAGCGCCGAGGACATCGTCCGCGGGTCACCGATGACGAGCAGCTCGTAGGGCGCCTGCAGGCGGGTGCCGTCCGCCTCGACCTGGCCGCCGACGTCGGTGAAGTGGGTGCTGGCGACGATCCGCACGTCGCCGACCTGCATCGCCTCGGCGCCGGCGTCGCGCAGCTCCTGCACGGTGTCCAGCAGCGTCGCCGCGTCGAGCATCTGGTCCGGGTCGGTGATCGTCAGCCGGATACCGGGGCCGGTGGCCGGCTCGGTGCCGGCGAGGATGCCGAGGGTGTCGATCCGCTCCTGGGCGGCGTCGATGGCCTCCTGGGAGCCGCCGCCCTCGATCAGCCCGTCCCGGGTGCGCTCCAGCTCGGCGATCTCGTCCTCGAGGCGGGAGCCGTTCTGGGAGACGTCGTCGAGGATGCGCACCAGCTCGTCCTGACGCAGCTCCTCCAGCCCCTGCTCCTGGGTCTGCCGGACCTGGGTGGCGATGGCGAACCCGAGCCCCAGCGCCAGCAGCAGCGCGAAGACGTTGGCCCGGGTCGCCCGCGGCCGGGCGATGAGGAAGAGCCGGGCCCAGGCGCGCCGGGCCGCCGAGCGCTCCACGTCGGGCTCGCTCGCTCGCTCCCCCGGCTCGCGACCCTCGGGGGGCTCCGGTGGGGTGGGTCGGTAGCGGGTGCTGCTCATGCCGAGAAGAGGTGCCGGCGGATCGAGGCGACGTTGGAGAAGATCCGCACCCCGAGGACGACGACGACCCCGGTGGAGAGCTGGCTGCCGACCCCGAGCTGGTCGCCGAGGAAGACGATGAAGGCGGCGACGACGACGTTGGAGAGGAAGGAGACGACGAAGACCTTGTCGTTGAAGATGCCGTCGAGAGCCGCCCGGACCGCACCGAAGACGGCGTCCAGGGCGGCGATCACGGCGATCGGCAGGTAGGGCTGCAGCCACACCGGCACGTCGGGCTGGAGCACCAGCCCGATGACGATGCCGGCGACGAGACCGAAGGCGGGGATCACTGGTCCTCCTCGCTGGGGGTGATGGTCGGTGACTCGCGGTCGGCCTCCGGGACGGTGGCGTAGCGGGTCGTGGCGATGACGGCGCTGGGCAGGGTGAGCTCGTCCTGGACGGTCAGCGAGGTCTGCACGTCGAAGTTGGTCTGCAGCCCGGTGAGGTACGGGCCGGCGTCGCCGGCCGCGAAGGCGCTCTGCATGCCCTCGGGGTCGCCGACCGCCTCGATGACGTAGGGCCGGGTCAGCGGGCGGAAGTTGACGAGGATGGCGTCCCCGGCGAAGCGGATGGCGCTGCGCGAGGTGAGCCGCTGCCCGTTGATGGCGATCGACTCGGCGCCGCTCTCCCACAGCCCGTTGGTGACGATCTGCAGGTCGCGGGAGAGCACCCGGCCGTCGTCGTCCTCGCTGCTGCGCGGGTCGCCGTCGGCGCTGGTGCCGCTGCCGGGGGCGTCGTCGAGGGTGATCCGCAGGCCCGGCCCGCGCACGGCCACCGCGCCGTTGGCCACCCGCAGCCGCTGCACCGTGCTGCCCTCGCCGACGTCGCCGGCGGCCAGGTCGATCTGCCGCTGCAGCGCCCGGGCCTGCTCGCTCTCCTGCTCCACCCCGCCCTGTCGGGCCTGGATCTGGGCGATCAGCCCGTCGCGGGCCTCCTGGCGCTGCCCGTCGCGGTCGCGCAGCGCCGCCGCGCTGATCCCGACGACGAGGCCGAGGACGATCATCCACACCAGCAGCCGCGGGCTGCGCCAGGAGGTGGCCCGGGGCAGCCCGGCGGCCTCGCGCTGCTCGGCCGCGGCGGCGTAGCCCGGGTCGAGCGGGCGCTCGAGCATCGAGGTGATCAGCGTCATCGAGGCCCGCGGGTCGCGGGTGTGCCGGTGACCGCTGGCGGCGTCGGCGTACTCGGCCTCGTCCTCGTCGAGGTCCGGCGGCAGCGAGGTCCCGGGACGGCTGGGCGCGCTCTGGTCCTCGGGGCGGCGGCGGTGCGGCTCAGGCGGCACGGACCCTCCCCCGGTTGCCGAGGACGGTGAGCACCTCGAGCGCGTAGATCAGCGCCGAGACCCAGTAGAGGCCGATCCCCCACCAGGTGAAGCCCCAGCCGACCGCGCGGGAGACCTCCGCCAGGGTGCCGCTGCCGTCGGCCAGCAGCAGCAGCGGGAAGGCGTAGAGCAGGTTGAAGGTGGCCGCCTTGCCGACGAAGTGCACCGGCAGCCCGTGCCGACGGACCCGGCGGACGGTCAGCAGCAGCAGCGACAGCAGCACGTCCCGGCCGACGAGCACGGCGACCAGCCACCACGGGATGATCTCGCGGTAGGCCAGGCCGAGCACCGTGGTGAAGATGTAGAGCCGGTCGGCCACCGGGTCCAGCACCGCCCCGAGCGCCGAGGTGAGGTTGAACCGGCGGGCGATCTTGCCGTCGAGGTAGTCGGTGATCCCGGAGAGCATGAGGGTGACCACGGCGATGCCGTCGTGCTCGGTGAGGATGGCCCAGAGGAAGACCGGGACGCCGACCAGGCGCAGCGCGGACAGCGCGTTGGGCACGGTCCACGGGCTGCTCCGGCGCGGCGGGTGGGAATGGTCGGAGGGGTCGGTCGGCGCCGCCACCCCGCTCTCGTCCCTGCTCACCCGCCCAGGGTACGGGCTGGTCCGGCTGGGAGAGTGGTGGCATGGAGCGGTTGGTGCTGACCCAGGACGAGGCGCAGCTGCGCGCGCGACGCACGAGCATGAAGTGGCGGGCGCACGGGCCGGACGTGCTCCCGCTGTGGGTGGCCGAGATGGACGCGGAGCCGGCGCCCCCGGTGGTCGCCGAGCTGCGCCGGATCGCCGAGGACGGCGACCTGGGCTACCCGGTGGGTCCGGACTACCTGCAGGCGGTCACCGGCTGGGCGCGCCGCTCCTTCGGCGTCGACGTGCCGACCTCCCGGGCGCGGCTGGCCGTGGACGTCATGTCCGGGGTGCGTGAGTCGCTGCGGCTGGTCACCGGGCCCGGCGACCCGGTGGTGATCACCACCCCGGTCTACCCGCCCTTCCACGCCGCCGTCCGGGGCACCGGCCGGCGGCTGGTCACCTGCCCGCTGGGCGCCGCCGGGCGCCTCGACCTGGCCGCGCTGGAGGCCACCTTCGCCGGGCTGGAGCGCGGCCCGGACGGCCGCGCGGCGCTGCTGCTGGCCAACCCGCACAACCCGACCGGGGTGGCGCACACCCCGGAGGAGCTCCGGGCCGTGCTCACCCTGGCGCGGGAGCACCGGGTCAGCGTCGTCTCGGACGAGATCCACGCCCCGCTGGTGCTGCCGGGGGCACGCTTCACCTCGGTGCTGAGCCTGGACGAGGGCGCCGAGGCGCTGGTCTCGATCTCCCCGGCGAAGGGGTACAACCTCGCCGGCCTCAAGGCCGGGGCGGTGCTCGCCGGGCCCGACGCCGCGCACCTGCTGGCCGGGATGCCCGACGAGGTCGACTACACCGTCGGGCACGTGGCGATGCGGGTGCATGCCGCGGCGATGCGCGACGGCGACGCCTGGCTGGCCGACCTGGTCAGCGACCTCGACGCCAACCGCGCCCTGCTCGGCGAGCTGCTCGCCGAGCACCTGCCGCAGGTGCGCTGGCGGCCGATGGAGGCGACCTACCTGGCCTGGCTGGACGTCTCGGAGCTCGGGCTGGACGCCGCCCGGATCCTGCAGCAGGCGCGGGTGGCCCTCAACGACGGCCCCACCTTCGGCCCCGGCGGCGAGGGCTTCGTCCGGATGAACCTGGCCACCTCTCCGCAGATCATCACCGAGGCGGTCACCCGGATCGCCCGCGCGCTCTAGCCGGTGGCCGGGTCGCGGGCCACCCGCACCCGGTCGGCCACCTCGCGCAGCGCGGTCAGGGCGTGCGCCACCTCGGGTTGCTCGGCCGCGCCGTGGCGGATGCACATCCGCAGGTAGCGCATCGGCGGCGACGGCCCGAGCAGTGGCACCCGGACCAGCCCGTCCGCCTCCGGGATCCGGGCCAGCCGTGGGATGAGCGCCACGCCGAGCCCGGCGGCGACGAGAGCGGAGCAGGTGTCCCACTCCATCGCCCGGTGGGTCTGACGCGGCAGGAAGCCGGCCGCGTGGCAGGCGCTGGTCGCCAGCCGGTGGTACGGGCCGCCGGGCCGGGCCATGATCCAGTCCTCGCCGGCCGCATCGGCGAGGGTCACCTCCTCCTGGTGGGCCAGGGCGTGGTCGGGGGGCACCAGCAGGTCCAGCGGGTCGGCGAGCAGGGCGTGCTGCTCGAAGCGCACGTCGAGCGTCGCGGGCAGCCGCTCCAGGCCGACGACGACCACGACGTCGGCCTGCTCGGCCAGCAGCAGGTCGAAGCAGGTGTCCGGGTCGGCCTCGATGACCTCGATCTCGGACTGCGGGAAGACCTGCCGAGCGGTCGCCGCCACCGGGGCCAGCAGCGCGGAGGCCGCCGTGGAGAAGCCGGCCATCCGCAGGTGCCCGAGCCGACCGCTGGAGACCTGCAGCACCTCGGCCCGGATCTGCTCCCAGGAGGTCATCAGCCCCTCGGTGCGCTGCAGCAGCACCCGGGCCGCCGGGGTGAGGCGTACGTTGCGGCCGGCCGGCTCCAGCAGCCGCACCCCGAGGTCGCGGGCGAGCGTGCGCAGCTGGTGGGAGACCGCCGAGGGGGTGTAGCCGAGGTCGTCGGCGGCGGCCGAGATGGTGCCGCGCTCGGCGACGACCTGGAGGATCCGCAGCCGACGGTCGATCATGCGAGATGATTGCACGGTCATCTCCAAAAGCGCGCGCTGGTTCTCCGGGACCACCCGGGTCCACGCTGGCGACATGCACCTCGCCGACCCGCTCCTGGAGCCCTACCAGCTGGGTCAGGTGACCCTGCGCAACCGGGTGGTCAGCACCTCGCACGAGCCGGCGTACACGGTCGACGGCATGCCGAAGGAGCGCTACCGCGCCTACCACGTGGAGAAGGCCCGCGGCGGTGTCGGCCTGACGATGATCGGCGGGTCCGCGGTGGTCTCCCCGGACAGCCCGCCCGCCTTCGGCAACATGCTCATGTACCGCGACGAGGTGGTGCCCTGGCTGCGGCAGCTGACCGACGAGGTGCACGAGCACGGCGCGGCGGTGATGATCCAGCTGACCCACCTGGGGCGGCGCAGCAGCAACTTCACCGGTGACTGGCTGCCGCTGGTCTACCCCTCCCGGATGCGCGAGGCGCAGCACCGCTCCTTCCCGAAGGTCGCCGAGGCCTGGGACGTCGACCGGATCGTCGCCGACTTCGCCTCGGCCGCGGCCCGCTGCCGGGAGGCAAGGCTGGACGGCATCGAGATCGAGTCCTACAGCCACCTCTTCGACGCCTGGGCCTCGCCGGCGACCAACCAGCGCACCGACGCCTTCGGCGGCGACCCCGAGGCCCGTCTGGTCTTCGGGCGACGGGTGCTGGACGCGGTCCGGGAGGCGGTCGGGCCGGACATGCTGCTCGGGCTGCGGATGAGCATGGACGAGTGCCTGCCGGGCGGGCTGACCCTCGAGGACACCCTGCCGATCGCCCGGACCTGGATCGAGCACGGGGTGGACTTCCTCTCGGTCATCAAGGGCGGTCTGGACAGCGACGCCCGGCTGGCCGCGACCATCCCGTCCATGGGCACCCCGTCGGCCCCCTTCCTCGACCTGGCCGGTCAGGTCCGGCGCGAGCTCGGGGTGCCGGTGATGCACGCCGCCCGCATCGGTGACGTGGCCACCGCCCGGCACGCGGTGCGCGAGGGGCTGCTCGACCTCGTCGGCCTGACCCGCCCGCAGCTGGCCGACCCGCACCTGGTGGCGAAGGTGGCCCGTGGCGAGGAGGACCGGGTGCGTCCGTGCGTGGGGGCCAGCTACTGCCTGGACGCGATCTACGAGTCCGGGGACGCCAAGTGCCTGCACAACCCGGCGACCGGCCGCGAGCTGTCGCTGCCGCACGTCATCGCCCCCACGGTGGGGCGGCGTCGACGCGCCGTCGTCGTCGGCGCCGGGGTGGCCGGGCTGGAGGCCGCCCGGGTGCTCGGCGAGCGCGGCCACGAGGTGAGCCTGCTGGAGGCGGCCGACCGTCCTGGCGGGCAGGTGCTGCTGGCCGCGACCTCGCGGCGGCGCCGCGACCTCATGGGGGTCATCGACTGGCGGGTCGCCGAGGCCAAGCACAGCGGGGTGGACCTGCGCTTCGGCGCCTACGTCGAGGCCGAGGACGTGCTGGCGCTCGACCCCGACGTCGTCGTCGTGGCGACGGGCGGGCAGCCGGACCGCACGTTCCTCACCTCCGGCCAGCAGCTGGTGCTGGACACCTGGGACGTGATGAGCGGCACCGGCCGCATCCACCCCGGGGAGACGGTGCTCGTCTTCGACGACCACGGCGGTGAGCCGGCCCTGGACGCCACCGAGCACCTGGCGCTCCTCGGTGCCCGGGTCGAGCTGGTCACCCCGGAGCGGACCGTGGGGATCAGCGTCGGCGGGATGAACAGCCCCGCCTACCTGCGCGCCTTCGCCGAGCACGACGTCACCCTGACCCTGGCCCGGCGGCTGGTCGGGGTGCGGCGCGCCGCCGCGGGCGAAGGGGGCCGTCTGGTGGCCACCCTGGCCAGCGACTACACCGACGCGGTGCAGGAGCGGGTGGTCGACCACGTCGTCGTCGAGCACGGCAGCATCCCCAACGACGACCTCTACCTCGACCTCGTGCCGGGCTCGAGCAACCTCGGCGAGGTGGACCACCAGGCGCTGCTGGCCGGGCGCCCGCAGCAGGTGCGCACCCACCCCGAGGGGACCTACCAGCTCTTCCGCGTCGGTGACGCCGTGGCCAGCCGCAACATCCACGCCGCCGTCCTCGACTCCCTGCGGCTGTGCGCGCAGATCTGACCGGACCACCAGCGACCCAGGAGCCTGGATGACGACCCTCGCCTCCCGCCCCGCCGTGACCGACCAGGGCGCCCGGGACCGCCTGGCCGCCCTGCTGGACGCCCGCCGACCGGGCCGGGCGCTGCCGGGGGCCTGCTACACCGACCCCGAGCTCTACGAGCTCGACCTGCGGCTGCTCTGGCAGCGGCAGTGGATCTTCGTCGGCAGCGTCGCCGAGATCCCCGAAGAGGGCGACTACCGCACGGTCGACCTGGGCACCGCCTCGGTGCTCGTGCTGCGCGACGACGACAGGCAGGTGCGAGCCTTCCGCAACGTCTGCCGGCACCGCGGCTCCCGCCTGGTCACCGAGCCCAGCGGGTCGGTGGGCAACATCGTCTGCGGCTACCACCGGTGGACCTACGGCACCGACGGCGCGCTGCGGCACGCGCCGCAGCTGGCGGCCGGCACCGACCCGGCCTGCCTGTCGCTGCTGTCGGTGCACCTGCGCGAGGTGGCCGGGCTGATCTTCGTCTGCCTGGCGGCGGAGCCGCCGAGCGACATCGACGTGGTCGCCGACGTCGTCGCGCCCTACCTTCGTCCGCACGCCCTGGAGCGCACCAAGGTCGCCGCGCAGGTCGACCTCGTCGAGCAGGGCAACTGGAAGCTGACGATGGAGAACAACCGGGAGTGCTACCACTGCGAGTCCGGGCACCCGGAGCTGACCTGCACCTTCTTCCCCACCTGGGGCCTGCGGGACGAGCAGGTGCCGGCACGGATGCGGCCGGCGCACGAGCGGTACCGGGCCGCTGAGGCCGAGCTGGCCACCATGTCCGCGGCCCGCGGTCTGCCCTTCGCCCGGGTCCGCGACCTGGAGCGCCCGACCGGCTTCTGGGTGCAGCGCGAGCCGATGGACGGGGCCGGCGAGTCCTTCAGCCGGGACGGGACCCGGCTCGTCGCGCGGCTGCTCGGCGACCTCGACGAGCCGCGGCTGGGGCGGGCCAGCGTGCACGTCCAGCCGAACCTGTGGTGCCACGCGCTGGCCGACCACGTGGTCACCTTCGCGGCGCTGCCGCTCGCCCCGGACCGCACCCTGGTGCGCACCACCTGGCTGGTCCACGAGGACGCCGTCGAGGGGGTCGACTACGACGTCGACGCGCTCACCGAGGTGTGGCGGCGCACCAACGAGGAGGACGGCGCCTTCGTCGCCCTGACCCAGGCCGGGGTGAGCGACCCGGCCTACGAGCCCGGCCCGTACACCGAGGCCGAAGGGGACGTGGACGCCTTCGTCTCCTGGTACGTCGCCCGCATGCGCGAGGAGGTCGCCCGATGAGCCACGCCCCGATCTTCACCCCGGCACCCGCCACCCCGGCACCGAGCAGCACGGACCCGGCCGGGTGGCCGGTCGAGACCGAGCCC
Source organism: Janibacter alkaliphilus (assembly GCF_013408565.1). Lineage (NCBI taxonomy): Bacteria > Bacillati > Actinomycetota > Actinomycetes > Micrococcales > Intrasporangiaceae > Janibacter > Janibacter alkaliphilus. The sequence goes on along the minus strand of NZ_JACBZX010000001.1, from coordinate 2,656,419 downwards.
CTGGGCGCCGGCCTGCTCCCGCCCGAGGCGGACCTGGACCAGGAGCTGGTGTGCCGCCGGGTGCTGCCGGTCACCCACGACACGGTGACCGTCGTGCTGCAGCCCACGCGCCTGGGCGGCGTGGCCTTCTCCCCCGGGCAGTACCTGACCCTCGGCGTCGACATCGACGGGCGGCGGGTGGAGCGCTGCTACACCATCTCCTCTCCCCCGACCCGGCCGCACCTGCTGACGATCACCGTCAAGCGGGTGCCCGGCGGAGAGGTCTCCGGGTGGATCCACGACCGGCTGCGCCCCGGCGACCGGGTCCACGCCACCGGACCGCGCGGCGCCTTCTCCGTGGTCGAGCACCCGGCTGCGCGCTACCTGCTGCTCTCGGGCGGCAGCGGGATCACCCCCACGCTGAGCACCCTGCGCACCGTCGCCGACCTCGGCGACCCGATGGACGTCGTCGTCGTGCACTGCGCCCGCACCCCGCAGGACCTGCTCGCCCGCTCCGAGCTCGAGGCGATGAGTCTGGTGCATCCCGGGCTGCGGCTGCACTGGGTGTGCGAGGGGGACGGCGACGGGGTGCCCTGGCCCGGGCTGACCGGCCGGGTGAGCGCCGAGCTGCTGGCCACCGCGGTGCCCGACCTGGCGCAGCGGGAGATCTTCACCTGCGGCCCGCCGCCCTACATGAGCGCGGTGCGCGAGGCCCTGGCCGAGCTCGGGGCCGACCCGGCCCGCTGCCACGAGGAGAGCTTCGTGCTGGGCTCGGCCGGCGCCCCGACCGTGGCGCGGGAGGTGCCGGTGGCCGAGCCGGCGGAGGTGGCTGCGGACCTGGCTGCGGCGGACGCGGTGGTCGACCCGACGGACGTGGCCGTGGCGCCCGCGGACGCGGCAACGGGCGCGGCATCGGTCACCTTCGCCCGCAGCGGACGTGAGGTGACCTGCGGGCCCGGGCAGACCGTGCTGGAGGCGGCCCAGGAGGCCGGGATCCCCATCCCCACCTCCTGCGGCGAAGGGATGTGCGGCACCTGCAAGAGCTCGCTGCTCTCCGGTCGGGTGGAGATGGACCACCAGGGTGGGATCCGCCCCCGCGAGATCGCCCAGGGCTCCTTCCTGCCGTGCTGCGCCGTCCCGGACGGAGACGTCGTCGTCGACGCCTGACGTGCACCTGTCCCCTTCTCCCCCGTCGTGGTCGCGGTCTTGACCATGCGCTGACCCGACGTTCACCACGCCCACCGACAGGGGTCCGGGAGCGTTCACCCTCGGGCACAGGCGAGTTCACGGCCGTCGCCCACGGTGCGGGCATGAGCATCTCTCGTCGCCACGTCCTCGCCGGCTCGCTCGCCGCCGGTGCCACCACGACCACGCTCGCCGTCGCCGCCCCCAGCTCGGCCCGGCCCCTGCTCATGCCCACCGGCGCCATCCGCCGCGACCCCTTCACCCTCGGGGTGGCCTCCGGCGACCCCACGCCCAGCGGGGTCGTGCTGTGGACCCGGCTCGCCCTCGACCCGCTCGCCGAGGACGGCCTCGGCGGCATGCCCGGCCGTGACGTGCCCGTGCAGTGGCAGGTCTCGGAGAGCCCGCGGATGCGGCGGATCCTCGACCGCGGTACCACGGTGGCCCGGGCCTCGGCGGCGCACAGCGTGCACGTCGAGGTCGACGGGCTGCGCTCGAACCGGGAGTACTACTACCGCTTCAAGGTCGGCAGCTACCTCAGCCCGGTCGGTCGGACCCGGACCGCCCCGCGCCGCAACGAGATGCCCTCGGCGCTGGCGATGTCCTTCGCCAGCTGCAGCCACTACGAGGAGGGCTACTTCACCGCCTACCGCTACCTGGCCGACGACGACCCGGACCTGGTGCTGCACCTCGGCGACTACCAGTACGAGTACAAGACGACCACGAACACCGCCCGCCCCCGTCGCCACGCCGGTGACGAGACGGTCACCCTGTCCGGCTACCGGCAGCGGCACGCGCAGTACAAGACCGACCCAGACCTGCAGAGCGCGCACGCGATCGCCCCGTGGCTGGTGGTCTGGGACGACCACGAGACCGACAACAACTGGGCCGCCAACATCCCGGAGAACACCGACCCGGAGCAGTGGAACGACACCCCGGAGCGCTTCGCCGCCCGCCGGGCCAACGCCGCCCGCGCCTACTACGAGAACATGCCGCTGCGCCGCTCCTCGCTGCCCAGCGGCGCGTCCACCCGGATCTACCGGCGTCTCGGGTGGGGCCGGCTGGCCAGCTTCCACATGCTCGACACCCGCCAGTACCGCGACGACCAGGCCTGCGGCGACGGCTGGGACATCGACTGCGCCGGCTCCCAGGACCCGGCTCGCAGCATCACCGGTGACCGGCAGGAGGCGTGGCTGCGCCAGGGCTTCGCCCGCAGCCGGGCGCGCTGGGACTTCCTCGGCCAGCAGGTCTTCTTCGCCCGGCGGGACGGCAAGGCGGACGAGCGGCTGCACGTCAGCAACGACTCCTGGGACGGCTACGCCGGCTCGCAGCAGCGGGTGACGAAGGCGTGGCAGGACACCGGCGTGCGCAACCCGGTCGTGCTCACCGGTGACGTGCACACCCACTGGGCCGCCGACATCAAGGCCGACTACGACGACCCGGACGCCCCGGTGGTCGCCTCCGAGCTGGTCACCACCTCGGTCACCAGCGGTGGTGACGGCGACCCGGCGCGTCAGGACCCGATCCTGGAGTGGAACCCGCACCTGCACTTCTACTCCCAGCAGCGCGGCTACGTGCGCACCCTGGTCACCCCCTCCGGGCTGCGTGCCGACTACCGCTCGCTGGACCGCGTGACCACCCGGGGCGGGGCCATCCGCACCCAGGCCACCTTCGAGCTCACCGACCGGGAGCGGGGGCTGCAGCGGGTGCGCTGAGACCACCGCGCCTAGGGTGAGCGGGTGCCCACGAACGCCCTCGGCCAACCCGTCGGGGACCCGCTGCCCGGCTGGGTCCCACCGCCGCCGCCCGGCCCGGTCGTGCTGACCGGGCGCACCTGTCGGCTCGAGCCGCTGGACGAGCAGCACGTGGAGGCGCTGCACCAGGCGCTGGACATCGACTCCGACGAGTCGGTGTGGAGCTACTACCCCACCGGGCCGCACGACCTCGCCGGCCTCACCGCCTTCACGGACGGGCTGCGCGCCGACCCCACCGGGCTGCCCTTCGTCGTGCTCGTCGACGACCGACCGGTGGGGACCGCCAGCTACCTGCGGATCGCCCCGGCGGACGGATCGATCGAGGTCGGCAACATCGTGCTCGGGACGGCGCTGCAGCGCACCACCGCGGCCACCGAGGCGATGTACCTGCTGGCCCGGCACGCCCTGGACGACCTCGGCTACCGGCGCTACGAGTGGAAGTGCGACGCGCTGAACGCCCCGTCGGTCGCGGCGGCGCAGCGGCTGGGCTTCACCGCCGAGGGGGTGCACCGGCAGGCGCGCGTCTACCGCGGGCGCAACCGGGACACCGCCTGGTTCTCCATCCTCGACCGGGAGTGGCCCGACATCCGGTCCGAGCTGGAGCGCTGGCTCGCCCCGGACAACCACGACGACAAGGGTCGTCAGCGCACCCCGCTACGGATGCCCGGCCGCTGAGCGCTGCCGGGCGACGAACGTGCGGGCTCTCCGGGCCACCGGGACTGAGCGAGCAGACAGACTGAGGCGATGGACCCGATCGATCCGGTCTACGGCACCGGCACCCTGCTGCTCATCGCTGGCGCTGCTGTGGCGCTGCTGCTCTTCCTCATCATCGCGGTGCGGCTGCACGCCTTCATCGCGCTGGTCCTCGTCTCGCTGATCACGGCGGTCGCGGCCGGCATCCCGCTGGCCGACGTGCCCGACGCGATGACTGCCGGCTTCGGCAGCACGTTGGCGTCGGTGGCGCTGCTCGTCGGTTTCGGGGTGATGCTCGGGCGGCTGCTGGAGGTCACCGGCGGCGCCCAGGTGCTCGCCGACACGATGATCAGCCGCTTCGGGGAGCAACGTGCGCCGCTGGCGCTCGGCGTGGCCGCGCTGATCTTCGGCTTCCCGATCTTCTTCGACGCCGGACTGGTCGTCTTCCTGCCGATCATCCTCACCGTGGCGCGCCGCTTCGGCGGGTCGCTGCTCTACTACGCCTTCCCCGCCGCGGGCGCCTTCGCGGCGATGCACGCGCTGGTGCCGCCGCACCCCGGGCCGGTGGCGGCCGGCACCGTGCTCGGCGGCGACCTGGGCGTCGTGCTGCTCATCAACCTGCCGATCGCCGTGCTCGCCTGGTTCGTCGGGGTCTATCTCGTCTCCCGCTTCCTCGGCGCCCGGATCTACGTCGACCTGCCCGAGCTGCTCTTCGGCCCGGAGAACGGCGGCGACGCCGCAGGGACGAAGGGCGGAACGGCCGGTGACGACGGGGCCGGCGGCGGAGCAGGCAGCGACGGCACCCGCGGCCAGGCCGAGCCGTCGGGGTCGGTGGCCACCGCGACCGGACCGCAGCCGCCGACCTTCGGCACGGTGCTCGGTCTGCTGCTGCTGCCGCTGATCCTCATCTCCTTCAACACCGTGCTCACCACGCTGCGCGCCAACGGCACCCTGGCCGAGGAAGGCACGCTCGTCGACGCCTTCATCCTCCTGGGCAACACCCCGGTGGCGCTGCTCATCACCCTGCTGGTGGCGATCGTCGTGCTCGGCACCCGCGACCGGACGATGGCCGAGACCACCGACCTGCTGGACAAGTCGCTGGCGCCGATCTGCTCGATCATCCTCATCACCGGGGCCGGCGGGATGTTCGGCGGGGTGCTGCGCACCAGCGGGATCGGCGGCGCGCTGACCTCCTCGCTGTCGGACATCGGGGTGCCGCTGCTGCTGCAGGCCTTCCTGCTGGCGACCGCGCTGCGGGTGGCGCAGGGCTCGGCGACGGTGTCGATCACCACCGCCTCCGGGCTGATCGCCACCAGGCCGGCGACCTGTCCAGCGTCGCGGTGGCGCTGCTGGTCACGGCGATCGCGGCTGGCGCGACCGTGCTCAGCCACGTCACCGACTCCGGCTTCTGGCTGGTCAGCCGCTTCTTCGGGATGGACGAGAAGACCACGCTGAAGACGTGGACGGTGATGGAGACGACGCTGGGGCTGAGCGCCTTCGCGCTGGCCGCGTTGCTCTGGCCGGTGCTGGCATGAGCCACGATGGGTGCCCGGGCCGGGACGCCACGGATGAGGACGCCGCACCTCGAGGCACCGCGACTCAGGACGCATCGACGGAAGGGGACCGATGAGCCAGCGCAGCAGCAGGCAGATCGTCGTCATGGGAGTCTCCGGGACGGGCAAGACCGTGCTGGGGCGGGCGCTGGCGGAGGCGCTGGAGTGCGACTTCGTCGAAGGGGACGCCCACCACCCGCCGGCGAACATCGCCAAGATGTCGGCGGGGCACCCGCTCGACGACGACGACCGACGACCGTGGCTGGAGGAGCTGGGCTCGAACCTCGGGCGGTACCGGGCGAACGGGGTCGGCGTCGTGCTGGCCTGCTCGTCGCTGAAGCGCTCCTACCGAGACATCCTGCGCGGCGACGGGCCGATGGACGCCACCTGCTTCGTGCACATCGACCTCCCCTTCGAGGTGCTCGAGGCGCGGATGAAGGCGCGCGACCACTTCATGCCGGCGTCGCTGCTGCAGTCGCAGTTCGACACCCTCGAGGCGCTGCAGGACGACGAGTGCGCGATCATCGTCAACGACGACGACCCCGTCGCCGAGCTCGTCGACGGTGTCGTCGTGCGCCTCGCAGACTGAGCCCGGGCGGGCGACCGCTCGCTCAGGCGTGCGGGACGATCACCGCACGTGCGTCGAGCTCACCGTCGCGCAGCTGCCGATACGCCTCCAGGGCGTCGTCCAGGGCGAAGCGCTCCACCGGCGGGTCGATCTGCCCGGCGCGGTACATCGCGACGACCTCGTGCAGCTCCTCGATGGTGCCCCAGTAGGTCGAGGAGAAGTTCACCTCGTAGGGCATCCCGAAGAAGCTCCACTCGAGGGTCCCGCCACCGATGCCGACGATGGTGACCGAGCCGCGCTGGGCGACGACCGCCGCGGCCAGGGCGATCGTCGGCCCCGCTCCGACGAAGTCGAAGACGGCGTCCACCCCGCGACCGCCGGTGATCTCCCGGATCGCCTCCGCCTGGCCCTCCCCGCCGGGCACGGTGACCGCGCCGAGCTGCTCGGCGGCGGCCATCGCCTCGGGCTTGAGGTCGGTGGCGATGATCGTCGCCCCGGTCAGCGCCCCCAGGATCTGCACACCGACGATGCCCAGCCCGCCGAGCCCGATGGCCAGCGCGTAGCGCCCACCGCCGGCCAGGTGCGGCAGCGCCCGCTTGATCGCGTGGTAGGGAGTCAGCCCAGCATCGGCGAGCGGCGCGGCGGCCACCGGGTCGGCGTCGCCGAGCGGCACGAGGTTGCGTGCCGGGGCGGTCATGTACTCCGCCATGCCGCCGTCCCGACCGAGCCCGGTCGCCAGGTAGCCGACCTGCTGCGGCTGGGCGCAGTAGGTGTCCTGGCCCCGCGAGCACGCCGGGCACCGACCGCACCCGATCGGCCCGTAGACGAGGTAGGCATCCCCCTTCGCGAAGCCGGAGACGCCCGGGCCCACCTCCTCGACCCACCCGGAGGCCTCGTGACCGAGGACGAAGGAGGGCGTCATCAGCCCGGTCGGGTCGGACTCGAACTCGTCGAAGACCCCGACGTCGGAGTGGCACGCGCCGGAGCCGGCCACCTTCAGCAGCACCTCCCCCGGCCCGGGGGTGGGCCGCTCCACCTCGGTGAGGACGGGGAAGGTCTGGAAGTTCTCGAAGACGACGGCGCGCACGGGCACTCCTTCAGCGACGTCCGGTGTGCCGGGCTCGGAGCGACCGGCACGAGGAACCGGGGCGATACGACCCACCGTAGTAGAGGGGCCGGTTCCGCTGCGCCCGGGCCGCCGGTCGAAGAGCGGTCCACCACCCGCCATAGGGTGGCGGCCATGTGCGGCATCGTCGCGATCCACGACCCCCGCTCCCCCGAGGGCCCGTCGGCCGAGCTCGGCCGGAGCATGCTCGACCGGGTCGAGCACCGCGGCCCCGACGGGCGCGGTGAGCGCACCGTCGGACCGACCTGGCTGGGGCACGTGCGCCTGGCCATCGTCGACCTCGACGAAGGGGACCAGCCGCTCGGCCCGGCCGACGGGCACTGGGCGGTGGTCAACGGCGAGATCTACAACCACCACGAGCTGCGCCGGGTCTCCGGGCTGCACTTCGCCACCGCCTCCGACAGCGAGGCCGCGCTGGCGGCCGCGGTCGCCGGCGATCTGGACCAGCTGGCGGACCTGCGGGGCATGTTCGCCTTCGTCGTCGCCCACCCGGACGGCCGGGGGGTCGCAGTCCGCGACCCGCTCGGGGTCAAGCCGCTCTACTGGGCGCGGGTCGACGGGGCGACGCTCTTCGCCTCCGAGCTCGTCGCCTTCGCGCCCGAGATGCGCGGCCACGTCGAGGAGTTCCCGCCCGGCTTCCGCTGGACCCCGCAGGAGGGGCTGGTCCGCTTCCGCGAGCTGCACGTCGGCGGCGAGCCGATCGCCGACGTCGAGAGCGCGCGGACCGCGGTCCGGGACACCCTGGTCACCGCGGTGCGGCGGCGGATGATGGCCGACGTGCCGGTCGGGGTCTTCCTCTCTGGCGGGCTGGACTCCAGCCTGGTGGCGGCGGTGATGGCCTCCTTCGCCGACGACGTGCCCGGGCCGGTGCACTCCTTCGCCGCCGGCACCGAGGGCAGCAGCGACCTGCTCGCCGCCCGGCGGGTCGCCGAGCACCTCGGGCTGGAGCACCACGAACGGGTCTACGACGCCGACGAGGTGGTCTCCTGCCTGCCGTCGGTGGTGGCCTCGATCGAGTCCTTCGAGCCGTCGCTGGTGCGCAGCGCGGTGCCGAACTACCTGCTCGCCGAGGAGACCGCCCGCACGGTGAAGGTGGTGCTCACCGGGGAGGGCGCCGACGAGCTCTTCGCCGGGTACGCCCACTACCGGGACATCACCGACGGCGCCGACCTGGCCGACGAGCTGCTGCGCGGGGTGTCCGGGCTGCACAACCTCAACCTGCAGCGCTGCGACCGGGTGACGATGGCGCACGGGCTGGAGGCGCGGGTGCCCTTCCTCGACCGGGACCTGGTCAACCTCGCGGGGCGCATCCCGATCGAGTGGCGCCTGCCCGGCGAGCTCGGCCAGGAGAAGGCGCTGCTGCGCGAGGCCTTCACCGGGTGGCTGCCCGAGGACCTGCTGTGGCGGCCGAAGGAGCAGTTCGGCGACGGCAGCGGGACTGCGGACGTCATGACCGAGCGCGCCGCGGAGCTGGTGCCGGAGGACGACTGGGCGCAGCAGCGGGTGGCCGGGCTGCCGGCGCCGCGCACCCGCGAGGAGCTGGCCTACCAGCGGATGTTCGCCGACCGGCTGGCCGGGATCGACGCCCGCGTGCTCGGCCGATTTGCCACCGCGTGAGCGCCCGGCTGGACCGGGCGCGATCAGCGATCGCCGAGCGGGACGGCGAGCTCGGCGCGTTCGTGCACGTGGCCGACGACCCCGGCGATGCGGACAGCGGCACGGACCTCGGCCGCGTCGGCGACGGGCTGCTCGCCGGCGAGGTCGTCGCGGTCAAGGACAACATCGCCGTGGCGGGCGCGCCGTGGGCCTGCGGCTCCGCCTCGCGCCGCGACCTGCCACGCACCCACGGCGACGCCGAGGTCGTGACCCGGCTGCGGCGCGCCGGGGCGCACGTCGTCGGCACGACCAACCTCGACGAGTTCGCCATGGGTGCCTCGACCGAGAGCTCGGCGTGGGGCCCGACCCGGAACCCGTGGGACCCGCGCCGCACCGCCGGCGGATCCAGCGGCGGCTCCGGCGCCGCGGTGGCCGCCTACGACGTGCTCGCGCTGGGCACCGACACGGGCGGGTCGATCCGCGAGCCGGCCGCCTTCTGCGGGGTGGTCGGAGTGGCTCCCTCCCCCGGCACCGTCCCCACCGACGGGGTCGTCGACTTCGCGCCGAGCCTGGACCGGGTCGGCCCGATGGGGCCCGATGTTGCGCGGACCGCGGCGCTGCACGAGGCCATCGCCGGAGCATCGGTGCCCGGCGGCCCGCGTGTCCTTGCTGCCGCGGCCGAGGCGGGTGCCCGTGGTGACCTCACGGGATGGCGCCTCGCCCGGGTGGCCCCGATGTCCGGGGAGCGCAACGATCCCGGCGTGCTCGCCGCCTTCGACGCGGCGGTGGCGGCGCTGGAGGACCGGGGCGCGGAGGTCGAGGAGGTCACCGTGCCCCGCTTCGGCGACCTGCTCGACGTCTACCTCGCGGTCACCTCGGTCGAGGCGCTACCGGTCCTCGCGGAGCACGAAGGGCGTGGCCTCGGCGACGAGGCCCTCAGCCGGCTGGAGGTCGGCCGGCGGCTGGCGGGCACCGCCGAGCACGCCGAGGCGCTGCGGCTGCGAGGGCTCATCACCGCCGACGCTCGGGAGGTGCTGGAGCGCTGCCGGCTGATGATCAGCCCGACGGTGCCGCTGGTCGCCCCGCTGCTGGGTCGCGCCGGCATGGACGACCCCTTGGCGCGGCCGCGCACCGACTGGTGGACGGTCGAGGCCAACCTGGCCGGGCTGGCGGCGATGTCGCTGCCGATCGGTCGCTCGGACGGCCTGCCGGTCGGGCTGCAGCTCATGGCGGCGCCCGGTGACGACGCGGCGCTCTACCGGGTGGGTGCCGCGCTGGAGGGAGCGCTCGCGGGGTCGAGCTGATCGGAGTGTCAGGCTGCGAGGAGATTCCTCGGAGCCATCGGTCACGCCCACGACTCGGCGCGACAGAAGCGCTGCGAGTTGAGAGCATCGTCAGCCTCGCGATCACCGGGAGGTGCCGATGGATTCTCAATCCACTTGGTCGGCGGTGGCCGCTGTCGCAGCCATTGTCCCCACCCTGGCTGTGCTCTTTTCCTTCACGTCTAAGGCGCTACGTCGCGCGGGAACACCAGCCCATGCGTTGGAGGAGCGCGATCGCCTTCTCTCGGTCGCGGATCAGCTAGCCCGTGCAGGGGATCAGGACTGGGCCCTCGAGTATCGCGTGCGCGCCGACTATGTCTTGGCTGACAAGTTGGCGAGGTACGAGGCCTATCGGGCCAACCCGAGGATGAACGCTCTGCTGTCCGGGACGATCGTCTGCTATCTCCTCTACCTTGCCCTGGCCATCGCCTCGGCCATCATCAGCGATCCCCACTGGAAAGGGGCCGCAGCGCTGTGTGCCCTGGTGGCCTTCGTCGTGACGCTTGCCGGTGGGCTCACACTATTAGTGACGTGGAAGGGCTTCCGGGCGGAAGTCGCCGCCCGACAACGAGCGAGAACCCTAGGGCAACTTCGTCAGCCGTAGCCCCGCGCCGGTTGTGACAGGGCGCGAACAGTGCCCGAAGCTCATCGAGTTCATCCCAGTCTGGGTGAGGACAGACGATCACGCCCTGCGATGCGCACACGTCGCATCTCACGTCTCGGTCCGGTGCGGCGTCCTCGCAGTGAGCGGTCGACCGGCCGCCAGACGAGCGATCAGGAGGATGGTCATGACAGTAGCGTTGATCACCGGCAGCAACCGTGGCTTGGGCCGCGCAGTTGCTCGAGAGCTGGCCGACCGCGGCTTGACCGTTGTCGTGGGTGCACGCGACGAAGCTGCGGGCCACGAGACAGCGGCGGAGATCGGCAAGGGTGCGACATCGGTCCGACTGGATGTCACGGATGCCGCGTCGATCCGTGCGTCCGCCGCTTGGATCGAGGAGCGGCATGGCGGGCTCGACGTCCTGGTCAACAACGCTGGTGTGCTGCCAGAGGCGACCACGGCGGCTACCGAGGCTGTTGACCTGAGCTTGTTCCGGAGGACATACGCCACCAACGTTCTCGGCCCGGTTGCCGTGCTCGAAGCTCTCCTGCCCCTGCTCAGGAGGTCTTCACGCGGCCGCATCGTGAACGTGTCCTCAACGATGGCTTCGCTGACCGACCAGACCGATCCACGCTCGCCGTACTATGGGATGGTCGTGCCGGCCTATCAGAGCTCCAAGGCCGCGCTCAACAACATCACGATCGCCTTGTCCAAGGCGCTGGCTGACACACCGATCAAGGTGACCTCGGTATGTCCCGGGTTCGTCCAGACCGACCTGACCCCGGTCAATCGTGAGCAGGCGCCACTGACCGCGACCCACGCCGCCGTGGTTGTTGCTGACGCCGCGACGATGCCTGACGATGCCCCTTCGGGCACCTTCGTCACAGCAGCGGAGTCGTCCCTTGGTGACCGGTGGTGAGGAGCCCGAGCATCCGCAACTCGGATAGTCACGGCTCTTGGGGCAGCCGAGTGGGTGGTCGAGGTGATCTGCGCCCGGATCCGCGGCGCGGATCACCTCGACCGCTGAGGGGGCGCCTTCATCACCGGTGAGGGATAGACCGTGAAGACCCGCTGACCGTCCAACCACTCGGTGAGCCGCTCGGCCTCACCGCGAAGGGCGTCCCGCGCCGCAGCCGAGACCTCCTCCAGCAGCCGCAGCTCGACCGCGCCGTCGTCGTCCTGCACCCACGCGCCGACCACGCGACCGTCGACCCACGCCGTGGTCCCGGCATTGCCGACCGAGTCGAAGAGCTGGGGAGCGTGGTCGCCGAGGACGAAGTCGCGACCCTTCCAGCCCATGACCGTGGGATCCAGCAGCGGCAGGAGCGCCACCCAGGGCTCGACGTCGATGACGGGGTCGAGGTCGTCGTGCCGCAGCCACGCGGGCGAGCCGTCCTCGAGCGACACCTGCACCGCGCCCAGGTCGTCGATGGCCGTGCGGACCGCGGCCTGTGTGCTGCCGAGCCACCAGGCCATGTCCTTCACCGTGCCGGGGCCGTAGGACCACAGCCAGCGGTCCACGAGCTCGGCGTAGCCGCGCCGCGCGCCCCACGCCGCGGGGACCGCACCGCCCCACCAGGCCGCGGTCGGCGTCCAGGTCGGACGGCTCGCGTACCACTCCCCGGCGTTCCCCGCGCGGGCCACCGCGCCGTCCATGCTCAGCTGGGCCAGGACCTTGGGCGCGATGGCGATCGTGCCTCCCCAGGACTTGTCGGGGGCCTGCGTGAAGGACCCGGCCGCCTCGGGCACCTCGCGACGCACCTCGGCCGACGAGCGCGCGACACCGTCGCTCAGGTGCTCCAGCACGGCGGTCTCCGCAGCGGCGAGCACTTCGGCACCCTCTCCCTCGGGCACCGCTCCCCACCGCTCCAGGTCTTTGACGAGCCGGTTGCGGTGGACCCGTGAGATGCGCGCAGCGGCGCTGCCCCAGACGGCCGGCACGAGGTCGCGCGGCATCACGAAGAGGGTCTCGCGCATCGACATCTGCCGGATCACCGACCGCGTCGAGTAGAGGGCGTGCTCGACATCCTCGACGCTGACCCCCTTCGTCCGCGCCCAGCAGGACAGGTGCACGCTCGGTGGCTCGGTCCCGTGGAGGCACACGACGGCGCGCGTCGCGTCCTCGACCGAGGACACCCGGCTCGACGGAGCCAGGGCGTGCCGGCGACCGATGCGTGCCCGTCTCTCGTCGTCCGTCACGAGTCGTCGCACCACGACCCCCTTCCCGTCCTGTCGTACCTCGTGGACCCCGTCGGTGCGGCGGTGCCAGCATCATGCCCCCACCGGGGCGTCGCTGTCGGGCGGATGTTCGCTCGGGGTCGAGGTGATCTGCGCCCGGGTGCGCGGCGCGGATCACCTCGACCGGCAGTTTCGAAGGAAGCCTGGTCAGCTCTCCGTGGCGAGCGGATCGGCAGGCGCCCATCAGCACATCCACCACCCACCCAAGAATGACGAAACCCGGTGAACCTGTCGGTTCACCGGGTTTCCGATGTCCTGAGACATCACAGTGTCGGGCTGACAGGATTTGAACCTGCGACCCCTTGACCCCCAGTCAAGTGCGCTACCAAACTGCGCCACAGCCCGTGGCTGCCCCGTCTCCGGAGCGACCGCAACTGTATCCCAGCCCTTCACGAGGTCACGAATCGGCTGCCGATGCCCGAGGGTCGTACCTCCGGGGGCACCACGCTGGCACGCTGAACGGCATGCAGACCGGCCACCCGTGGGAGGTCTACGAGCACCGCCGACGCGCAGAGCGAGCGATGATCCGGCGTCAGGCCGCCGTGATCCTGCCGCTCGGCGCCGTCCTCGGCACCGGGATCGAACTCGTGCTCCTCGGGGTCGCCATGCGCGTCATCCCGACGCCGCTGGGGGTGCCTGAGCTCACCGTCCTCGTGATCCCGATGGTGCCCTTCGCCTCCTTCGTCGTCGTCGGCACGCTGGTCTGCGTCGATGCCACCAGCCGCGCCGGGGCGCTGCTCACGACGGCCGGACTGTGCGCCACCCTGACGCTCGTGCTGGTCATCACGATCCGCTACCTGGTGCTCCCCTCCGTCGGCTGAGCCCGCACGATGAGCACCGGTGCTCATCCGCCGCCACCCCTCTCGGCCGACGGTGGAGGCAGCGCACCGACGACGGACCGCACCGCACCCCGCGACCGCCCCGTGGGCGCGACCTCGGACACCGGCCCCGTCTCGGACACCGGCGGCGCGATCGCCGCCGGCGTATCCATCGGCATCATGCTGCCCAGCGTCTTCGGCGCCATCCTGGCGGGACTCGTCGAGCCGGCCGAGGTCCAGGAAAGGCCACTCGCGATGGTCGCCACCCTGCTCGTGGAGATCGTCGCGTTCTTCACCCCGGCCGCCCTGTTCACGCTCGGCTGCCACCAGATCAACGAGTCGCGGCGACGTACCCGAGGCCTGAGCCTGGTGATCGCCAGCGTGGCCTACCTCCCGGTCGGCTGCGTCGTCGGGTTCACGGTCATGCTCGCCCGGGCGTACCCGTCCTAGCGATCCGGCGCCTCAGCGCCCCAGAACCTCAGTGCCGCCGAACCTCAGCGCCCCCAGACCTCAGCGCCGCCGCCGGCGCTCCCGCACCCGCACCGACACCTCGATGGGTGTGCCGGCGAAGCCGAACTCCTCCCGCAGCCGCCGCTCCAGGAAGCGTCGGTAGCCCGCCTCGAGGAAGCCGGAGGCGAAGATGACGAAGCGCGGCGGCCGGGTCGAGGCCTGGGTGGCGAAGAGGATCCGCGGCTGCTTGCCGCCGCGCACCGGGTGCGGGTGGCCGGCGACGATCTCGCCGAGCAGCGCGTTGAGCCGGGAGGTCGGGATGCGGGTGTCCCAGCTGTCCAGCGCGGTGTCCAGCGCGGGCACCAGCCGGTCGGTGTGCCGACCGGTGCGGGCGGAGATGTTCACCCGCGGCGCCCACTGCACCTGCACCAGGTCGCGCTCGATCTCCCGCTCCAGGTAGTAGCGGCGCTCCTCGTCGAGCAGGTCCCACTTGTTGTAGGCGATGACCAGCGCCCGCCCGGCGTCGACGACCTGGCCGACCACCCGCAGGTCCTGCTCGGCGATCGGCTCCTCGGCGTCGATGAGCACCACCGCCACCTCGGCCTTCTCCAGCGCGGCCTGGGTGCGCAACGAGGCGTAGAAGTCGGCGCCGCGGGTCTGGTGCACCCGGCGCCGGATCCCGGCGGTGTCGACGAAGCGCCACGGCCGGCCGTCGAGCTCGACGATCTCGTCCACCGGGTCGCGGGTGGTCCCGGCGACGTCGTCGACGACCACCCGGTCGGCGCGGGCGAGCTTGTTGAGCAGGCTGGACTTGCCGACGTTCGGCCGACCCACGAGGGCCACCCGGCGCGGCCCGTCCGGGATCACTTGGGCGACCTGGGAGACCTCCGGCAGCACGTCCAGCACCGCGTCGAGGACGTCGCCGCTCCCCCGGCCGTGCAGCGCCGAGACCGGCCAGGGCTCGCCCAGCCCGAGGTTCCACAACGCGGCGGCGTCGGCCTCGAAGCGCTGGTCGTCGACCTTGTTCGCCACGAGCACGACCGGCTTGCCGGAGCGGCGCAGCAGCCGCACCACGGCCTCGTCGTCGTCGGTGGCACCGACGATGGCGTCGACGACGAGCACGACGACGTCGGCCATCTCGACACCCATCTCGGCCTGCTCGGCGACCCGCAGGTCGATCCCGGCGGCCTGCCGGGCCCAGCCGCCGGTGTCGATGAGGGTGAAACGTCGTCCGGACCACTCCGCCTCGTAGGCCACCCGGTCCCGGGTCACCCCCGGGGTGTCCTCGACGACCGCGGCCCGACGCCGCAGCACCCGGTTGACGAAGGTGGACTTGCCGACGTTCGGCCGGCCGACGATGGCCACCACCGGCAGCGGCCCCTCGTCCTCCTCCTCGGCCTCCTCCTGGAAGCCGTCGATGAGCGCCCGGTCGTCGTCGGTGAGCTCGAAGTCCTCGAGGCCGGCGCGCAGCACGCGCTCGACCCCTTCGTCGCCCTCGGCCTCGTCGACGACCACGGGCGGCACCGGCGGTCCGGCCGGGCTCTCGCCGCGGCGCACCTCCTCGGCCAGCCCGAGGACCGCCTCGACGCTCTCCTCGAAGCTCAGCTCGGAGGTGTCCAGCGAGACCACCCCGTCGGCGGCGACGGTGAAGTCGGAGACCGTCGAGTCGTCCCGGTCCCGGCGCAGCACGCTGTCCCGGGTGGCCGCGACCGCGTCCTCGTCGTCCTGGCCGTGCACCTCCAGCGAGCGGCGGCGCAGCCGGGCCTCCTCGCTGGCGGTGAGCAGCAGCCGCAGGGTGGCCTCGGGCACGACGACGGTGGTCAGGTCGCGGCCCTCGGCGACACAGCCGCCGCGGGCCTCGGCGATCTCGGCGATGAGGTCGCGCTGGCGCTGCTGCAGCACCGCGCGGACCCCGAGGTTGGTGGCGACCTGGGAGACGACGGTGGAGATCTCCTGGGTGCGGATCGCCTCGGTGACGTCGGTGGATCCCACCAGCACGCGCTGGCGGGTCGGCTCGTCGGACAGCTCCAGCGGGACGGTGCTGGCCTCGGCCTCGACGGCGACCTCGTCGGCCAGGTCGATGCCGCGCTCGAGGCACCACCAGGTCAGCGCCCGGTACATGGCGCCGGTGTCGAGGTAGCCGACCTCCAGCCGGTCGGCGACCGCTCGCGAGACGCTGGACTTGCCCGACCCGGAGGGTCCGTCGACGGCGATGACGAAGGGGGCGTCGGCGGGGCTCATGACCGGCAAGCCTACGTGCCCGCCGGGCGTGCTCGGCTCACCCGTGCAGCTGCCAGCCCAGGGCGGTGAGCGCCTCGCCCAGCGGCCCGGCCGCGGCCGGCAGCACCGAGACCTCGGCGACGCCGAAGGGCAGCCCGAGGCCGTGGTCGAGGCGCAGCTCCTCGAGGTTGATCCCGGCCTCGCCGATGTCGGCGAGCAGCCGGGCGAGCTGACCCGGCTGGTCGTCGACGACCACCCGGACGATCTCGTAGCTCGTCGGGGCGGCGCCGTGCTTGCCGGGGATGCGGGCGTGCCCGGCGTTGCCGGCGGCCACCGCGCGGGCCAGCACCGCGCGGGCGCCCGGCGCGTCGGCGACGTCGTCGGCATCGGCACCGAGGGCCTCCAGCGCCTCGACGAGCCCGGTGAGGTCGACGGCCACCTCGCGCAGCAGCCGGGCCACGGCCGGCGCGTTGCCGGCGAGGATCTGGGTCCACAGGCCGGGGTCGCTGGCGGCGATCCGGGTGACGTCGCGCAGCCCCTGGCCGGCCAGCCCGAGCGCCTCGTCGGCCAGCGGCTCCAGCCGGGCCGCGACGAGCGAGGCGGCCACCTGCGGCACGTGCGAGACCGCGGCGACCGCGGCGTCGTGCTCGGCCGGGCTGAGGGTGCTCACCGCGGCGCCGGTGGCCCGGGCCAGCTCGGCCACGGCCGCGACCGCCGCGTCGGTGGTGGCCTCGTGCGGGCAGAGCACCCAGGCGCGGCCCTCGAAGAGGTCGGCGCGGGCGCTGATCGCCCCGCTGCGCTCGCGGCCGGCCATCGGGTGGCTGCCGAGGTAGCGGCCGATGTCCTCCCCCGAGCGCACCAGGTCGCGCAGGATCGCCTGCTTGACCGAGGCGACGTCGGTGACCACCGCGCCTGGGTGCTGGTGCAGCGCGGCGAGCACCTGCCGCGGCGCCACGTCCGGCGGGGTCGCCACGACGACGAGCCCGGGCTCAGCCGGGGCGTCCAGGCTGCCGGCGCCGAGGTCGCGGGCCAGCGCCGCCGAGGTCTCGGACTGGTCGGCCAGGGTGACCCGTGCCCCGGCGCTGGTCAGCGCGAGACCGATGCTCGTCCCGATCAGCCCGGTGCCGACGACGTGCACCGGCGGCAGCGCGGCGGCGGCCCGGGTCGCCTCGGGGGTTCCGGTCACAGCCCGACCTGCTTGTAGAGCCCGCCGATCTCGTCACGGGTCAGCGCCCGCCACCGCCCGGTCCTGGTGTCGCCGAGCCGGATGTTGCCGATCTGGGTGCGCACCAAGGAGATCACCGGGTGCCCGGAGGTCTCGAGCATCCGGCGGACGATGTGCTTGCGCCCCTCGTGCAGCACCACCTCGACGATCGCCTTGCCCGGTCGGGAGTCGATCACCCGGAAGGAGTCGACGGCCACCGGCCCGTCGTCGAGCTCGATGCCCTCGCGCAGCCGCTTGCCGAGGTCCTTCGGCAGCGGGCCGGGCACCTCGGCGACGTAGGTCTTGAGCACCTCGTAGGCGGGGTGCTGCAGCCGGTGCGCGAGCTCGCCGTCGTTGGTCAGCAGCAGCAGACCCTCGGTGTCGGCGTCGAGCCGGCCGACGTGGAAGAGCCGCTCCGGCCGGCTGTGCACGTAGTCGCCGACCGAGGGCCGACCGAGCTCGTCGGACATCGTCGTGACGACCCCGGTCGGCTTGTTGAAGGCGAGGTAGACGCGGGAGTCGTCGAGCTGGACCCGTTCGCCGTCGACGTGCACGGTCTGGCGCAGCGGGTCGACCCGCACGCCGAGCTCGGTGACCACCTGGCCGTCGACCTCGACCCGGCCGTCGGCGATGAGCTGCTCGCAGGCGCGGCGCGATCCGACCCCGGCCCCGGCGAGCAGCTTCTGCAGACGCACCCCGTCCGGGTCGTGCACGTCGCGCTGCGGCAGCCACGGCTCGGGCGGCGCCAGGTCGGGCTGGCCGCCACGCGAGCGGCCGCTGGTGCCGCGGTCCGGCTGGCGGCCCCGGCGAGGGGCGCCCTTCGGGCCGCGGGGGCCTCCCTTGGGACCACCCTGGCCGCGGGCGCCCTTCGGACCCCCGCCCTGACCACGCGGGCCCTCACCACGCTGACCCTGGCCGCGCGGGCCCTGGCCCGGACGGCTGCCCTTGCCGCCCTTCCGGGGGCCGGGCTGGTCTCCCTGGCGTCGGCGCGGCGGGGTCATGCCTGCCCGCTCTCGGCGAGCTCGTCGATCGCGTCGGCCTCCGGGAGGAAGGGGGCGATCGCCGGCAGGTCGTCCAGGCTGGCCAGCCCCATCCGCTCGAGGAAGTAGCCGGTGGTGCCGTAGAGGGTCGCGCCGTGGCCGTCGCCGTCCTCGGTGCTGACCTCCTCGATGAGGCCGCGGGTGAGCAGCGTGCGCACCACGCCGTCGACGTTGACCCCGCGCACCGCACCGATCCGGGCGCGGGAGATCGGCTGCCGGTAGGCGATCACCGCGAGCGTCTCCAGCGAGGCCGCGGTGAGCCGGGCCTGCTGGCCGTCGAGGACGAATCGCTCGACCACCGGCGCGTAGGCGGCGTGGCTGTAGAAGCGCCACCCGCCGCCGACCTCGCGCACGGTGAAGCCGTGCTGGCCGTCGGCGTAGCGCTGCTGGATGGTGCCCAGGTGGGTGCGCACCTCCTCGACCGGGCGCTCCAGCGCGGTCGCCAGGGCCAGCTCGGTGACCGGCTCCTCGACGACCATGAGCACCGCCTCGATGGCGCCGACCGCACCACCGGGCAGGTCGCCCACGTCGAAGGCGATCTGCTGCTCCTCGGCCTCTGCCGGCCGCGGCTCACTCATCCAGATCCTCCTGATCCTGTGCGTGCTGATCCGGCGCCGCCGGGGACGGCTCCCCGTCGGCATCGTCTGCTGCGTCCGAGGGCTCGTCACCCTCGTCGAACTCATCGCTGACCTCGATGGCGCCGTCGGCGGCCCCGACCCAGCGGACGCTGATCTCCTCCAGCGCCTCGGGCTGCTCGAGCCCGACCTGCTGGTCGCGGAAGAGCTCGAGCAGGGCGAGGAAGCGGGCCACGATGACCAGCGTCGTGCCGGCGTCGGCCACCAGGCTGCGGAAGCTGCACCGCCCCTCGCGGCGCAGCCGCTCCCCGATGATCCCGGCCTGCTCGCGCACGCTCACCGCCGGGGCGTGCAGGTGGGTCAGCCCGACCGTCGGCTCCTCCTTCGGGGTGAGCGCGCGGGCGGCGACGAACACCAGCTGCTCGGGGGTGACGTGCATGACCAGCTCTGGCAGCAGGCTGGCGAAGCGAGGCTCCAGCCCGGCCTGGCGAGCGGTCATCCGGCCGTTGACGGCCATCTCCTCGCCGAAACGGGCGGCGACCTGCTTGAAGGCGCGGTACTGCATGAGCCGGGCGAAGAGCAGGTCGCGGGCCTCGATCAGCTCGAGGTCCTCCTCGTCGACCTCGCCGGTGGTCGGCAGCAGCCGGGCCGCCTTGAGGTCGAGCAGGGTGGCCGCGACGAGCAGGAACTCGCTGGTCTGGCCCAGGTCCCAGCCGGGGTCGGCCTGCTGCAGCGCGCGCAGGTAGGCCATGAACTCGTCCGTCACCCGGGCCAGCGCGATCTCGGTGATGTCCAGCTGGTGCTTGCTGATCAGACCCAGCAGCAGGTCGAAGGGGCCCTCGAAGTTGTCCAGGTGGACGGTGAAGGCCTGGCCGCTCGCCTTCTTCGTGAGCACCCCGCCCGGGACCGCGGGAGGGGCCTCGGCGGCGGCCTCGGTCGCGGTGGGCTCGTCCATGACCGTCAGGGAGCGCCGCCGCGGGCGACGAGCTCGCGGGCCAGCTGGCGGTAGGCGTTGGCGCCGCTGTGCCCGGTCGCGTACGAGGTGATCGGCTCGGCGGCCAGGGTGGCGTCGGGGAACTTCACGGTGCGTGAGATGACCGTGTGGAAGACCCGCTCGTCGAAGTGGTCGACGACGCTGCCGACGACCTCGCGGCTGTGCAGGGTGCGCCCGTCGAACATCGTCGCGAGGATCCCGTCGATCTGCAGCGCCGGGTTGAGCCGGTCGGTGATCTTCTCGATGGTCTCGACGAGCAGGGCGACCCCGCGCATGGCGAAGTACTCGGTCTCCAGCGGGATGATCACGCCGTGCGCAGCGGTGAGCGCGTTGACGGTGAGCAGGCCGAGGCTGGGCTGGCAGTCGATGAGCACGACGTCGTAGTCGTCGAGGACCGGGCGCAGGATGCGGCTGAGGATCTGCTCGCGGGCGACCTCGCCGACGAGCTGGACCTCGGCGGCGGAGAGGTCGATGTTGGCCGGGACGACGTCGAGGCCGTCGACCGAGGTGCGCTGGATGATCTCGCGGACGTCGTGGCCGCGCTCGACGAGCAGGTTGTAGATGGTGGTGTCGAGCTGGTGGGTGGGCACCCCGAGCCCGACGGAGAGGGCACCCTGCGGGTCGAAGTCGACGAGCAGCACCCGGCGGCCGTACTCGGCGAGGGCGGCGCCGAGGTTGATCGTGGTGGTCGTCTTGCCGACCCCGCCCTTCTGGTTGCACATGGCGATGATCCGGGCCGGGCCGTGGCTGGCCAGCGGCTGCGGGTCCGGGAAGTCCGGCATCTGCCGTCCGGTCGGGCCGGTCGGGCCCTGGCCGTGCTCGAGGTCGAGCGGCGGCGTCAGCTCGGATGCCACGTGCGGATCACTCCCGGGTCTCGTCGTCGGTCAGCCTCTCGCTGATCCAGGCGAGACTATCAAGCACCGGCGGTGGTCACCGGGCCCGTGGATGGGTCTGGGCGTAGACCTCGCGCAGCTGCTGCACGGTGACCATCGTGTAGATCTGCGTCGTCGTGACGGACGCGTGCCCGAGCAGCTCCTGGACGACCCGCACGTCGGCGCCGCCGTCGAGCAGGTGGGTGGCGAAGGAGTGCCGCAGGGTGTGCGGCGAGACGTCGCCGCTGATCCCGGCGCGCTCGGCGGCGGTGGTGATGACCGCCCAGGCGCTCTGCCGGGAGAGCCGCCGGCCGCGGAGGTTGACGAAGAGGGCAGGGCCGGCGGTCCCCTTCGCCGCCAGCTCGGGGCGGCCCCGGACCAGCCAGGCGTCGACCGCCTCCCGGGCGTAGCTGCCCAGCGGCACGATCCGCTCCTTGCCGCCCTTGCCGTGCAGCCGGACCGCGCCGGCGGTGGTGTCGACGTCGTCGATGTCGAGCCCGACGGCCTCGGAGATCCGGGCGCCGGTGCCGTAGAGCACCTCGAGCAGCGCCCGGTCGCGCAGCGGGACGGCGCCGTCGCCGAGCGAGGCGGCCTCGAGCAGGCGCTCCACCTGGTCGACGGCGATGGCCTTGGGCAACCGGGAGGGCGGTGCGGGCGGGGCGACCCGGGCGGCGGGGTCGTCGGTGGTCTCCCCCTCCAGGGCGAGGAAGCGGTGCAGGCTGCGCACCGCGACGAGCGAGCGGCCGGCCGAGGAGGCGGCCAGCGGCGGGTGCCCGCCGGCTCCTGTGCGCAGCCCGGAGAGGAAGCCGCTGACGTGCGCCTGGGTGACCTCGGCGGGGCTGGTCACCCCTTCGCGGTCCAGGTGCTCGAGGTAGCGGGCGGCGTCGCGCCGGTAGGCGGACAGGGTGTTCGGCGAGACGCCGCGCTCGACGTCGAGGTGGGTCAGCCAGGTGCGCACCGCCCGGGCCATCGCGGTCGGTGGTGCGGGCGGTGCGTCGGGCGTCGCGCCCTGGTGCTCGCTCAGGCCAGCTTCTCCTGGACGGTGACCAGCGGCTCGTCGAAGGCCTCGGCGACGCCGGGGTGGGTGATGTCGCCGCCGTGGACGTTGAGCCCGAGGGCGAAGGCGGGGTCGGCGCGCAGCGCCTCCTGCCAGCCGGCGTTCGCCAGCCGGACGGTGTAGGGCAGGGTCGCGTTGGTCAGCGCCCAGGTGGAGGTGCTCGGAACCGCGCCGGGCATGTTGGCGACGCAGTAGAAGAGGGTGTCGTGCACCGGGAAGGTGGGGTCGGCGTGCGTCGTCGGGCGGCTGCCCTCGAAGCAGCCGCCCTGGTCGATGGCCACGTCGACGAGGACGGCGCCGGGCTTCATCTGGGCGACCATGTCGTCGGTGACGAGCTTGGGGGCGCGGGCGCCGGCGACGAGGACGGTGCCGATGACGAGGTCGGCGCTGGTGACCTGCTCGCGGATGGTCAGCTCGTTGGAGGCGAGCTGGTGGACGCGGTTGTCGTAGCGCCAGAAGCTCATCCGGAGCTTGTCGAGGTCGGTGTCGAGGAGGGTGACGTCGGCGCCCTGGCCGAGGGCGATGTTCGCGGCGTTCTGCCCGGCGACCCCGGCGCCGAGGATGACCACCTTGGCGTTGGCGACGCCGCCGATGCCGCCCATGAGGACGCCGCGGCCGCCGGAGGCCTTGAGCAGCGCGTGCGCGCCGACCTGCGGGGCGAGGCAGCCGGCCACCTCGGACATCGGGTAGAGCAGCGGGAGGAGGCCGGAGTCGAGACGGACGGTCTCGTAGGCGATGGCGGTGGTGCCGCTGCGCTGCAGCTCGCGGGTGAGCGCCTCGTCGGCGGCGAGGTGCAGGTAGGTGAAGAGGATCAGGCCCTCGCGGAGGCGGTGGTACTCCTCGGCGACCGGCTCCTTGACCTTGACGACCATGTCCGAGGAGGCCCAGAGCTCGTCGGCGGTGTCGATGATCCGGGCTCCCTGGGCGACGAAGTCCTCGTCCGGGATGGCCGAGCCGACGCCAGCGTCCTTCTCGATGAGCACCTCGTGCCCGGCGCGCACCAGCTCGTTGACGCCGACGGGGGTGATGCCCACGCGGTACTCGTTGTTCTTGACCTCGCGGGGGATGCCGACCTTCATTGCCGCGCTCCTCGATCGTGCTGCGGGCGCCAGGACGCCCCGGTGTGCGCCCGCGGCGCCGTTGCCGCGGGCGGGCCGTAGGGCCACCCGCGATCCTAGTGGCAGCGTGACCTGCGCCACGAACCCCCTGCTCACAACCGACCCGCCCAGCATCCCTTCCCAATCCCGTCCCGCATCCCTTCCCGCACGCTACGTCGCTGCCTCACCAGGTGAGCCGCCCGAAGACCCCAGCCGGCGCCGCTCGACCACGCGCCCTCTCCCGCGCTACGTCGGTGCCCCACCTCGCGAACCCTGGCGGTGGGATACCGAAGGGCGTGACCTTGCTGCCTCGGCAGTACGTCGCTGCCCCACGTCGCGAACCACGCGCCGAGGCACCGAGGGGTGGGCACCTCCGTGCGTAGGTGTCCCGGGCCGCTGTCCGTCGCCGGGGCGATCACCGCAAGCTGCTCACGACGTGACGCAGCGACGTAGCCCGCCGACACCCACCTCTACAGCCCGCAGCGACCCGGCACGACGCTTGCCGCCCCTGCCCGTGCCACACCCCTGCTCATGACATGAGGCACCGACGTAGCTCGCCGACACCCACAGGCCGAGGGGACCCAGGCTCGCGATCCACAGCATCGGCGGTGGCCTGCCGCTCCATCCGATCTGCGGCGCACGCTGGCCGCATGAACGACGACATGCACGACCACTGCAGGCACGACGACAACCAGCCAGGTGATGACGAATCCGGCGCTGACTCACCCGGGGAGGCCGGAC
Source organism: Janibacter alkaliphilus (assembly GCF_013408565.1). Taxonomy (NCBI): domain Bacteria; kingdom Bacillati; phylum Actinomycetota; class Actinomycetes; order Micrococcales; family Intrasporangiaceae; genus Janibacter; species Janibacter alkaliphilus. The sequence continues at coordinate 2,632,739 of NZ_JACBZX010000001.1, read as the reverse complement.
TCGACGCCTGCCCGTTCCCGTGCGAGACCTGCCTCGAGCCGGGCGACTGCGAGGACTGCCTCGACTGCCTGTTCTGGCCCGAGGCCTACGTCGACCCGCCGGCCCGTCCGCAGCGGCACGTGCGCAGCGATCGCGTCGCGCCCTCCTTCGCCGCGTCCCTCGCCACGGCTCGCGACGAGCTCGGCGCGCTCGACCGGATCGGCCTGGCGGTGCGCTCCTACCGCCGCGAGCATCACCTGAGCCAGCGCGCGCTGGCCGCGCGGATGTGCGTCAGCCGATCCACGATCTCCCGGCTGGAGACCGACCCCTCCGGCGTCCCGCTCGGCCGCGCCGAGCAGCTCCTCGGCGCTCTCGGCTGGCGGCTCGAGGTCCGCCCCGACGGCGACGACCATGAGCCGGACCCGCTCACGTGGGGTGTTGACGAGCTGGTGGCCCGGGACAACGCGGGACGACGCTTCCCACCCTTCGGCGACCTGGAGACCCTGGGGCCCGACGAGCAGGTCAGCCCCGGCGGCCACTGGGACCGGCACCAGCTGTGGCGCTGGCAGCGCCCTCAGCCGTGGCCCGGCGCCTGACCCGCGGCCACCACCTGCGGCCGCAGGTCCGCGACCGGGCAGCGCCACTCCTCCGCGACGGCATCGACCTGCTCGCCGGAGCGGATGTCCTTGATCTGGTCCCCGCCGTCCTCGCCCGCCCCGACGAACCACACGTACGGGATGCCGCGCCGCTCGGCGTAGCGGATCTGCTTGCCGAAGCGGGCCGCCGCCGGCGCGACCTCGCAGGGCACCCCCGAGCCGCGCAGCGACCGCGCGACCGCCACCGACGCCGCCCGCGACTCCTCGTCGGTCACCGCGACCAGGACCGCCGCCGGCGTCTTCCGGCTGGCCTCGACCAGACCTTCGGTGAAGACCAGCCCGAGCAGCCGGGAGAGGCCGATCGAGATGCCCACGCCCGGGTAGGTCGTCCGTCCGTCGCTGGCCAGCTCGTCGTAGCGCCCGCCGGAGCAGAACGAGCCCCACGACTCGTAGCCCTCCATCGCCGTCTCGTAGACCGTGCCGGTGTAGTAGTCCAGCCCGCGGGCGATCTTGAGATCGGCGACCATCGCCCCCGGCGCCGCCGCGCTGCCGGCCTCGATGACCGCGGCCAGCGCCGCCAGGCCCTCCTCCAGCACCGGGTGCTCCACGCCGAGCTCGCGCACCCGCTCCACGAAGGAGGTGTCGCTGCTACGGATCTGTGCCAGCGCCAGGCACTGCTGCGCCTGCTCCGGGCTGGCGCCGCTCTCGACGAGCAGCTCGACGACCCGCTCCGGCCCGACCTTGTCGAGCTTGTCGACGATCTGCAGCGTCCCGGCGACGTCGTCCAGCCCGATCCCGCGGTAGAAGCCCTCGGGGATCTTGCGGTTGTTCACCATGATCGTCATCCGCGGCAGCGGCAGCGCCGCGAAGATCTCGGCGACCACCAGGGCCATCTCCGCCTCGAAGTGCGGCGCCAGCTCGCCGACGTCGACGACGTCGATGTCGCACTGGGTGAACTCGCGGTAGCGCCCCTCCTGCGGCCGCTCGCCACGCCACACCTTCTGGATCTGGTGCCTGCGGAAGGGGAAGCTCAGCCGCCCCGCGTGCTCCAGCACGTACCGGGCGAAGGGGACGGTGAGGTCGAAGTGCAGCCCCAGCTCGGCGCCCTCTCGCCGGCCAGCGCCGCCGTCACCGCCGCCACCGTCTCTGCCGCCGCTGGTCTCCCCGGCGAGCCGGTGCACCCCGTAGATCTCCTTGTCGGCGTCGCCGCCCTTGCCGAGCAGCCGCTCGACCGGCTCCACCGCGCGGGTCTCGATCGAGGGGAAGCCGTGCAGCTCGAAGGTGGAGCGGATGACGTCGAGGAAGTGCTGCTCGACGATCCGCTGCTCGGGCAGGTACTCGGGGAAGCCGGAGAGCGGGGTGATCTTGGCCATCGGGGGGTCCGTCGTGTCCTTCGGTCTCGGCGGCTCAGAGCCGCTGCAGGTAGGGGTTGCTGGCCTTCTCCCGGCCCAGCGTCGTCGCCGGGCCGTGGCCGGGCAGCACGAGGCTGGAGTCGGGCCGCGGATGGACCACCTCGCGCAGCGAGCGCTCCATCGCCTCCGACGACCCGCCGGGCAGGTCGGTCCGCCCGATCGACCCGGCGAAGAGCACGTCGCCGGTGATCAGCGTCCGATCCACACCGGCCTCGTCGGGCACCCCGTCCGGCACCGGGTCGAGGGCGAACATCACCGACCCCTCGGTGTGCCCGGGCGCGTGGATGACGTCGAGGTCGATCCCGGCGACGCTGACCCGTTCGCTGTCCCTCACCTCGACGACCGTCTCCGGCTCCCGCCAGGTCGCGACCTTGCCGAACTGCTGCTCGAGCATCCCGGCCAGCGCCGGGCCCAGCGAGGAGTCGGCCAGCGGGTCGCGCAGCCGGTAGCGGTCGTCGGTGTGGATGTAGGCGGCCAGCTCGCCGCCGCACACCGGGGTCACCGAGTAGACGTGGTCGACGTGGCCGTGGGTGAGCAGCACCGCCGCCGGCTTGAGACGGTGGGTGGTCAGCACCTCCCGCAGCGTCTCCTCGACGCCGATTCCGGGGTCGACGACGAGGCACTCCTCGCCCGGCCCGGTGGCCATGACGTAGCAGTTGGTGGCGAACGCCTGCGCGGGGAAGGTGATCGTCAGCACCCCCCAACCCTACTGATCTCCCCCGCCGCACCCGACCGACCCGGCGAGCACCAGCGCCGGTGCAGGCGAAGTGGGTACCCTCGGGCGGGTGAACGAGCAGAGCGACACCCCGCGCCCCAGCGCTCCCTCCCCGGCCGCCCTGGCCAAGATGGCCCCGCGCCGTCCCGCCGGGGCACCGACGCCGGCCGCGCCCGCCGCGCCGGCCCCTGCCCAGGGACCCAGCGCCTCGGCCGCCTTCGGCCGGGTCGAGGAGGACGGGCGGGTGCTGGTCCGCGACGGCGAGACCGAGCGCGAGGTCGGCTCCTACCCCGGGGCCAGCGCGGACGAGGCGCTGCAGTACTTCGCCCGCAAGTACGACGAGCTGCACGCCTCGGCGACCCTGCTGCGCCAGCGCCTGGACAGCCCGGACGTCGCCGCCAAGGAGGTCGCCGACGGGCTGACGTCGCTGCGCGAGCACATCGGTGAGGCGAACGTCGTCGGCGACCTGCCGGCGCTGCGCGCCCTGGTCGCCGAGATCGAGACCGGGCTGAGCGCCAAGCGGGAGAGCGAGAGCGCCGCCCGGGCCGAGGCCAAGGCGGCTGCGGCCGCCGAGCGCGAGCAGATCGTCGCGGAGGCGGAGCAGATCGCCGCCCAGCCCGAGGAGAAGATCCAGTGGAAGCAGTCCTCGGCGCGGATGCGCGAGCTGCTGGACACCTGGAAGCAGCACCAGCGCTCCGGCCCCCGCCTGGACAAGCCGGTCGAGGCGGAGCTGTGGCAGCGCTTCTCCAAGGCCCGCAACGGCTTCGACAAGGGGCGCAAGGCCCACTTCGCCCAGCTGGAGCAGACCCGCGGCGAGGCGAAGGTGGAGAAGGAGCAGCTCGTGGTCGAGGCCGAGCGGCTGGCCACCAGCACCGACTGGGGCGCCACCGCGGGCGCCTACAAGCGGCTCATGGACCGCTGGCGTCGCGCCGGGCGGGCCGGCCGGGCCGACGACGACGCCCTGTGGGAGCGCTTCCGCAGCGCCCAGGACGCCTTCTTCACCGCCAAGGATGCTGAGGCGGCCAAGGAGGACGAGGCGCACCAGGGCAACCTCGAGGTCAAGGAGGGCCTGCTCGCCGAGGCGCAGGCGCTGCTGCCGGTGCAGGACCTGGAGCGCACCAAGAGCGCGCTGCGCGGCATCCAGGAGCGCTGGGAGGCCGCCGGCAAGGTGCCGCGTCAGGACATCGACCGCATGGAGAAGGGGATGCGCCGGGTCGAGCAGGCGGTCCGCGAGGCCGAGGACAGCCGGTGGAAGCAGAAGAACCCCGAGCTGTCGGCGCGCGCCCAGTCGATGGTCGACCAGCTGCAGGAGCGGGTCGGTGAGCTGCAGGCCCGCCGGGCGAAGGCGGCCGACGCCGGCGACGAGCGTCGGGTGGCCGAGCTGGACGAGCAGATCGCCGCGCAGCAGCAGTGGCTGGACCAGGCCCGGCAGGGGCTCTCTGAGTTCGGCTGACGCCGGCCGGCTCAGTCGTGGTCGGCGTGCCCGCCCGTGATCCGGTAGATGTCGAAGACCGAGTCGGTGCTGCGCACCTGGTCCATGACGTGGCTGAGGTGCCCGGTGTCGCCCATCTCGAAGGTGAACCGCAGCTTGGCCACCCGGTCGCGCGAGGTGTGCACCGACGCCGAGAGGATGTTCACCCCGCTCTCGCTGAGCACCCGGGTGACGTCGGAGAGCAGCCCGGAGCGGTCCAGCGCCTCCACCTGCACCTGGACGAGGAAGAGGCTGGACCCGCTGGGCGCCCAGGCCACCTCGATGAGCCGCTCGGACTCCTTGCGCAGCGAGCCGGCGTTGGGGCAGTCGGTGCGGTGCACCGAGACCCCGTTGCCGCGGGTGATGAAGCCCATGATCGAGTCTCCGGGCACCGGCGTGCAGCACCGGGCGAGCTTGACCCACACGTCGTCCATGCCCTTGACGACGACGCCCGGGTCGTTGCTCTGCTGCCGGCGCCGCGCCTCCGGGCCCGGCATGGTCGCCTCGGCCAGGTCCTCGGTGGCGCCGTCCTGGCCGCCGACGACCCCGACGATCCGGGAGACGACGTGCTGGGCCGAGACGTGCCCCTCGCCGACCGCGGCGTAGAGGCCCTCGATGTCGTTGACCCGCAGGTCGCTGGCGACGCTGGTGAGGTTCTCCACGGTCAGCAGCCGCTGCAGCGGCAGGTTCTGCTTACGGACGGTCTTGGCGATGGCCTCCTTGCCGGACTCGACCATCTCCTCCTTCCGCTCCTTGGAGAACCACTGCCGGATCTTGTTCCGGGCCCGCGGTGAGCGCACGAAGGTCAGCCAGTCCCGGGACGGTCCGGCGTTCTCCGCCTTGGAGGTGAGGATCTCGACGACGTCACCGTTCTCCAGCGGGGAGTCCAGCGGCACCAGCCGCCCGTTGACCCGGCCGCCGATGCAGTGGTGGCCGACCTCGGTGTGCACCGCGTAGGCGAAGTCGACGGACGTCGAGCCCATCGGCAGCGCGATCACCTGCCCCTTGGGGGTGAAGGCGTACACCTCGCGGGTGTTGATCTCGTAGCGCAGCCCGTCGAGGAACTCGCTGGGGTCGGCGGTCTCCTTCTGCCAGTCGAGCAGCTGGCGCAGCCAAGCCATCTCGTTGATCTGCCCGGTGTCTCCCTTGGCCGCGTCCCCCTTCTCGTCCTTGTACTTCCAGTGCGCGGCGACGCCGTACTCGGCACGGCGGTGCATCTGGTGGGTGCGGATCTGGATCTCGACCGGCTTGCCCTGCGGACCGATGACGGTGGTGTGCAGGGACTGGTACATGTTGAACTTCGGCAGCGAGATGTAGTCCTTGAAGCGCCCGGGCAGCGGGTTCCACCGGGCGTGCAGCGCACCGAGCGCGGCGTAGCAGTCGCGCACCGTGTCCACGAGCACCCGGATCGCCACGAGGTCGTAGATCTCGCCGAACTCGCGGCCCCCGACGATCATCTTCTGGTAGACGGAGTAGTAGTGCTTCGGCCGCCCGGTGACCGTCGCCGCGATCCGGGACTCCTTGAGGTCGAGCACCACCTGGGCCCGGACCTGCGCGAGGTACTCCTCGCGGGCCGGGGCCCGCTCGGCGACGAGCTTGACGATCTCCTCGTAGACCTTGGGGTAGAGGGTGGCGAAGGAGAGGTCCTCCAGCTCCCACTTGATGGTGTTCATCCCCAGCCGGTGGGCCAGCGGCGCGTAGATCTCCAGGGTCTCCTGCGCCTTGCGCTGGGCCGAGGCCTGGGAGACGTAGCGCCAGGTGCGGGCGTTGTGCAGCCGGTCGGCGAGCTTGATCACCAGCACCCGGATGTCCCGGGCCATGGCGACGATCATCTTGCGCACGGTCTCGGCCTGGGCGGCGTCGCCGTAGCTGACCTTGTCGAGCTTGGTGACCCCGTCGACGAGCTTGGCCACCTCGGCGCCGAAGTCCTCCTCGAGGGCGTCCAGGCTGTAGGTGGTGTCCTCGACGGTGTCGTGCAGCAGCGCCGCGGCGATGGTCACCGGGGTCATCCCCAGCTCGGCGAGGATCGTCGCCACCGCCAGCGGGTGGGTGATGTAGGGGTCGCCGCTCTTGCGGGACTGCCCCTCGTGCGCCCGCTCGGCGACGGCGTAGGCGCGCTCGATGATCGAGAGGTCGGCGCGGGGGTGGCTCTGCCGCACCGACTGCAGCAGCGGCTCGAGCACCGCCGGCGCCGTGGTCCGGGTGCTGCCCAGCCGGGCCAGCGAGGCGCGGGCGATCGAGCGCGGGGAGAATCCTCCGCTGCTGCTACTCCCGGTGCGCGGCTCGCTCATGAGCAGATGCTAGACCGTCCCGGGATCGCTGCGGCTACACCGTCAGCAGCGCGCGCACCGCTCGCTCCGGCAGCCGCTCCCGGCCGCCCAGCGCGGCCAGCTCGATGACGACGTCCACCCCGACCACCTCGGCCTGCAGCTGCTCGAAGAGACGGCAGGCCGCGGCGGCCGTGCCGCCGGTGGCGAGCACGTCGTCGACGACGAGCACCCGGGCCCCGGCCGGGACCGCGTCGGCGTGCGCCTCGATCCGGGCGGTGCCGTACTCGAGCGCGTAGTCGACCCCGACCGCGTCGGCCGGCAGCTTGCCCGCCTTGCGCACCGGCACGAAGCCGACACCGAGGGCGACCGCCACCGCCGCGCCGAAGACGAAGCCGCGCGCCTCCAGGCCGGCGACCGCGTCCACCCGGCCGTGCCAGGGGCGGGCCAGCCCGGTCACCGTCTGCGTGAGCAGGGCGCCGTCGCCGATGAGCGGGGTGATGTCCTTGAAGAGCACGCCCGGCTCGGGGAAGTCCGGGATGTCGCGCAGCGAGGCGGTGATCCGCGCGGCGAGCTCCTCGTCGGGCTCGCTCACGAGCGCCGCCCCCGCTTGGCCTTGGGCTGCTTCTTCGGCTGGTTGCGCGGGCCGGAGGACTGGGCGTAGCGGTGCACGGTGCGCCCGGTGACCGTCTGCGGAGCGTCCTCGGCGACGTCGTCGCGCGCGTCGCCGTCCTCCGCGTCCCGCTGGTCCGCGGACGAGCTGCCCGAGACCTGGGTGTCACGAGTGGCATCCCGACCGGTGTCACGACCGGTGCGGCGACGCGGGTCGCGCTCGGCGGTCGCGGTGGCCGCGCCACCGCCACCCGAGGTGCCCGTCGAGGTCGCCGACGCCCGGTCGGAGGAGCCGGCGCGAGAGGCGCCGCGGCCACCGGCGGCGGACCGGCGTCGCCCGGAGCCGCGGGCGGCCGCCTTCGCGTCCTTCTCCTTCAGCTCGGCGACGTCCTGGGTCAGCTGCTGCACGTCGTCGTCCTTGCGCCGCAACTGCACCAGCAGCGGGGTGGCGATGAAGATCGAGGAGAAGGCACCGGCGACCAGCCCGACGAAGAGCACCAGGCTGAGGTCGAGCAGGGTGCCCGGGCCGAGCCGGGCGAAGCCGATGACGAGCACCGCGAGGATCGGCAGCAGCGCGATGACGGTGGTGTTGATCGAGCGCACCAGGGTCTGGTTGACCGCCCGGTTGGCCGCCTCGGCGTAGGTGCTGCGTTTGTAGGTGAAGGCCTCGGTCGCGTTCTCCCGGACCTTGTCGAAGACCACCACCGTGTCGTAGAGGGAGTACCCGAGCACGGTGAGGAAGCCGATCATCGTCGCCGGGGAGACCTCGAAGCCGGAGAGCACGAAGACCCCGACGGTGATGATCATGTCGTGCACCAGGGCCACCATCGCGGCGGCGGCCATCTTCCAGGTGCGGAAGTACAGCGCCATGAGCACGGCGGTGAAGGCGATGAAGACGACCAGCGCGCGCAGCGCCTGCTCGCTCACCGACTGCCCCCAGGAGGGCCCGATGAGGTTGGAGCTGACCTGCCCCTCGCCGACGTCGAAGGCGGTGGCGAGCTCGTCGGAGACCTCCCGGGTCTCGGCGACGCCGAGCTCCTCGGTCTGCACCCGCACGGTGTCGCCGCCGATCGTCGAGACCCGCGCCGAGGAGCCGGAGCCGGCGACCTCGCGGACGGCGTCGGTGGCGACGTCCTCGTAGTCGGCCGGCGCGCTCGAGGTGGCCACCCGGAACTCCGAGCCACCGGTGAACTCCAGGCCGAAGTTCAGCCCGCGCACGCCGAGGGCGAGCACCGCGATGAGAATGAGCACCGCCGAGACGGCGTACCAGGTGCGGGCCCGACCGACGAAGTCGACGGACCGGCGACCGGTGTAGAGGTCGTTGCCGAGCTCGGCCATGCGGCTCACAGCACCGCTCCTTCGTCGCTGCGGACACCCGGGTTGGCGCGGCGGGAGCTCTCCGGCTCCACCGGCTCCTGGGCCTCGATCCGGCCGCGGCCGGTGTAGCGCATCCCGCCGGCGCGCAGCCGGTCGACGTCGAAGCCGGACCACGGGTGGCCGGAGGCGAAGAACCGGTTGCGGGCGAGCAGGGTGAGCATCGGGTGGGTGAAGAACCAGAAGACCGCCAGGTCGATCAGCGTGGTCAGCCCGAGGGTGAAGGCGAAGCCGCGCACCCCGGAGCTGGCCAGCACGTAGAGCACGACCGCTGCGATGATGTTGACGCCGTCGGCCACGAGGATGGTCCGCTTGGCGCGGTGCCAGCCGGCCTCGACGGCGGCGCGCAGGTTGCGGCCGTCGCGCAGCTCGTCCCGGACGCGTTCGAAGTAGACGATGAAGCTGTCCGCGGTCACCCCGATGGCGATGATCAGACCGGTCACCCCGGCCATGTCCAACCGGTAGTCGTACTGCCAGGCCAGCAGCACGATGGCCAGGTAGGTCAGCCCGAAGGCGGCCACCATCGAGCCGATCGTCACCACCGCCAGGGCGCGGTACTGGGCCAGCGAGTAGAGCAGCACGAGCAGCAGGCCGATGATGCCGGCGATGATCCCGTAGCGAAGCTGGTCCGAGCCCAGGGTCGGGCTGATCTCCTGGCGGGTCTGCGGCTCGAAGGACAGCGGCAGCGCGCCGAACTTCAGGGTCTGGGCGATGCTGCGGGCCTCGTCGATGTCGGTCATCGAGATGCTCGCCTGACCGGTCGGGATGGCCTCGTTGAAGCCGGGGGCCAGGATCACCTGCGAGTCGAGCACGGTCGCCAGGGCGTTGTAGCTGCCGGGCGGGTTCGTGCCGGTCTGCGCCAGCTGAGGCAGCTGGACCATCTCGGCGGAGATGTCGGCGTAGGCGTCCCGGCCGGAGTCCTGGAAGGACAGCTGGATCTCCGGCTGGTTGGTCTGCTGGCCCTGGGCGGTGACCTCGTAGCCGGCGGTGGCGTCGGCGATCTCGCTGCCGGGCACGACCACCGGGCCGAGCACGTACTTCAGCGGGCCCTCCTGGTCGCAGGCGACGATCGGCTCGTCGGTGCCGACCGGCTGCTCGCCGGGGTCCTGGGAGCAGTCGAGGTCCTGGAACTGCTGCCACAGCTCGGCCGAGATGTTGTTCGGGTCGGTCGGGCCGGTGGGCTCCCCGCTCGGGGTCCACTCCTGGGCGGCCGGGTCGGCGGCGCCGCTGCCGGTTCCGGTGCCGCTGCCGGAGCCCGAGCCGGTCTCGCTGCCGGAGCCCGAGCCGGTCTCGCTGCCGGAGCCCGAGCCGGTGGGGTCGTCGGCGCTGCCGCTGCTGCTGCCGCTCCCGGTGGTGGGCGAGGTGGTCGCCGCCATCGACTGCGCGCCGCCGTCCGCGGAGGTCTCGCTGGTGGCGCCGTCGCTGACCGAGGGCTGCTCGCTGCCGGTGGGGGCCGAGCCCGACCCGGAGGTCGCGCTGCCCGAGCCGGAGGTCGACGAGCCGGACCCGGATCCGGAGGACGACCCGGACCCGGAGCCGCTGGTGGCCGACCCGCTGGGGGTGGCCATCATCTCGGCGAGGGCCTCGGGATCGCCGACGCCGGTGGCCAGCACGGGGCGGAACTGCATCTGCGAGGAGGCGCTGATCGCCTCCTCCTGCTCGGCGCTGAGGGTGCCGGGCACCGAGACGACGATGTTCGAGTCGCCCTGGGTGGTGACCTCGGCGCCGGTGGTGCCCTGGGCGTCGACACGCTGGGTGATGATGTCGCGGGCCTGCTCGAGCTGGTCGGCATTCACCGTCTCGCCGTCGCCCACCCGGGGCTCAAGGACGATCTGGGTGCCGCCGGCGAGGTCGAGGCCCAGGCGCGGCGTCCAGGCGGCGTCGCTGCGGGTCGTACCGAACCCGAGGATCCCGACGAGGACGAGCACCGCGGCGAAGAACAGCAGCAGGGTGCGGCGGGCGGCGTCACGGCGCTTGGGCGTGGCCACCTTCGTCCTGGCCATCAGCCGCGCTCCGGGCCGTCGCCACGCTCGTCGGTGCCGGTGCGGCCCTCGTCGTCCTCGCCGCTCGGCTCGTCACGCTCGTCACGCGGCGTGGTCCCGGCGGCCGGCAGGTCGCCGGCGCGCACGCCGACGGCCCGGCGGTCGACGGTGAGCACGGTCCCCGGGGCCACCTCGAGCTGCACCGTGGTCTCGCCCAGCTCCAGGACGGTGCCGTAGATGCCGGAGGTGAGCACCACCCGCTCGCCGGCCTCGAGGCCGGCGCTGAACTCCTCCATCGCACGCTGGCGGCGCCGGGTCGACCACAGCAGGAAGCCGATCAGCAGCAGCGGGAGCAGGAGCAGGAACAGGCTGCCGAGGGAGGAGCCGTCGTTCATCGTGGGACTTCCTGGTCGGGGCGCGCGACCGGGTTCGCGGCCGCAGGGGTGCACCCGGGAGCAGCCCGGGCCGGGGATCGAGTCTAGGCGAGCCCGCCGAGGGTGACCAACGACGCCACGCGCCACCGGGTTCCCTCCCCCAACATCCGCAGCTGCCCGGGCAATTCACCAAGACCCCCGCAACTGCCCGGGCAATTCACCTAGAGGGGCGCAACTGCCCGGGCAGTTCACCTGGCTCTCCGCAACTGCCCGGGCAAATCACCAGGTCGTCCGCAACTGCCCGGACAAATCACCTAGTGGGACGCAACTGCCCGGGCAAATGCGGAAGGGGGCGACGGGCAGGCTCGGTCTCAGTCGCCCAGGCGGCCGGGGTCGGACCATGGCAGCTCGGGCTGGCCGCCTTCGGGCACCGCCAGACCCAGGTGCTCCCACGCGGCGGTCGTCGCCACCCGCCCGCGCGGGGTGCGCGAGACGTAGCCCTGCCGCACGAGGTACGGCTCGGCGACCGTCTCCACGGTCTCGGTCTCCTCCCCCACGGCGACCGCGAGGGTGGACAACCCGACCGGCCCGCCGGCGAAGCGGCGGCACAGTGCGTCGAGGACCGCCCGGTCGAGCCGGTCCAGGCCGACCTCGTCGACGTCGAAGAGGGCGAGCGCCCGCCCGGCGGCGTCCAGGTCGACCCGGCCGGCGCCATGCACCTCGGCCCAGTCCCGCACCCGCCGCAGCAGCCGGTTGGCGATCCTCGGGGTGCCGCGCGAGCGGCGGGCGATCTCGGCGATCCCCTCCTCGTGCGCGGGCACCTGCAGCAGCCGGGCGCTGCGGGCGAGGATTACCTCGAGGTCGGCGTCCTCGTAGAAGTCCAGGTGGCCGGTGAAGCCGAACCGGTCGCGCAGCGGCGCCGGCAGCAGCCCGGCCCGGGTGGTGGCCCCGACGACGGTGAAGGGGGGCAGCTCCAGCGGGATGGCGGTGGCGCCCGGCCCCTTGCCGACGACGACGTCGACGCGGAAGTCCTCCATGGCGAGGTAGAGCATCTCCTCGGCGGCCCGGGACATCCGGTGGATCTCGTCGAGGAAGAGCACCTCGCCCTCGGCCAGCGAGGAGAGCACCGAGGCCAGGTCGCCAGCATGCTGGATCGCCGGGCCGGAGGTGACCCGGATCGGCTGCTCCAGCTCGGCGGCGACGATCATCGCCAGGGTGGTCTTGCCCAGCCCGGGCGGGCCCGAGAGCAGCACGTGGTCCGGTGCCGCACCCCGGCGCCGGGCGGCCTCGAGGACCAGGCCGAGCTGCTCGCGGACCTTGGTCTGCCCGGGGAAGTCGGCCAGGCGTCGCGGGCGCAGCGCGGCCTCGACGGCCGCGTCGTCCTCGCCCGCCGCTGCGTCGACGATCCGTGCGGTGGCCTCGTAGGAGCCGTCACCGGCGCGTTCCGCTCCCTCGTCGCCGAGGCGGATCTCGCTGCTGAACCCGCTCATCGGGCAAGCACCCGCAGCGCTGCGCGCAGCGCCTGGGAGACGTCGACCGGGGTGCCGTCGTCTCCGCCGTCGACCTTCTCGGTGGCGTCACCGGCCTGCTTGGCCGAGTAGCCGAGCCCCACGAGCGCCTCGACGACCTGCTCGCGCCAGGCACCGGCAGCGGGTGCCGCGGCCGGGGCCTCGCCGCCACCCGAAGATGCCAGGGCGGGCATCTTGTCGCGCAGCTCGAGGGCGATCCGCTGGGCCCCCTTCGTCCCGATCCCGGGGACCTTGGTCAGGGTCCGGGTGTCCTCGGCGGCGACCGCCGCGGACAGCTCCTCCGGGCTGAGCACGGAGAGGATGGCCAGCGCCACCCGTGGACCGACCCCGGAGACCGTCTGGGCCAGCTCGAAGGTGTCCCGCTCCCCCGGCGTCGCGAAGCCGTACAGGGTCAGCGAGTCCTCGCGGACGACCAGGCTGGTGGCCAGGGTGGTCTCCTGGCCGATGCGGGCGCCGGCGGCGACCGAGGGCGGGGTGTGCACGAGCACGCCGACCCCGCCGACGTCGACGACGAGCCGGTCCAGACCGACGTGGCTGACCGGTCCGCGCAGCTGGGCGATCACCGGGCCTGCACCGACTTCAGCCGGGCCCGCTCGCTGGCGGCGCCCTGCTCACGCAGCGCCTGACCCGGGCCGCGCCACTGGTGGCAGACGGCCAGGGCGAGGGCGTCGGCGGCGTCGGCCGGGCTGGGCGGGGTGTCCAGACCGAGCAGGCGGGTCACCATCGTCGTCACCTGAGCCTTCTCGGCGCGGCCGCTGCCGGTGACGGCGGCCTTGACCTCGGTCGGGGTGTGCAGCGCGACCGGGATGCCGCGCCGGGCGCCGGCCAGCAGCACCAGCCCGCTGGCCTGAGCGGTGGTCATCACGGTCGGCACGTGGTCGGCGGCGTAGACCCGCTCCAGGGCGATCACCTCGGGGTCGAAGCGGTCCAGCCAGGTGTCCAGCTCGTCCTGCAGGTAGGCCAGCCGGTCACCGGTGGAGCGCTGGGCGGAGGTGCGCACGACACCCACCGCGACCATCCGCAGCGACCGTCCGGCGCCGTCGACGACGCCCAGGCCGCACCGGGTCAGCCCGGGATCCACCCCGAGGACACGCACGCGCCGCTCCCTTCGCCGACCAGATCCGAACAGGTGTTCGCCTGCCAACCTACGCAGGTCGGCCCCGGAGGGGCGGCTGCGACACGCGGCCGGTTCAGTCCTCGCTGTCCAGCTGGGCGAGGACGTCGTCGGGGATGTCGCCGTTGGCGTAGACGTCCTGGACGTCGTCGGAGTCCTCGAGCGCCTCGACGACCCGGATCATCTTCTTCGCAGCGTCGAGGTCCAGGGGCACCTGCATCGAGGGCACCCACGAGGCCTCGGCCGAGTCGTAGTCGATGTCCGCCTGCTGCAGCGCGGTGCGCACCGCGACGACGTCGGTGGCCTCGGAGACGATCTCCCAGCTCTCGCCGTTGTCGTTGATCTCCTCGGCGCCGGCCTCGAGGACCACCTCGAGCAGGCTGTCCTCGTCGCTGCCCGGGCCCTCGGCCGGCTTCGGCACGACGACGACGCCCTTGCGGTTGAAGAGGTAGGCCACCGAGTTCGGGTCGGCGAGGCTGCCGCCGTTGCGGGAGAGGGCGGTGCGCACCTCGGTGGCCGCCCGGTTGCGGTTGTCGGTGAGGCACTCGATGAGCACCGCGACGCCGCCGGGGGCGTACCCCTCGTAGGTGATGTTCTCCCAGTCCGCGCCGCCGGCCTCGGCCCCGCTGCCGCGCTTGACCGCGCGGTCGATGTTGTCGTTGGGCACCGAGGACTTCTTCGCCTTCTGGATGGCGTCGAAGAGGGTGGGGTTGCCCGCCGGGTCCCCGCCGCCGGTGCGGGCGGCCACCTCGATGTTCTTGATGAGCTTGGCGAAGAGCTTGCCGCGCTTGGCGTCGATCGCCGCCTTCTTGTGCTTGGTCGTCGCCCACTTGGAGTGACCGCTCACGTCGCTCCCCTTCCTCACGTCTGCTGCCTCGGTCCGACCATCGATCCTAGTGGCCCTCTTCGGTGGCGGGCCGACGGCCGGGGCGCGGCGGCCACGAGCCGACGGTGAGCGGCGCCTCACCACCAGTAGACGGGGTAGTGCTCACCGGTGGCCCGGGCAGCTGCGCACCCCCGCCACAGTTACCCGGGCAGCTGCGCACCCTCACCGAATTCGCCCGGGCAGTTGCGCACCCCTCGCCGAACTTGCCCGGGCAGTTGCGCATCCCCCGAAATTTGCCCGGGCAGTTGCGGATCCAGGTGCGGGTTCGCGCGGGCGTGGGCACGGGCGCCTGACATGCTGGCCGGGTGAGTCCGTCGCCCGTCTCCCCTGTCGCACCGGTCCGCGCATGGGCCGGCTGACCCGTCGTCGCCGGGCCACCCGGATCGTCGACGGCAGCGCCTCGACCCGGGTGGAGACCCTCGCCGTCGAGGAACCGCTGGAGATCCGCCTCGGCGAGGCGCCCTTCACCCTGACCATGCGCAGCCCGGGCCACGACGTCGAGCTGGCGCACGGCCTGCTCCGGGCCGAAGGGGTGATCGCCTCCGCCGACGACGTGGCGGTCGCCCGCTTCTGCACCGAGACCGACCTCAACGTGCTCGAGGTGCACCTGCGCCCCGGGGTGACCGCTCCCCCGGTGAGCGCGACCCGCAGCCTGGCCGCCTACGGCGGCTGCGGGCTGTGCGGCTCCAGCACCGTCGCCACGGTCGCCGACCGCCCGCGCCCGCAGGCTCCGCCGCCCGCGCGGAGCCGGCTGGATCCCGAGGTGGTCACCCGGGCCGCCGAGCAGCTCCGCCGGGACCAACGCGTCTTCGCCAGCACCGGTGGGGTGCACGGTGCGGCCGCCGCCGACGTCGACGGCACGCTCCTCGTGGTGCGCGAGGACATCGGCCGGCACAACGCCGTCGACAAGGTGCTCGGGCACCTCCTCATGCAGGCGGCACCCCCGCCACCGCTGCTGCTGGTCTCGTCCCGCGCCAGCTTCGAGATCGTCGCGAAGGCGGCGATGAGCGGGGTGGCGGTCCTCGCCTGCGTCTCGGCGCCGAGCTCGCTGGCGGTCGAGGCGGCCGAGGAGCTCGGGGTCACCCTGCTCGCCTTCGTCCGCGAGGACCGGCTCACCGTCTACTCCCACCCGGAGCGGATCGTCGGCCCGGGCGGCTGACCAGCCAGTACGCTCCACCCGACCCCGCCCCACCCTGGCGACGGGGCCCTGGTCAGGAGCATCCATCCATGCGGACCCGTAACCGTCCCCTCTCGTCGTTGGTCGCCGCACTGGTGGGCGCCCTGCTCGTGGCGAGCGCGCCAGCCGCCGACGCCGCCAGTCCCGTCACCTCCGGCGCCGCCACCGCCGACCTCGAGCCCAGCGTGCCGCCCTCCCGCTGGCTGGTCGGCGGCTGCCTCGTCGTCTTCGCCGCCGACGGGACCCCGGCCGTGCGCGCCACCAGCCAGACCCCGTGCGTCGGCGTCGCCGACGTCGGCGTCGACCGCTACGGCGACCTCACCGTGCACCTGACCGCCGAGGAGTCGGCGCCGGCGCTGACGCTGCAGGCCACCGCCGGATCGAGCCTGGTGCGGCGCGGGATCGTCACCGGGGTCAGCGGCGGCGGGTCGGTCGTCTTGGTCCGCCTCTACGACGACCAGCAGCAGCGCCGGGTCAACCTGCGCACCGCGGCCGGGCGCGCTCGGGTGGCCGGGACCAACCTGCACGTCGGCTGGACCAAGGCCGGCGGGCACGGCGCGCACCCCGACCCGCAGACCGTGGACCCGGGCTACGACGCGCTCGGGCGCCATCGAGACCTGGCCGCCCCGCCGCTGTCGACCGTCCGCGGCGGCTGCGTCGTCCGCTTCGACCAGGACGGCCCGTGGGTCCACGCCAACCCCTCGCACCGCTGCATCGGGGTGCGCTCGGTGCGGATCACGACCACCGGGCGGGTGCTGGTGGAGATGACCTCGGAGCAGGACGCGGCCGTGCTCAACGTGCAGGCGGACGCCGACGAGACGATGACGACGAAGGGGATCAGCGCCGGGGTGTCCGTCGCCGGGTCACGGCTCATCATCGACCTCTACGACGCCCGGATCGACCGCGGGCTCGACCTGCGCCGCGAGGCCGACCGGCGACGGGCTGCCGGCGCCTACAGCAACCTGTGGCTCAGCTGGACCAAGACCATCAGCCGACCGGGCAGCCGGCACGCGTCGACGAGCACGGCGCCGCACGCCTACGGCGCCTACATGTACGGCTCCAGCACCCCCGACGAGGTCGTCGTGCAGGGCTGCACGATCCGGCTGCGGGCCGGCTCGCCGGTCCCGGTGCTCAGCCACGGCGGGGGCCGGCTGTGCACGGGGGTCTCGTCGGCCTGGATCGAGCCGGACGGGGACCTCACCGTGCGCCGCGACGTCGTCGGCAGCTCGGCGGTGCTGTCGACCACCTCGCTGAGCAGCCGCACGCTCACCGACCGCGGGATCCGGGTGGGCCTGTCCAAGGGGCTGGGCTACAGCACCTACCGCTTCTGGAGCATGAAGGACGGCCGACGGCTCGACCTCGCCGACCCCGTGGATCGCCGACTCCTGGAGCGCTCGGGGGCCGAGCTCGTGCTGGGCTGGTCGAACCCGCTGGTCAGCCCCTGACCCCGCCCTCAGGGTCGGGCCCGTCCGTGTCCGTCACCTCGGGCACGTCCGGACCGGTCGCCTCGGGCCCGGCGGGTCCGCCGCCCTCAGGGTCGAAGCGGTAGCGCTGACCTCCGGATCCGCCTCCGCTGACGTCTTCCCATCCGGACTCGCGTGACGGCTCGGCGTCGGCCGGCACCCACGTCCCTGGAGCGGCGGGCCGCCGCCCGGGCACCGCCGGTCCGCGCCGCGTCGACCCGGGGGCACCGTCGGTACCCGACGTCTCCGATCCCTCGACCGGGTCCCGCAGGACCGGGTCCACCCGTGCCCCGGCCCGGGCCAGCAGCTCGCCCAGCTCACGGGACACCGGCGGCGGCCCAGGCACGGCGCCGGGGTCCGGGACCGTCCCACGGCCGCCGGCGACGAGGTCGAGCCGCGCCTCGCGCAGCCCGGGGCCGTCCAGCCGCAACGGGGCCGCGACGTGGGTCTGCGGCAGCCGGCTGAGCCGGACCTCGGCGACCGGCGCCCGCCAGGTCGCGGTGTCCCGGCCGGTCGCGGTGAAGGTGAGCCAGCCGTCGTCCATGACCAGGGTCCCGGCGAGCGGCTCCCCTCCGATGACGGTGAGCAGCACCGGCCACTGCCGACGCAACCGGCCCGAGGGCACCCCGGCGCCCCGGGCGAGGTCGGTGGCCCGCTGCGCGAGGGTGCGCTCCTCCTTGAGCCGGAAGGTGCGTCGGGTGGTCGCCACGGCGACGACCGCGCTGGCCACGAGCAGGATCGTCGCCACGAGCAGGGTGAGCCACAGGAGGGCGCTGCCCATGCCGCACCTACCCGGTGGGGACGGTGTCGTCGAACTCGACGGTCTCGGGCAGGTCCGCGTGACCGGCCAGCCGGAAGAGGGTCACCACCCGCTTGCCGCGCACCCGCTGGACCTCCTTGACCGCCTCGTTGTGGAAGCGCCGGGCCAGCTGCACCTTCAGCCCGGCTGCCTCCAGCCGGTCCAGGGCCGACTCGCCCGGTCCTCCGTCGGCGCGCAGCCCGCAGACCACCTCGGCCGGCAGCGCGGCGCCGATCACCTCGGTGAGCTCGCTCTCGACCGGCTCCCGGCCGGCGAAGTGCTGCCCCTCGAGCAGGTCCGACTCGAAGGTGCGCCCGTTGACGTGCTCCAGCGACTGGGTGGCCGCACCCGCCAGCAGGATGCCGCTGGCCGGGTCGAGCGAGCCGGAGTTGGCCAGCTCCAGGGCCGCCTCGGCCCGACGCACGAGGTGGGCGTCCAGGGCGGACAGGGCGCCCTCGACCTTGGCGTGCAGCCGGTCCAGCCGGGCGGCGCTGTAGGAGAGGTACCAGGCGAGCAGCACGAGGACGGCGACCCCGACGACCACCCAGGTCAGGTAGCTCATCGGGCTCCCCCTTCGCGTCGGTGCGGCGGCTCGGGTGCCGCTCGCAGCCGGGCGATCCCGGGCTGCCCGGTGGTCGCGTCCAGCACGGTCTCGTAGACGGCGACGATCTCCTTTGCCACCACCGACCAGTCGAAGTCGGTGGCGCGGCGCCGCCCCACCGCAGACAGCGCCTGCCGTCGCGGCGGGTCGGTGAGCAGCTCGACCGCCCGCTCGGCGAGCGCACCGGGGTCGCCGGCGGTGAAGGTGGCCCCGGCGCTGCCGGCGCTGCCGGCGTCGAGGACCCGGACGAAGGCAGGCAGGTCGCTGGCCAGGACCGGGGCGCCGGCGGCCATCGCCTCGACGAGGACGATGCCGAAGCTCTCGCCGCCGGTGTGCGGGGCCAGGTAGAGGTCGGCGGAGGCGAGCACCGCGGCCTTGTCCTCGTCCGACAGCGCCCCGAGGAAGGTGATCGCCTCGGCCACCCGCGGCTCGAGCCGGGCGCGGACCGCGTCGCCGTGGCCGGGACCGATGACCAGCACCCGCAGCCCGGGGATGCGCTCGAGGATGGCCGGGAGCGCGTCCAGCAGGACCGGCAGGCCCTTGCGGGGCTCGTCGATCCGCCCGAGGAAGGCGATGGTCGGGGCCTCGGGGGTGCCGGTCCACTCCGGTCGGACCGGCGCCTGGGCGAAGGCGGCCGTGTCGACGCCGTTCGGGATGACGACGGCGTCGCCGCCGATGTGCGTGGTGACGGTGCGGCGGGCGTCCTCGGAGACGGCGATCCGGCCGTGGATCTTCTCCAGCGACGGGCGCAGCAGCGGGTAGCTGGCCTGCAGCACCCGGGAGCGCAGGTTGGAGGTGTGGAAGGTGGCCACCACCGGGGTCTCGGCGGCCCACAGCGCGAGCAGGGACAGGCTCGGGGCGAGCGGCTCGTGGATGTGCACGACGTCGAAGTCGCCCTGCTCCAGCCAGCGGGAGACCTTGGTCGCGGCCACCGGGCCGAACATCAGCCGGGCCACCGAGCCGTTGTAGCGGATCGGCAGCGCCCTGCCGGCCGGCTGGACGAAGGGGGGCAGCACGGTGCCCTCGTCGGCCGGCGCGAGCACCGAGACGTGGTGGCCGTGGGTGTCGAGGTAGCCGGCGAGGTCGCGGATGTGGAACTGCACCCCGCCGGGCACGTCGAAGCTGTACGGGCAGACGATGCCGACCCTCATGCGGCGCTCGTCCCGGGCGTGCCCGTCGCCTGGCCGTGCGGGTCGGCGGCGCCGTCGCCGGCCCGTCGGGCGGCGTCGCGGGCCGGGTCGAGGTCGGCGAGGAAGACCTTCTGCATCATGTGCCAGTCCTGCGGGTGCGCGGCGATCGCCTCGCCGAGGGCGTCCGCGCAGTGCTGGGTGATCTCGGTGATCACCCGGGCGCGCTCGGCGGCCCCGGGCGGGTCCACCTGGATCTCCTCGTGGAAGGTCATGACCATCCCCCACCGGCCGTCGGCGCCGCGCTCGTGCCGGAAGGTCACCGGGAAGAGCGGCAGCCCGGTCTCGGCGGCGAGCAGCGCGGGCCCGGCGGCCATCCGGGCGCGGTGGCCGCGCAGGTCGACCTCGATGCCGCTGGCGCTGAGGTCGCGGTCGGCCAGCAGCGGCATGACCACGGGTTCGCCGGTGGCCAGCTGGTCGCGCAGCCGGTCGAGGGTGCCGTGCTCGGCCGGGTGGATCGTCATGCCCAGCTCGCCCTCGCGGAAGTCGAGGAAGGCCTGGAACATCTCCTCCGGCTGCAGCCGCTCGGCGACGGTGACGACGTGGCCGAGGTGCCGGGCGCACCAGGCGCCGGCGAGGTCCCAGTTGCCGGTGTGCCCGAGGAAGACGAGCACCGGGCGGCCGGCGCGCAGCTCGGCCTCCAGCCGGTCGAAGGGGGCACCCTCGTGGGTCACCGCGGCGTCCACCCGGGCGCCGCTGGTGGCCGGCAGGCGGAAGGCCTCGAGGTAGTAGCGCAGGGTGGCGCGGACCCCCTTCGCCACGACGTCCTCGAGCGCGGCGCCGTCGAGGTCGGGCCGGACCCGGGCGTAGTTGCGGCGCAGCCGCTGCACTCCGGTGCCGTCGCGGCGGGTGACGACGTCGGCGACGACCTCGAAGAGGCGGTAGGCGAGTCGCTCGGGCAGCAGGCGCAGCAGCAGCCAGCCGAGGCGGAAGGCGGGCACCGTGGCCCGGTCCCGGGCCCGGGCGAGGAGGGGGGCGGTCACCGTCGTCCGGCGTCGCTGGCGGCGCGGCGGCGGGGTCCGCGGCGGGCGCTGTCCCGACCGGGCCGGGGGCGCTGCGGGCGGGGGCGCCGGGCGGTGGAGGTCGCGGCCGGGGCGGCCACGGGGGTGATGGGCGGGGGTGCGCCCTCGGCGGCCAGGGCCTGGCGGCGGACCAGGAGGATGCGCTGGATGACGGTGACCAGGCTGGCCGCGGCGAGCAGGCCGAGGACGACGGTGAGGAAGACCTGCGGCAGCCCGAGGCCGACGAGCCCGGCGGTGACCAGCGTCGAGACGAGCCGGTCGGCGCGCTCGGCGATGCCGACGTCAGCACGCATGCCCAGCCCTTCGGCGCGGGCCCGGGCGTAGGAGACGAGGCTGCCCAGGACGAGGCAGAGCAGGGCCAGCCAGGCGGTGAGCCGGTCGTCGCCGCCCTGGAAGTACCAGATGGCCAGACCGGCGAAGACCGCGCCGTCGCCGGCGCGGTCCAGGGTGGAGTCGAGGAAGGCGCCCCACGAGGAGGAGCCGCCGCGCATCCGGGCCATGATCCCGTCGATGGTGTCCGAGAAGACGAACGCGGTGATGACCATGACGCCGATGAAGAGCTCGCCCATCGGGAAGAAGATCAGCGCGCCCGCGCACACGCCGAGCGTCCCGACGAGGGTGACGACGTCGGGGCTGATCCCCATCCGCAGCAGCATCCGGGCGATGGGCGTGAAGACGTTGGTGAAGAAGGCGCGGGCGTATCGGTTGAGCATGGCCCTCCCAGGGTAGCCGCGCCCCCCTTCCACCTCGCCGCAGCACGGGCTACCACGCAGTAAGTGTTGTGATCACGACACTTACTGCGTGGTAGCCGGCGGGGTAGGTCGCGCGGTCGGTGGTGGTGGCGCCGACGAGCAGCGCGATGGGGGGAGGTCGGCGAAGGGCGCGTGTCGGGGCTGGCCTGGGCGCGGGCGGGCCGGTTGACTGCCCCGGTGAGCCTCACCCGATCCGGCCGCGCCTGGCGACTGGTGCTCGGCGCTGCCGTCATCGGGACGGTCGTGGCCGGCACGCTGGTCGGCGACGACCGGTGGTGGCCCTTCGCGCCGATGGCCCAGTACGCCTTCTCGGTGGAGAACGACGGCGGCGTCATCAGCTCGCCCTACATGGCCGCCGAGACCGTCGACGGCGACCGGGTGCGGGTCGACCTCTCCCGCGAGGCGCTCGGCATGGAGCGCAGCGAGATCGAGGGCCAGCTGCCCTCGATCGTCGCCGACCCCTCGAAGCTCCAGTCGGTGGCCGTGCTGCACGCGCGCCGCCAGCCGGAGCAGGCACGCTGGCGGGTGGTCGAGGTGCGCACCACCCGGATCGTGCTCGGTGAGGACGGTTCGCGCACCGACGAGCTGCTCGCCCGCTGGCAGGTGCGCCACCCGCACGACCCGGAGCGCGGCCTGTGACCCGCATCTGGACCTTCCTCGCGCCGGAGATCCCGCTGGCCCGGATCGCCTGGCTGCGGATGCTCGTCTACGGCTTCGTCGTCGTGGACGTGCTCGTCAACGTCACCGACCCGATCCCGCACGGCGACGTGCCCGAGGACCTCTACAAGCCGCTCCTCGTCCGCGAGCTGCTGCACCTGCCGGCCCCGACCCCGGTCTACGTGCAGGTGCTGCGGGTCGTCGTGCTCGTCTCCGCGGTGCTGGCCGCCTCCGGTCGTCTCCCCCGGCTGGCCGGCGCGGTGTGCGCCCTCGGGATGCTCGACTGGGTCTCGAACGCCTTCTCCTACAGCAAGATCGACCACGACCACTTCGCCCTCATGGTGGCCCTGCTGGTGCTGCCCACGGTCGGCGCCGCCAGCGTCCGGGACACCAGCACCCGCAGCGCGGCGGCCGGCTGGGCGGTGCGGATGATCCAGGTCGGGGCGGTGGCGATCTACTTCCTCTCGGCGCTGGCCAAGATCCGCTTCGGCGGCTGGGGGTGGGCCAGCGGGTCGACCTTCATCTGGGCCTTCAGCCGGCGCGGCAACGACCTGGCGCAGTGGATGGCCGGCTACCCGCTGCTCGTCCATGCCAGCCAGTGGGCGCTGCTGGTGCTCGAGCTCGTCTCACCGGTGCTGCTGTGGCTGCGCGGCCGCGGCCTGGCGATCGGCATCGGGCTGTGCTTCGGCTTCCACGCGATCACCGCCTACCTGCTGAGCATCCACTTCGCCCCGCTGGTGATCTGCCTCTTCGCCTTCCTGCCGCTGGAGCGGCTGTGGCCGTGGTGGCAGCGGCGCCGCGGACGCGCCGCGCGGGACCAGCGGCAGCACCGGCAGCCGGGCAGCGCGACTTCCGCCTAGACCGGCCAGGCGTCGGCGAGGGCCTGCCGGGCGTCCTCGAGCAGGATCGGCAGCGCCTTGGTCTGGGCGATGATCGGCAGGAAGTTCATGTCGCCGCCCCACCGCGGGATGACGTGCTGGTGCAGGTGCGCGGCGACCCCGGCGCCGGCGACCGCGCCCTGGTTCATCCCGATGTTGAAGCCGTGCGGGCTCGAGGTCGCCTCCATCACCCGGATGACGGTCTTGGTGAAGGCGGTGAACTCGGCCGTCTCGTCGTCGGTGAGGTCGACGTAGAGCGAGATGTGCCGGTAGGGGCAGACGAGGACGTGGCCGGCGTTGTAGGGGAAGAGGTTCATCACGACGTAGCAGTGCTCGCCGCGGTGCACGATCAGCCCCTCGGCGTCGTCCTTGCCGGGCGCCGCGCAGAAGGGGCAGCCCTCCCCCGCCTCGTCGCTGGGCCGCTCTCCGGTGACGTAGGCCATCCGGTGCGGGGTCCACAGCCGGTCGAAGCCGTCCGGCACCCCGGCGAAGGCGCGCTCGTCCTCGGTCGGTCGCGGCTCCGGGGCGTCGGTCATGCGCCCGATCCTAGGCATGACTGGCCGGACGCCCCGCGCCCGGATACCGGTGAGGGCTCAGGACGCCCACCGCCAGCCCGACCGCCCGACCGCCGAAACTGCTGCTGGCAGCAGTTTCGCGAGCCAGCACCAGCTCGAGCTGCTGCTGGCTCGACGAGCTGGTGCTGGCTGCAGCTCGTCGAGGCCCGGGCAGCGGCTCAGACCTGGGCGCGGGTGTCGATCGCCTCGCAGATCTTGGTGATGGCGTCGGCGACCGGCACCCCGTTCTCCTGCGAGCCGTCCCGGTAGCGGAAGGAGACCGCCCCCTTCTCCTGGTCCTCGCCGCCGGCGATGAGGGTGAAGGGGACCTTCGCCTTGCTGGCGTTGCGGATCTTCTTCGGGAAGCGGTCGTCGCTGCGGTCCATCTCGACCCGCACCCCGGCCGCGGCGAGCTGGTCGAGGACGCCCTGCAGGTAGGGCTCGAAGTCCTCGGCGACCGGGATCCCGAGCGCCTGGACCGGGCTGAGCCACACCGGGAAGGCGCCGGCGTAGTGCTCGACGAGCACCCCGAAGAACCGCTCGATCGAGCCGAACTTCGCCGAGTGGATCATCACCGGCTCCTGCCTGGAGCCGTCGGCGGCCTGGTACTCCAGCCCGAAGCGGTGCGGCTGGTTGAAGTCATACTGGATGGTGCTCATCTGCCAGGTCCGGCCGATGGCGTCGCGCGCCTGCACCGAGATCTTCGGGCCGTAGAAGGCGGCGCCGCCGGGGTCCTCGACGAGGTCGACGCCGTAGGCGCCGGCGGCGTCACGCAGCACCTGTGTGGCCTCCTGCCACTGCTCGTCCGAGCCGATGAACTTCTCCTTCTTCTCCCCCTCCTCGGCGCGGGTGGAGATCTCGAAGTAGTAGTCGTCGAGCCCGAAGTCGGCCAGCAGCCCGGTGACGAAGCGCAGCAGGTGGGCGATCTCCTCCGGGGCCTGCTCGGCGGTGACGTAGGAGTGGCTGTCGTCCTGGGTCATCGCGCGCACCCGGGTCAGGCCGTGCACCACTCCGGACTTCTCGTAGCGGTAGACCGACCCGAACTCGAAGAAGCGCAGCGGCAGCTCGCGGTAGGAGCGCCCGCGGCTGCGGAAGATGAGGTTGTGCATCGGGCAGTTCATCGCCTTGAGGCGGTACTCGCTGTGCTCGAGCTCCATCGGCGGGAACATCGTGTCCGCGTAGTACGGCAGGTGCCCGGAGGTGTGGAAGAGCCCGTCCTTGGAGATGTGCGGGGTGCTGACGTACTCGAAGCCCTCCTCGATGTGCCGCCGGCGGACGTAGTCCTCCATCTCCCGCTTGATGACCCCGCCCTTCGGGTGGAAGACGACCATCCCGGAGCCGAGCTCGTCGGGGAAGGAGAAGAGGTCGAGCTCTGCGCCGAGCTTGCGGTGGTCGCGGCGCTCGGCCTCGGCGAGGCGCTCCAGGTAGGCCTTGAGCTCGTCCTTGCTCGGCCAGGCGGTGCCGTAGATCCGCTGCAGCTGCGGGTTCTTCTCGCTGCCGCGCCAGTAGGCGGCGGCGCTGCGCATCACCTTGAAGGCGTTGCCGATGACCTTGGTGCTCGGCACGTGCGGGCCACGGCACAGGTCGCCCCATGCCACCGAGCCGTCCTTGCGGACGTTGTCGTAGATCGTCAGGCCGGCGCCGCCGACCTCGACGGCGGCGCCCTCGGCCGCGTCCTCGACGTCGCCGCCGGAGCCGCCCTTGAGGCCGATCAGCTCGCACTTGTACGGCTCGTCGGCGAGCTCGGCCAGCGCCTCGTCGTCGGAGACCTCGCGGCGCACGAAGGTCTGACCCTCGTTGATGATCTTCTGCATCGCCTTCTCGAGGGCCTTGAGGTCCTCGGGGGTGAAGGGGTCGGCGACGTCGAAGTCGTAGTAGAAGCCGTCCCGGACCGGCGGGCCGATGCCGAGCTTGGCGTCGGCGTGGGCCTGCTGCACGGCCTGGGCGAGCACGTGCGCCGTGGAGTGGCGCAGCACGTCGAGGCCGTCCTGCTCGGCGGCGGTCACCGGCTCGACGACGTCGCCGTCGGCGAGCACGTGGGCGAGGTCGCGCAGCTCGCCGTCGACCCGGGCCACGAGCACCGCGCGGTCGTCGCCGAAGAGGTCGGCGGCGGTGGTGCCCTCGTCGACCGTTCGCTGCTCGTCGGCGACGGTGACGGAGATCTGGGCGGCCACGGGTGACTCCTTCGGGTGGGTGCTGGTGCGCTCGGGCCGGCGCCGGTCGGGTCGGCCCGACCGCGATGCTATCCGGCCGGGTCGGTGGGCTCGCAGCGCGTTTCGCCGCCCGGCCCCCGGTCAGTCGTCGTCATGCCGCAGCACCTCGTCCGGCAGCCGGTCAGCACCGATGACGTTGTGCACGACGAAGGGGTCGATGGTGCGTCCGGTGTGCAGCACGCTGATCTCTCCGGTGCGCTCCAGCACGACCAGCTCTGCGTCCTCGAGCCGGTGCACCCCGTGGCGTCGCAATGACGCGCGCAGCTCGTCCTCGACGAAGTGGCTGCGCCGCAGCAGGTCCTCCTGGATCTGCCCGCCGGCGACGAGCACCACGGCTCGGTTGTCGAAGAGGGAGTCCATCCGCCGCACCCGGCGCAGCTCGCCGACGACCGCCTCGGCGGCGAAGAGGGTGAGCAGCGCCAGCGCCCCGGCGACCAGGGTCGGGGTGTAGCCCAGGGTGACCCGGCCGGTGATCGCCCCGAGCGCGATCACCGCGGCGACGTCGAAGCCCGAGGCCCTGGAGAGCACCCGCTGGCCGAGCACCCGGACCAGCAGCACGAAGAAGGCATAGATCGCCACCGTGCTCACCACGACGGCGAAGGCGGCGTGCCACGACGGCAGCCCGACCTCCCGCCACAGCAACGACAGCGGGCTCTCGTCCTGGACGTTGATGCCGGGTGCGGTCAGGGCCGGGGCGAGCAGCGGTGCGGGCATGACCCCATGATGCCGCCGGGGCACCTGGCCGAGAGCCGCCCGATGGGCCACCTGACCCGCAGGCCCCCGGACCCCCTTCTACGCAGCTGCCCGGGCAAATCGCAGAGGAGCGCAATTTGCCCGGGCAGTTGCGCACGGGACTGTCAATTGCCCGGGCAGTTGCGCACGGGGGCCGTCAATTGCCCGGGCAGTTGCGCACGGGGGTTGTGATTTTGCCCGGGCAGTTGCGCACGGGGGCTGTCAATTGCCCGGGCAGTTGCGCACGGGGGTTGTGATTTGCCCGGGCAGTTGCGCATGGGGGTCGTGAATTGCCCGGGCAGTTGCGCAGGGAGGGTGGCAACTGCCCGGGGCAGCTGCGGGTCAGGCGGGGTCGAAGGTCAGCACCAGGTGCTCGGTGTCCTTCTTCCGCGCGCCCCGCAGACCGGCCAGCACCTGGCCGCCCTCGGTCTCCGGCTGCTGCACGACGAGGTCGACGACGCCCGGCAGGAGCAGCGGCTTCTTGAACCACACGTGGCTCGTCCCCGGCTCCGACGTCTGCGGACCCAGCGCCGCGAGGGTGCGGGCGTAGGTCCACATGCCGTGCGCGATGGCCCGCGGGAAGCCCATCGCCTTCGCCGTCACGTTGCTCATGTGGATCGGGTTGACGTCTCCGGTGACCGCCGCGTACCGCCGACCGAAGCCGGACGGCAGCCGCCACTGCTGGGCGGGCAGACCCTTCGGCGTGGCCGGGGGCTGGGACCGCTCGGCCTCCGGGTCGCCCTTCCCGCGGCTGAGGTAGCTCGAGCGCCCCTGCCAGACGAGCTCGCCGTCGACCCGGGCCTGCGTGACCATCTCCACGACCCGGCCGCGCGGGTGCCCGACGAGCCGGTCGGCGCTCACGGTGATCTCCAGCGCGTCGTCGGCGGTGAGCCGGCGCAGCACCTCGATCTCGTTCTCCACGTGCACCAGGCCGGCCATCGACAGCGGGAAGTCCCGGCGGGCCATGAGCGTCATCTGCAGCGGGAAGCTGACGATGTGCGGGTAGGTGTGCGGCAGCACGTCGCCACCCTCGAAGCCGCACAACCGCTGGTACTCCAGCAGGTCCGCGCGGTCGATGGCCGGGGTGACCCGCAGCGCCACGTCCGGCAGCGTCGAGCCGGAGCTCGAACCGGCGAGGGCGCCGCGGGCCAGCACCGGCCCGAGGCTCGGGACCGAGGTGAGCGTCTCGACCGCCATCAGGCGCCCAGCAGCATCTGGCCGCACACCCGGACGGTGTTGCCGGTCACCGCGCGGTTGGCGTCCCAGGCGAACCAGCCGATGGTCTCGGCGACGTCCACCGGCAGACCGCCCTGGGAGAGGCTGTTGGTCAGACGACCGACCTCGCGGGTGGCCAGCGGGATCTTCGCGGTCATCTCGGTCTCGATGAAGCCGGGCGCGACCGCGTTGACGGTGACCCCCTTCGACCGCAGCTCCTCGGCGAGGCTGCTGGTCATCCCGATGACCCCGGCCTTGGAGGCGCCGTAGTTGGTCTGGCCGCGGTTGCCCGCGATCCCGGCGATCGAGGCGACGTTGACGATGTGCCCGCCGGCGTTGATCGCCGACACGAGGGCCTCGTTCATCCGCAGGATGGAGAGCAGGTTGACGTCGAGCACGCTGTGCCAGCGGTCGGCGTCGGTGTTGACGAGCAGCTTGTCGCGGGTGATCCCGGCGTTGTGCACGACGATGTCGAAGCCGCCGTGCAGCGAGGTCGCGTGGTCGACGATCTTGGCGCCAGCGTCCTCGGCGGTGACATCGAGCTGCAGGGCGCTGCCGCCGAGCCGGTTGGCGACCTCGGCCAGCGGACCGCCGGCCGCCGGGATGTCGACGCACACGACGGTGGCCCCGTCGCGGGCGAGCACCTCGGCGATGGCCGCGCCGATGCCGCGGGCGGCGCCGGTGACGACGGCCACCTTGTCGGCCAGCGGCTGGTCCCAGTCGCTCGGCTGGGTGAGCTCGCCGACCGGCTCGCCGACGTGCACCACCTGGGCGTCGACGTAGGCCGAGCGGCCGGAGAGGAAGAAGCGGATGGTCGCGTCGATCCCGGACTCGGCGCCCTCGGCGACGTAGACGGTGTTGGCGGTGCCGCCGCCGCGCATCTCCTTGCCGATGGAGCGCACGATGCCCTCCAGCGCACGGCGGGCCGCGGCCTGGGCGACGTCACGGGCCTCCTCGACCGGGCGACCGACGACGATGACCCGACCCGTGGGGGCGAGCGTCTTCAGCGCCGGGCCGGCGATCGCCCGCAGCGTCTCCAGGTCGGCCGGGGTCTCGATCTGGGTCATGTCGATGACCACGCCGGCCACCGAGGTGGACGGCGAGGTGGCGACCTGGACCCCTTCGCTCTCCAGCAGCACCCGCACACGCTCGGAGACCGGGGTGTCACCGTGCCCGTCGACGAGCACCGCACCCCCGATCAGCGGGTCGCCGGGGCTTTGCCGCCGCAGCTTCGTGGGCCGGGGCAGGCCGAGGCTGGTGGCCAGCTGCTTGCCGAAGCCGGAGCTGACGAACTTGCCGTAGTCGAATGCCATGTCTCTCCTGAGGTCTGTGCGTGCTGCGTGACGTCTGTGCTGGTGACGTGCGTGCTGGGGGTCTGGCGCGGGCCGCCGGTGCCGGCTCAGGCGCCCTCGAGGATGGCCACGACGCCCTGGCCGCCGGCGGCGCAGACCGAGACGAGGCCGCGGCTGCCGGTTCCCTTGGCGTGCAGCATCTTCGACAGCGAGGCCACGATCCGTCCGCCGGTGGCGGCGAAGGGGTGCCCGGCGGCCAGCGAGGAGCCGTTGACGTTGAGCTTGGCGCGGTCGATCGAGCCCAGCGGGGCGTCCAGCCCGAGCCGCTCGCGGCAGAAGGTCTCGTCCTCCCACGCGGCGAGGGTGGAGAGCACGGTCGCGGCGAAGGCCTCGTGGATCTCGTAGAAGTCGAAGTCCTGCAGGGTCAGGCCGTTGCGGGCCAGCATCCGCGGGACCGCGTAGGCCGGGGCCATGAGCAGCCCCTCGTCGCCGGTGACGTAGTCGACCGCGGCGCTCTCGCCGTCGACGAAGTAGGCCAGCGGGGTCAGGCCGTGCTCGGCCGCCCACTCCTCGGAGCCGAGCAGCACGGTCGAGGCGCCGTCGGTCAGCGGGGTGGAGTTGCCGGCGGTCATCGTCGCGCCGTCGCCCTTGCCGAAGACCGGCTTGAGCTTGGCGAGCTTCTCCATCGAGGAGTCGGCGCGCAGGTTCTGGTCGCGCGAGACCCCGAGGAAGCTGGTCATGAGGTCGTCCTGGAAGCCCTCGTCGTAGGCGCGGGCGAGGTTGTGGTGGCTGGTCATCGCCAGCTCGTCCTGGGCCTCGCGGGTGATCTCCCAGCGCTTGGCGGTGATCGCCATGTGCTCGCCCATCGACAGGCCGGTGCGCGGCTCGGCGTTGCCCGGGGTCTCGATGCCGAGGTCGGTCGGGCGGATCGAGGCGAAGGTCAGCGCCTGGTTCTTGGCGCCCTTCGCCCGGTTGACCTTGAGGAGCTTCTTGCGGAGCTTCTCGGTGATCATGATCGGGGCGTCCGAGGCGGTGTCGACGCCGCCGGCGACGCCGGACTCGATCTGGCCGAGCTTGATCTTGTTGGTGACCAGCAGCGCCGCCTCGAGGCCGGTGGCGCAGGCCTGCTGCACGTCGTAGGCGGGGGTCTGCGGGTCGAGGGTGGTGCCGAGCACCGACTCGCGGGTGAGGTTGAAGTCCCGGCTGTGCTTGATGACGGCGCCGCCGACGACCTCGCCCAGGCGCTGGCCGCCGAGGTTGTAGCGGGCCACCAGCCCGTCCAGGGCCGCAGTGAACATGTCCTGGTTGCTGGCCTCGGCGTAGGGGCCGAACTGGCGGGCGAAGGGGATCCGGTTGCCGCCGAGGACGGCGGCGCGGCGCGGCTGGGACTGGTTGGTGGCCACCACTGGTCTCCTGGTGAGGTCTCGTTGTCAGCGTGTCGTCGAGGTGCAGGGCGAGCAGCCCGACCCCTCGACGTGTTATGCGATACGGACGGTAGCAGGTACCACCAGTACCTGCTACCGTCCTGGGACTGTGAGCACCACCACCGACGGCCGCAGCGCCCGCTGGGAGGAGCATCGCCAGGAGCGCCGCAAGGAGCTCGTCGAGTCGGCGATGCGCACCATCCGCAGCCAGGGCGCCGGTGTCGGCATGGACGACATCGCCGCCGGAGCGGGCACGAGCAAGACCGTCTTCTACCGGCACTTCACCGACCGGCACGGCCTCTACCTGGCGGTCGCGCAGCGGGTCGACGAGCTCATCCTGCGCGAGGTCGGCGAGGTGCTCGGGCAGACCCTCACCGCCGCCACCGAGACCGACCTGGCGGCCGTCGACGGCGAGCCGCAGCGGGTCATCGCGGCGGCGATCGGCGGCTACCTGGCGCTCGTCGAGCAGGACCCGGAGCTCTACCGCTTCATCGTCGCCGCCCCGATCGTCGGCACCGAGCGCTCCGGCGGCGCCGCAGAGGTGGCCGCCGACGCCACCGGACGGATCGCCGCGCAGATGGGCGAGCTCATCGCCGAGGCCCTCGTCGCCCGCGGGCACGACCCCGCTCCGGCGAAGGTGTGGGGCACCGCCCTGGTCGGGATGGTCCGGGCCGGGGCTGACGCCTGGCTGGCCGGCACGCTCGGCGACCTCGCGCGCGACCAGCTCACCGAGCAGCTCAGCGACCTCGCCTGGCGCGGCGTCTCGCCTGCCTGGTCACGCAGGCGGGGTACCTCACCGGGTTAGGTTGTCGCCCATGACGACGACGTCGCCGCCGGACCCGCTCGGTGCGCTCCAGGAGCTGCTCCGCCTCCCCACGGTGGCCACCGCCGACCCGGCCGGCACCGACCCGGCCCCCTTCGAGGAGGCCCACCGCCTGCTGCGCGAACGCTTCCCGCTGGTGCACGCGCGCGGCGAGGTCGAGACCGTCGCGCCGCACGGCCTGCTGGTCCGCATCCCGGCCGACCCGGCCTCCCCGACCGCCGACGCCGACCCGGTGGTGCTCATGGCGCACCTGGACATCGTGCCGGTCGGTGACGAGAGCCTGTGGACCCATCCGCCGCTGGCCGGAGAGGTCGTCGACGGCACCATCTGGGGCCGCGGCACCCTCGACGACAAGGGGCAGCTCGTCGCCGCGATCACCGCGGTCGAGCTCCTGCTCGCCGAGCGTCCCGGCCCGGCCCGGGACGTGTGGCTCTCCTTCGGCAGCACCGAGGAGGTCATGGGCGACGGCGCCCCGGCCGCGGTGCGACGGCTGCGCGAGCTCGGGGTGACGCCGTGGTTCGTCCTCGACGAGGGCGGCGCCGTCGCCGACGACGCCTTCCCCGGGGTCACCCAGCCGCTCGGGGTGCTCGGCGTCTCCGAGAAGGGCCTGCTCTCGGTGATCGTCACCGCCTCCGGCCGCGGCGGGCACGCCTCGACCCCGGCGAAGGGGGGCCCGGTGGCCCGGCTGTCCGCGGCCCTGGGTCGGCTCGAGCGGCGCCCCTTCCCCGCGCACCTCTCCCCCGCGGCGATCGAGATGCTGCGACGGCTGGCGCCCTATCTGCCGCGGGCGCTGCGCCCGCTGGCGGCACGGGCGGAGCGGGCCGCTCCGGCGCTGGCCCGGGTGATGACCGCCGCCGGCCCAGAGGCGGCGGCGCTGGCCCGGACGACCGTCGCGGTGACCACGTTGGCCGCCTCGCCGGCGATCAACGTCATCCCGACCAGCGCCCGGGCCGGGCTCAACCTGCGGATCGCCGTCGGGGAGAGCACCGGGTCGGCGCTGCGACGCATCCAACGGGTGGTCGGGCGCGACCTCGACGTCGAGGTCATCCAGTCCCAGGAGCCCAGCCCGCTCTCGCCCACCGACGACCCCGCCTTCGCCCTGCTGGAGCGCACCGTCACCGACGTCTTCCCCGAGGCGGTCCCGGTGCCGTACGTCATGTATGCGGCCACCGACTCCCGGCACTTCACCGAGATCTGTCCCAGGGTCTACCGCTTCGCGCCCTTCCGGATGAGCACCGAGCAGCGGCAGTCGATCCACTCCTACGACGAGCACCTGCACGTGGCCGACCTGCACGACGGCGTGCGCTGGTACCGGGCGCTGCTCGACGGGCTCGACGACGGGCTGGTCGGGATCGCTGACGGGGACGGGCTCGGGGTCACGGACGCTGCGGACGGACCGGCACCGGCATGAGCGCGGCGATCTGGCGGCTGGTCGGCTTCCTCGCGGCGGTCGAGATCGCCTCCGGGGTGCTGCAGGGCTACTACACGCCGCTCTTCAGCGACATCGCCGAGCACCTGAGCATCGCCGACGGGGACGTCAACTGGTTCGAGGCCGCGCAGCTCATGACCGCGGCCCTGGCCGTGCCGGTGCTCTCTCGCCTCGGCGACCTGCTCGGCCACCGTCAGGTGCTGCTGTGGGCCACCCTGGTCACCGCGCTCGCCGGCTGGGGGGTCGCCCTCGCCGGGAGCTTCTGGGCCTTCCTCGTCGCCTGGGCGATCCAAGGCGTCTACACCGTGTGGCTGCCGATGGAGATCGCCATCCTGCACGACCGCAGCGCCGACGCGCCCGACCAGCCGGCGCTGGTCCGCCGCGGCGCGGCGCTGCTCGTGCTCGCCCTTGAGGTCGGGGTCATCGCCGGAGCGCTGAGCGCCGGTGCGCTGCAGCCGCTCTGGGGCATGGAGGCGGTGCTCATGGTGCCCGCCGCGGCGACCACCATCGCCTTCGTGGCGATCTGGTTCGGCGTCCGGGACACCGCCGCGCCGGTGGCCCGGGGACGGCTCGACCTGCCGGGAACCGGCCTGCTGGCCCTCGCCCTGGCCGGCGTGCTCGGCGGGCTCGTCGTCGTCCGGCTGGACGGACCGGGCAGCCCGTGGGCGTGGCTGCTCCTGGTGCTGGGGCTGGCCGTGCTCGCCGCCTTCGTCCGGGTCGAGCGGCGCAGCACCTCGCCGCTCATCGACGTCGACGCGCTGGCGGCGCCACGGATGTGGCCGGTCCAGCTGGCCGCGGCGCTCTTCGGGATGAGCGTGCTCGGCGCGCAGATCCCGCTGTCCACCTTCGCCCGGACCGACCCGGCCGAGGCGGGCTACGGGCTGGGGGTGAGCGCGGCGGCCATCGCCAACGTCATCGGCCTCTACGTCGTGTGCATGGCGGTCGGGGCGATGCTCAGCCCGCTGGCCGCCCGGCGGCTCGGGGTGCGCGGCATGCTCGTCGGGGCCGCGGTGCTCGTCGCGCTGGGCTACGCCACCTTCCTGCCGCTGCACGCCACCCTGGCGCACGCGATGCTCGCCATGGGCATCGCCGGCATCGGGTCCGGGGCGCTGGTCGCCGCCCTGCCCGCCGCTGCGGCGCAGGCCGCACGGGTCGGGGCCACCGCCGAGGCGGCCGGGCTGACCAACGCGACGAAGACCATCGGCGGGTGCGTCGCCTCTGCCCTCTTCGCCGTGGCGCTCGCGGCGACCGGCAGCATCTCCGACCCCGGCGCCGGTCACGCTCCCCTCTCCGGCTACCTGACCGTGTGGTCGATCTGCGCCGGCTCCGCGCTGCTGGCCGCGCTGGCGCTGGCCCGGCTCCCGCGGGATGAGCACAACCTCACAACGTCGCCCGCGACGCTGGCCTGATCTGCGACGATGCCGAGCATGACCACGGCAGAGGCGATCCGCACCATCCTCGACGGTCGGTGGGCGGAGGTGCGCCAAGAGGTCCGCAGCACCCTCGACCCGGAGGTCTTCGGTCCGCCCGAGGAGCTGCTGAGCATGGAGCAGCACCGGGAGCGGACGCTGCAGGCGGTGCTCGAGCTGACCAAGACCGACTTCGGGCGCAACGGGTTCACCACCGAGCAGGGCGGCACCAACGAGCACGGCGCCGCGGTCACCGCCATCGAGATGCTCGGCCACGCCGACCTCTCCGTCTTCGTCAAGGCCGGGGTGCAGTTCGGGCTCTTCGGCGGGGCGATCGCCAACCTCGGCACCCAGCGGCACTGGGACGCCTACCTGCCGGGCATGCTCGACGGCACCCTGCTGGGGTCCTTCGCGATGACCGAGACCGGGCACGGCTCGGACGTGCAGTCGCTGCTGACCACCGCGACCTACCTGCCCGAGAGCGACGAGATCGAGATCCACACCCCCTCGATCGCCGCCCGCAAGGACTACATCGGCAACGCCGCCCGCGACGCCTCGCTGGCCGCCGTCTTCGCCCAGCTCGTCGTCGACGGCGAGGACCACGGGGTGCACTGCGTGCTCGTGCCGATCCGCGACGAGTCCGGGGCGACGATGCCCGGGGTCACCATCGGCGACTGCGGCGCGAAGATGGGTCTGCGCGGGGTGGACAACGGGCGGCTCACCTTCGACCACGTCCGGGTGCCGCGGCACAACCTGCTCAACCGCTTCGGCACCATCGACGACGACGGGCGCTACCACTCGCCCATCGAGAGCCGCGGGCGCCGCTTCTTCACCATGCTCGGCACGCTGGTGCGCGGACGGATCACGGTGGCCGGTGCCGCCGGCTCGGCCACCCGGACCGCGCTGACGCTCGCGCTGACCTACGGCCAGCACCGGCGTCAGTTCGAGGACCCCGAGGGCGGCGAGGTCGTCATCCTCGACTACCTGGGTCACCAGCGGAAGCTGCTGCCTCGGCTGGCCCGCAGCTACGCGCTGATGCTCGCGCAGAACGCGCTGGTGGAGCAGATGCACCGGATCGCCGCCGGCGAGGAGACCAGCGAGGACGCCCAGCGCGAGCTGGAGGCGCGCGCGGCCGGGCTCAAGGCGATCGGCACCGAGCACGCGACGAGCACCATCCAGGCGTGCCGCGAGGCGTGCGGCGGCGCCGGCTACCTGTCGGTGAACCGGTTCGCCGACCTCAAGGCGGACACCGACGTCTTCACCACCTTCGAGGGCGACAACACGGTGCTGCTGCAGCTCGTGGCCAAGGGCATGCTCACCAGCTACAGCGACGCCTTCCACGACATGGACAGCCGAGGCGCGTTCTTCTTCGGCGCGCGGCAGGTCACCGAGGCGGTCATCGAGCGGACCATCGGCGGCTCGCTCATCCAGCGGCTGATCTCCGGGGCGCCCGGGAGGGACGGCGACGACGCCCTCTCCGACCGCGGCGGCCAGCTCGACCTCTTCGAGGACCGGGAGAAGCACCTGCTGGAGACCCTGGCGCTGCGGCTGCGGCGGGCCCAGGACGACGACGCGGACAGCTTCGCGATCTTCAACGACGCCCAGCCGCACCTGCTGCTCACCGCGCGGGCGCACATCGACCGGGTGCTGCTCGAGGCCTTCGTCGCCGCGATCGACGAGGCGCCCGAGGGTGAGGCCCGCGACCTGCTGGAGCAGGTCTGCGACCTCTTCGTGCTGAGCACCATCGAGGCGGACCGGGCGTGGTTCATCGAGCACGGCCGGCTCAGCCAGTCGCAGGCGAAGTCGGTGGTCGGACTCGTCGACGAGCGGTGCGCCGAGCTGCGCCCGCACGTGCAGACCCTCATCGACGCCTTCGCCATCCCGATGGCCTGGCGCGAGACCGAGCTCCTGGAGTTCCTCGGCGACACCTGATACGCGCAGCTGCCCGGGCAAATCACCCCACCCTGCGCAACTGCCCGGGCAAATCACCCCTGCATGCGCAGCTGCCCGGGCAAATCACCCCACCCCGCGCAACTGCCCGGGCAAATCACCCCACCCCTGCGCAACTGCCCGGGCAAATTTCACCCACCGAGCGCAACTGCCCGGGCAGTTGCGAGAAGGGGGTCGGCGGAGGGCGCGTCAGCGGATGCCGACGATGCGGTGCTCGCGGATCGACATGACGAGGGCGATGATCCAGCCGACGACGGTCCAGCCGAGCAGCAGGTTCACCCAGAAGACGGACCAGGCGTTGCGGTTGCCCCGCACGGCCGCGATCGCCCACGGCAGCATGTAGCCCGCGCTGAGGATCGCCACGAGGATGGCGACCACGGAGCTGACGGGACGGTTCTGACGGTCGGTCACGACGGTGGGCATGCCCTCCAGCCTACGACCGACGCTCTGCCGTGGTCCGACGACTTGACGCAGATACCCCATATGGGTATATGTGGAGGGTACCCCTGATGGGTATGACGGGACGATGGGCGAGCAGCACCGCCCCGCCGACGACCTTCCTGCTCCCGACGGGAGACGACACATGAGCCAGCACCCCACCGACGACCTGCGCGAGCACGCAGGGCACGACCCGCACGACGGGCTCGACGCCCACGCCGAGCACGAAGGGCACGACGCTCACCCAGCCCATGGAGGGCACGAGGGACATGCCGGGCACGGAGGCCACGGCGACCACGTCGCCCAGTTCCGTCGCCTCTTCTGGATCATGCTCGTGATCGCGGTCCCGGTCGTCGCCGCGGACCACATGTTCGCCGACCTCGTCGGCTACCACCTGCCCGAGGACAGCTGGCTGACCTGGGTCTCCCCGCTGCTCGGCACGGTGATGTACCTCTGGGGCGGGCGCCCTTTCCTCACCGGCGGCGTCTCCGAGATCCGCTCGCGCCAGCCGGGGATGATGCTGCTCATCGCGCTGGCCCTGACCGTGGCCTTCGTCTCCTCGTGGGGCTCGAGCCTCGGACTGCTCAGCGACGAGCTGGGCTTCTGGTGGGAGCTGGCGCTGCTGGTCGTCATCATGCTCCTCGGCCACTGGATCGAGATGCGCTCGCTGGCCCAGACCACCTCCGCGCTGGACTCGCTCGCGGCGCTCCTGCCGGACGAGGCCGAGCGGGTCGAGGGCGAGCAGGTGGTCACCGTCTCCCCCGCGGACCTCATCCGGGGCGACCTCGTCCTGGTGCGCCCGGGCGCGTCGGTGCCCGCCGACGGCACCATCGTCGACGGCAGCGCGAGCATGGACGAGTCGATGGTCACCGGCGAGTCGACGCCGGTGCGCCGCGAGATCGGCGACCCGGTGGTGGCCGGGACCATCGCCACCGACTCCGGTCTGCGCGTGGAGATCACCGCGACCGGGGACGACACCGCGCTGGCCGGCATCCAGCGGCTCGTCGCCGACGCGCAGGCGTCCAGCTCGCGGGCTCAGCGCCTCGCCGACCGGGCCGCGGGCTGGCTCTTCTGGTACGCGCTCGCGGCCGCGCTGATCACCGCGGTCGTGTGGTCCGTGCTGGGGATGCCGGACGAGGCCGTCGTCCGCACGATCACCGTGCTCGTCATCGCCTGCCCGCACGCCCTCGGCCTGGCCATCCCGCTGGTCGTCTCCATCGCCACCGAGCGCGCGGCGCGCGCCGGGGTGCTGGTCACCGACCGGCTGGCCCTGGAGTCGATGCGCACCGTCGACACCGTCCTCTTCGACAAGACCGGCACCCTGACGAAGGGCGAGCCCACCGTCACCGCGGTCGAGACCGTCGACGGGATCGACGCGGACGAGGCGCTGGCGCTGGCCGCCGCCGCCGAGTCGGGCAGCGAGCACCCGCTGGCCCGGGCCATCGTCGCGGCCGCCGCCGAGCGCGACCTCGAGGTCCCTGGCGCCACCGACTTCTCCTCCGCCCCAGCGGTGGGCGTGCAGGCGCAGGTGGCCGGGTCCACCGTCCAGGTGGGCGGACCGTACCTGCTGGAGCAGGCCGGCGCCGACGAGCTGTCGGTGGCGCAGGACTGGCGCGAGCAGGGCGCGATCATCCTGCACGTGCTCCGCGACGGCGTGACGGTCGCCGCCCTTCGCCTGGCCGACGGGATCCGCCCGGAGTCCCGGCAGGCCGTGGATGCGCTGCACGCGAAGGGGATCCAGGTCGTGATGATCACCGGTGACGCGCAGGCGGTCGCCGAGACGGTCGCCGCCGAGCTAGGCATCGACCGGGTCTTCGCCGGGGTCCGCCCCGAGGACAAGGCGGCCACGGTGGCCGAGCTGCAGCGCGAAGGGCGCAGGGTCGCCATGGTCGGCGACGGGGTCAACGACGCACCCGCGCTGGCCCAGGCCGACGTCGGGCTCGCCATCGGGGCCGGCACCGACGTGGCGATCGGCTCGGCCGGCGTGGTGCTCGCCGGCTCCGACCCGCGGGCGGTGCTCTCGGTGATCGAGCTGTCCCGCGCGGCCTACGCCAAGATGCAGCAGAACCTGTGGTGGGCGGCCGGCTACAACCTCGTCGCGGTGCCGCTGGCGGCGGGCGTGCTGGCGCCGATCGGCTTCGTCCTGCCGATGAGCGTTGGCGCCATCCTCATGTCGGCGTCCACGGTGATCGTCGCGCTCAACGCGCAGCTGCTGCGGCGGCTGGACCTCTCCCCGGAGCGGGTCGCGGACCGCTGATCACGCGCGCCCTCCCCACTGACGCCGGCCCGGCCCCCTCGCGGTGGCTGCGTGCTACGTTCGACGACGTACTCGTGACACGGGGTGCCCACGGCGATCGTGGGCTGAGATGACACCCGTCGAACCTGCTCTAGTTCACGCTAGCGAAGGGATCGTCGCGCATGATGCCGACAGCCGACACCTCTGCCGCCGCCCATCTGGACCGGGTGCGCCAGGACCATCCGCTCGTCCAGTGCCTGACCAACCCGGTGACGGTCAACCTCGTCGCCAACGCCCTGCTCGCCTGCGGGGCTACCCCGGCGATGGTCGACATCCCCGAGGAGGCCGGGCTCTTCGCGCGTGGCGCCGCCTCGGCGGTGCTGGTCAACCTCGGGACCCCGCAGCACGACCAGCGCACGGCCATGCTCGAGGCGACCGAGCCTGGACCGGATCGGCCCCGCTGGGTGCTGGACCCGGTGGCCGTCGGGACCCTGCCGGTGCGGACCGCCCTGGCCCAGCAGCTGCTGGAGCGCGGGCCGACCGTGATCCGCGGCAACGCCTCCGAGATCGGCGCGCTGGCCGGCGGCGCCGGCGGTCGCGGCGTCGACGCGACCATCGGCACCGAGGAGGCGCTACCCGCGGCACAGGACCTGGCAGGGCGCACCGGCAGCGTCGTCGCCGTCTCCGGCGCCACCGACCTCGTCACCGACGGCGAGCGGGTGGTCCGCGTCGAGGGAGGCCACCCGCTGATGGCTCGCATCACCGGCGCCGGCTGCGCGCTGGGCGCGATCGTCGCCGCCTTCGTCGCCGGGGATGTCGACCCGCTCGAGGCCACGGTCGCCGCCTGCTGCACCTACGCCGTGGCCGGCGAGCTCGCGGCGGAGCGGGCCGCGCGGCCCGGCTCCTACGCCGTCGCGCTGATCGACGCGCTCGATGCGATCGACGCCGACATCCTCGCCGCCCGCGGGCGGGTCTCGTGACCGGCGCGACGCCCGCCCCGGACCTGTCCGTCTACCTCGTCGCCGACGCCGGGCAGTGCGCCGACGCAGGCCGCAGCGTGCCTGAGACGGTCGCGGCCGCGGTCGAGGGCGGGGTGAGTGCCGTGCAGCTGCGCGCCAAGGAGGCCGGCACGGAGGAGTTCATCGCGCTCGCCCTCGCCGTGGGCCGCGTCCTGCCCGGGCACGTCCCGCTGATCATCAACGACCGGGTCGACGTCGCCGTCGAGGCGCGGGAGCGTGGTGCGCAGGTCAGCGGCGTGCACGTCGGCCAGGGCGACCTCGCCGTGGAGCACGTGCGCCGCTTCCTCGGTGCCGAGGCGCTCGTCGGACTCAGCGCCGCCACCGAGGCTCAGCTCGCCGCGGCCCGGGACCACCCCGGGCGCGTGGACTACGTGGGGATCGGCACGGTCCGCGCCACCGGGTCGAAGGGGGACGCCCCGCCAGGACTCGGGATCGCGGGCCTCGGACGGCTCGCCGCCGGCAGCCCGCTGCCCGCGGTGGCGATCGGCGGGATCGTCCCCGACGACCTGCCCGGGCTGCGCGGCGCCGGCCTGGTCGGTGCCGCGGTGCTCTCCTGGGTGTGCCAGGCGGCCGACCCGCGGCAGGCGGCCCAGGAGCTGCGGTCCGCCTGGGATCAGGGCGCGGCATGAGCGACGCCGTGTCTGCCACGGAGCCCGGCCTGGCGCCGGTCCCCCGCGTGCTGAGCATCGCCGGCACCGACCCCACCGGTGGCGCCGGGGTGCAGGCCGACCTCAAGAGCGTCGCCGCCAGCGGTGGCTACGGGATGGCGGCGGTGACCGCGCTCGTCGCGCAGAACACCTGCGGGGTGCGCTCGGTGCACCGCCCTCCCCCGGACTTCCTGCGAGAGCAGCTCGTCGCGGTCAGCGACGACGTGCAGATCGACGCGGTGAAGATCGGGATGCTCTTCGACGCCGAGATCATCGCGGTGGTCCGCGCGTGGCTCGCCGAGCATCGGCCGCCGGTCGTCGTGCTCGACCCGGTGATGGTGGCCACCAGCGGCGACCACCTGCTGCAGCCGGAGGCCGAGGACGCGCTGCGTGACCTGCTGCCTCTGGTCGACCTGATCACCCCCAACGTCCCCGAGCTCGCCGCGCTGGTGTCCGAGCCGGCCGCGGTCACCTGGGACGGGCTGCTGGACCAGGCCCGACGGCTGTCCCGCAGCACCGGGGTCACGGTGCTGGCGAAGGGCGGTCACCTCGACGGCGACGAGATCTGGGACGCGCTGGTCGACGCCTCCGGCGCCGTGACCGAGCTGTCGACCCCGAGGGTCGAGACCCGCGCCACCCACGGCACCGGGTGCTCGCTGTCCTCGGCGGTCGCCACGCTCCGGGTCACCCACGGTGCCTGGCAGCCCGCGGTGACCGAGGCGAAGCGGTGGCTGACCACCGCCCTTCGGGCCGGCGAGGAGCTGCACGTCGGGCAGGGCCACGGCCCCGTCTCCCACCTGGCGGAGACCTGGGCACGGGCCGGGACCCGGCTCACGCCGGCCCGGCTGGCCGAGCACTGGTGGGCCCAGATCGCGGACGTGCGCGCCGAGATCGACGCGCTCCCCTTCGTCCGCGCGCTGGCCGACGGCAGCCTGGGTGACGACGACTTCTCCTGGTACCTGGCGCAGGACGCGCTCTACCTGGGCGACTACGCACGGGTGCTCGCCGAGGCGAGCCGCCGGGCCCCGACGGTCTCCGAGCAGACCTTCTGGGCCGGGTGCGCCCAGCAGGCGCTGGTCACCGAGCTCGAGCTGCACCGCGGCTGGCTCGGCGGCAGCGACGAGCCCGAGACGCTGCCCGGGCCGGTGACGACCGCCTACGTCGACCACCTGCTGGCGACCACCGCCCGCGGCGGGTACGCCGAGGTGGTGGCGGCCGCCCTGCCGTGCTTCTGGATCTACGCCGACGTCGGTGCGCGGCTGGCCGAGCACCGCACCGACGACCACCCCTACGCGGCCTGGCTGACCACCTACGCCGACGAGGATTTCGCCGAGGCGACCGCCCGCGCGGTCGACCTCGTCAGCACGCTCGCCGCGGGCTCCACCCCGCAGGTGCGGGAGCGGATGTTCGCCGCCTTCCGCGCCTCGGCGGTCCTGGAGCGGGACTTCTTCGCGGCACCGCTGCAGCGGCACGATGGATCCGGCCCTACCGTGGAGGGGTGAGCACCCCTCTGCTGGAGTCCCGGCTGCCGATCGTCGCGGCGCCGATGGCCGGCGGCCCGACGACGCCCGCCCTCGCGGCCGCGGTCGCCCGGGCCGGGGCCTTCCCCGTCCTGCCGGCGGGATACCTCACCCCGGAGCGGCTGGCCGAGGACATCGCGCAGGCGCGCGAGCTGGGTTCGCCCTTCGGGGTCAACCTCTTCGTCCCGGGACCGGTCGGTGACGTCGCCGCGCAGGTGGCCGCCTACGCGGCCGCGATCCAGCCCGAGGCCGACCGCTACGACCTGCGCCTGGACCCGGCGCCGGTGAGCGACGACGACCACTGGCCCGCCAAGCTCGCGCTGCTGCTCCAGGACCCGGTACCGGTGGTCTCGCTGACCTTCGGGCTTCCGCCGGCCGAGGACGTGGCCGCCCTGCAATGGGTCGGCACCCGGGTCCTGGCCACGGTGACCACGCCGGACGAGGCCCGCGCCGCGGCGGACCTCGGGGTCGACGGGCTGGTCGTCCAGGGCCCCGACGCCGGCGGGCACAGCGGCACCCACGACCCCGCCCGCACCCCCGAGCCGGCGCGCACCGTCGAGGTGCTGACCGCAGTCCGGGCGGCCGTCGAGCTCCCCCTGGTCGCCGCCGGCGGCGTCGACGGCCCGGCCGCGGTTGCCGAGCTGCTGGCGGCCGGCGCCGAGGCGGTCGTCGTCGGCACCCTGCTGCTGCGCACCGACGAGGCCGGTACCTCGGCCACCCACCGGGCGGCGCTGGCAGACAACGGGTTCGACGAGACGCTGCTCACCTGCGCCTTCACCGGCCGCCCTGCCAGGGCCCTGCTCAACCGCTTCGCCGACACGTGGACCGGCACCGCCCCGGTCGCCTACCCGGCCGTGCACCACCTCACCCGCGGTCTGCGGAAGGCGGCCGGCGCGGCTGGTGACGCCGACGTGCTGCACCTGTGGGCCGGCACCGGCTACCGGCAGGCCCCGGAGGGGTCGGCGGCCGAGGTCGTCGCCTGGCTGGCGAAGGACCTGCCGTGAGCCGGGTCGTCCGGGTGGCCCGGGGAGCCGCGGCGCGCCCTGCCGCCGCCCTGGCTGACAGCCTCAGCACAGCCGCCCACGGGTCGCGCACAGCGGACGTGGCTACCTTCGACGGTTCCCCGAGGACCTGAGGAGGCCCCCATGGAGACCTACGTGCTGCTCGACATCATCGTCGGACTCACCCTGCTCTGGGCCCTGGTCGCCGGAGCCTCGCGGGGCTTCGGACGCACCATCGGCGGCCTCGCCGGCGCGGTCGCCGGTCTCGCCGCGGCGGTCGTCGCGGCGCCGTGGATCGCCGAGTGGCTGGCTGACAGCGCCTGGCGCGTCCCGGTGATCGTCGGGGCGGCCGTGGTCCTCGTAGGGGTGCTGGCCGGGGTCGGCGCGACGCTGGGTCAGCACCTGCGGGCCGGGCTGATCAAGATGAAGCTGCGCTGGGTGGACACCATCGGCGGCGCGGTCGCCAGCGTGGGGGTCGCGGTCCTGGCGTGGATGCTCGTGGGGTCGACGGTGGCCTCGGTCGGCAACCCGACGGTCACCGAGGCGGTGCAGCGCTCCCGGGCGATGCACGCGCTGGCCGAGGCGACCCCGACGAGCCTGCAGGACGGGGTGCTGCTCACCCGCCTGCTCGAAGGGGGCGAGCCCTGGCTGGCCGAGGTGGTCGGCGGCCCGACGACCCGCCCGAGCATCCCCGACGTCGATGTCGACACCGCGGCGGTGCAGGAGTCCATCGGGTCGGTGGTCAAGGTCAGCGGCACCGCGCAGGAGTGCCAGACCG
This sequence comes from Janibacter alkaliphilus, assembly GCF_013408565.1. Lineage (NCBI taxonomy): Bacteria > Bacillati > Actinomycetota > Actinomycetes > Micrococcales > Intrasporangiaceae > Janibacter > Janibacter alkaliphilus. The sequence goes on along the minus strand of NZ_JACBZX010000001.1, from coordinate 2,589,212 downwards.
GGGTCAGCGGCAGCGGCGTCGTCGTCGCCCCGGACCGGGTGATCACCAACGCGCACGTGATCGCCGGGATCGACGACCCGAGCGTCCGCGCCCCCGGCGAGCTGCCGGTCGGCGGCGAGGTGGTCTACGTCGACGAGCACAACGACCTCGCGGTCATCGCAACCAGCGGTCTCGACGCGCCCGCGCTGAGGATCAGCCGCGCCGTCGAGACGGGCGACGAGGCAGTCGTGGCCGGCTACCCCCGCGGCGGTCCGCTGACCCTGGAGCCGGCCGAGATGGTCTCCGAGCGCCGAACGGTGGTCACCACCGACGGCGGCACCGGCAACCGGTCGGTGCTCACGCTGGCCACCGAGGTCGATCACGGCAACTCCGGCGGCCCGGTGCTGGACACCGACGGCGACGTCGCCGGGATCATCTTCGCCAGCAGCGCGGCCGTGGAGGACGTCGGCTACGCGGTGCCGATCTCGGTGGTCGAGCCGGTCGCCGCGCAGGCGGCGTCGCTGACCGCGCCGGTGCCGACCGGGTCGTGCGAGGCTGCCTGACGCGTATAGCACGTTGCTATAGTGCGGAGGTGAGTCGCTTCGCCCTGGACCGAGCCGCTGAGCTCGTCCGTCGCGCCCGGTTCGACGCTGGGCTGACACAGACGGAGCTCGCCGAGCGGGCCGGCGTGCGGCAGCCGAGCCTGGCGCAGATCGAGGCCGGCTCGCGGCGGGTCTCGGACGAGATGCTGGAGCGCCTGTTGCGTGCGGCCGACTACCGCCCCTCGCTCCCCCTCGCCGAGCATGCGCGCGAGATCACCGAGGCCGCTGCTCGTCACGGCCTGAGCAACCTCCGCGTCTTCGGCTCGACCCTGCGGGGCGAGGACGGCTTCGACAGCGACATCGACCTGCTGGTCACCATCGCCCCAGGTACCGACCTCTTCGACGTGGCGCTCTTCAGCGACGAGGTGCGCCGCCTCACCGGCTTCCCGGTGGACGTGGTGTCTGACCGGGGCGACGCCGCCGCGGACCTGGCCCAGCCAGAGGCGGTAGCGCTGTGATGGCGGTGCATGACTCTGGTGGGTGCACGACGGTCATGGCGGTGCAGCCGTGACGGACGGGCCGTCGGAGGAGCCCCGCTTCAGCCCTCGCCCCCGGCGCACGGCGCCCGAGGCCGGCCGGCGCGACACCGAGAACGCCCTCACCGAGCTGCGCGCCATCGTGCGGCGGACCGAGATCGTCCGCGACGCAGGGCGGGACCACTTCGCCGACGGGCACCCGGCCTACGACGTCGCGAGCATGGTGATCCTCCGACTCGCCTCGCTCCTGGAGCGGCCCGAGCTCAACATGGCTCACGGGCCGCTGAGCGAGGACGAGGTCGTCGCGATCCGCACGACCCGGAACATCGCCGCGCACGCTGGCTACCGCGGGATGAACGACGACCTCTTCTGGGCGGCCGTCACCGTCCGGGTGCCGGACATCGTGCGCCGCCTGCTCGAGCATCTGGACGATGACCTGGACGACGCATGACCCCGCACCCTGATCGAATGGAGACTCCCGTGCCGCACGACCCCGACACCTTCCTCGCCGCCTGCACGATCGAGCCCGCGGTGAGCGAGCTGCGGCCCGACTACCGCGCGGCGCTGCTCGTCGTCGAGGGCCTGGACCCGGCCAGCGACGCCGGCTCGGAGCGCGCCGAGGTGATGCTCGTCGAGGCCGAGCAGCACGCGCGCGGCCTGCTCGCGGACAGCCCGGTCGAGGAGCTGGCGCACATCGCCGCCTGGCGGGAGGCGTACCGCGCCTTCGGCGCCAAGCCGCAGCGCACCCGCAACAGCCTGGAGGCGCTGACCCGCCGGGTGGACGACGGGCTGCCCCGGATCAACCCGCTGACCGACATCTACAACGCGGTCTCGGTGCGCCACCAGGTGCCGATCGGCGGCGAGGACCTCGATGCCTATGTCGGGGCGGCTCGGCTGGTCCGGGCGACCGGGGACGAGCCCTTCGCCACCGTCGTCAGCGGGGAGCCGGCGGTGGAGCACCCGGCACCGGGTGAGGTCGTGTGGTGCGATGACGACGGGGTGACCTGTCGGCGGTGGAACTGGCGGCAGGGGCCGCGCACCGCCCTGAGCACGGGCACCACCCGCGCCTTCTTCATCCTCGACGCGCTGGGGCCGATGAGCGACGACGCGCTCACCGCGGCGGTCGACGAGCTGGCGTCGGCACTGGGCTCGCTCGGTGAGCAGGTCACGGTCAGCCGGCGGGTGCTGGCGGCGGGCGTCACCCGCTGACGACGCCCACGGTGACGAGGACGAAGCCGACGAGTTGGAGCGATCCGCGGATGAGCTGGAAGACGTCCCAACGGCGCCGCATGGCGATGAAGCCCTCCGGCGCACGCTCCGCGTGGATGCGTCCGGTGCGCAGATTGATCGGCACGTTCCCGATGATCGTGACCACGAGCGCGATACCGAGGCTGACGGCGGCCGCGACGAGCCACGCCGAGGGCATGGACACGGCCAGGCTGACGCCGAGGACGGTGGTGAGGGTCATGCCGATGGGCATGACCCGACCGAACGTCTTCAGCAGGCCCTGCTCGACCACGAGCTGATGGTCGGGGTCGAGGGTGCGGATGACCGGGTGCACGAGCACGGCGGATCCGAACTCGGCAGACCCCACGAATCCGACGACGAGGATGGCAGCGATCTCGAGCCAGCTCACGCTCACGACCTCCCTTCGACGCTGTCCCGCTGCTGGGCGACCCATTGGGTGAAGGGGGTCGGCGGTGCGCCGAAGTCGCGGAACCAGGCGGTGGTGTCAGTGACGTCGCCGTGGCGATCCATGCTCGTGAGGATGCCGAGGGGCCGGGTCATCCGCCCCCTGAGGAAGAGACGGTTGACCGCCCGCATGAACCAGAGCGGCAGCACCCGCACCGCGGACGGGGCGATGCTCCTACCGGTGATGGCGCTGGCGTACGCGGCGGCCGCCTCTCGCAACGTCATCTCCTGCCCTCCTGCCACGTCGTAGACCTGGTTGGCCGTGTCCGGACGTCCGAACGCCGTCGACGCCGCGGCCATGACGTCACCCACGGCGACCGGTCGGACCGGGTGACGTTGACGTCCGATGAGGACCGGACGTCCGCCGCGCACGAAGCTGGCGAGCGTCTCGTTGATGAAGCCGACCCGGAAGACGGTGGAGGCGACGGAGCTGTCCATGAGCATCCGCTCACCGCGCGCCTTGGCCTGCTCCCACGGGTACGCCGCGTACGCCGGTTGCGCGAACATGCCTGAGATGAGCAGGACTCGACCGATGCCCGCGGCCTCAGCAGCAGCTGCGACGTTCGCGACGCCCTGCTGCTCCACCTGCACGGCTAGCTCGACATCGCCGCCACCGTTGAGGGCGAGCAGCACGCCGTCCGTGCCGGCAAGCGCGGCCGGCAGCGTCGCCGGCTCGGTGACATCGCCCTGCACGACCACGACGCCCTCGGGAAGCCGTGCCCGCTCCGGGGCGCGAACGACCGCGCGCACCTCGTGCCCGTCGGCCTGCAAGCGGGTCACCGCGTGGCCACCCAGGTACCCGGTCGCGCCCAGGACCGCGATCCGTGCCATCTCGCCTCCTATTGGCTAGTGCACCTATCTATTTATGGATAGTAGTAGTATCCGCAAGGTGGGCACAAGGCAGGACGGATCGCTAGCCGCGGCGACGACGAGGGAGATGCGGTGACGGAGATGCGAATGGCTGAGTTGGCCGCGCGTTCCGGGCTGACCGTCGCGACGATCAAGTTCTACCTTCGTGAGGGGTTGCTCCAACCTGGCCGCCGCACCAGCGTGAACCAGGCCGTGTACGACGCGTCGCACCTCGAACGGCTCCGGCTCATCCGCGCACTGGCGAAGGTCGCTGGGCTTCCGTTGGACACGATCCGCGAGGTCGTCCAGGTCGTCAGCGGGCAGTCCTCCATCCTCGACGCGATGGCCGTCACGCAGGATGCGCTCGTGGGCGAAAGGGGCGACGAGGACAGCGAGGACGTGGAGCCAGCGGCCGCCGAGACGCTGGCCCACGTGATCGAGGCACGCGGGTGGCGGTACCAGCCCGGGTCACCCGCCCACTCGGCAGCGATCCGAGCCGTGGCCGAGCTGCAGGCCGAGGACCTCACCATGCTCGTCGACCGTCTCGACGACTACGCGCGAGCAGCAGATGCCGTCGGGCGGATCGATGTCCAGGCCGTCGCTGGCGCCGACAGCCTCGATGCGACCATCCGCGGGGTCGTCCTCGGCAGCATCCTCCGACGCCCCTTGCTCGACGCTCTCGTGCTGCTCTCCCAGCAGCACCACGCGAACGTTCTCGACCAGGAGGACGAGCACGCGTAGAGCCGGCACGGTCCCAGAGCGGCGTCACTGCTCGCGCTGGACAAGGTCGACGAAGGCGGTCGCCGCCGGGCTGGGGTTGAAGCCGCTCCACGCGAGGTGCTCGACGCGGGTCGGGCCGCCCTGCACCGGGATCGACCGCACGCCGTCCTGCTCGGGCACCATCTGCGGGGCGAGCAGGGCGACGGCCAGCCCGGCGCGGACGAGGCCGAGCGCCAGGTCGGTGCTGGTGACCTCGTAGGGCACCTCACGCGTGAGGCCGGCGCGCTCGAAGGCGCGGTCGGACTGCGCCCTACCGGGGCTGCCGGCCGGGAAGTCGACGAAGGGGTGCTCGCCGAGGTCGGCGAGCCGAAGCCTACGTCGCTGCCCCAGCAGGTGGTCATCGCCGACCACCGCGACGAGGCGGTGGTGCGCCAGGTCGCGTGAGGAGACGCCGGTCACCGGTGCGTCCTCGGCGAGCCCGAGGAAGGCGACGTCCAGGGCCCCTGCGATGACTGCGGCGACCAGCTCGTCGCTGGCCCCCACCCGCAGGGAGACGCTCACCTCGCGGTGCGCCTGCCGGAAGGTGCCGAGCAGGTCCGGGATGTCGACCGCGGTGACGGTCGGGATGAGGCCGATGGCCAGGGTGCCGCGCAGCTCGCCGGTCGCCGCCGCAGCCTCGGCCCGGGCGCGATCGGCTGCGGCGACGCTGGCTCGGGCTTCCGGCAGGAAGGCGGCCCCCGCGGCGGTCAGCTCGACCCGACGGCTGCTGCGGGCGAAGAGCTGCACCCCGATCTCCCGCTCCAGGGCCTTGATCTGATGGCTCAGCGCGGACTGGACGACGTGGCAGCGCGCCGCAGCCGGGTGAAGCTGCGCTCCTCCTCGACGGCGAGCACGTAGCGCAGCTGCTGCAGCTCCATGCATGCATCGTGTCTGTCGATCGTTGCGATGACAAGCATGTCTTGGACTCATGCCTATGTCTCGCCCGAGGATCGAGGGGTGAGCACGACGACGACCCGGACCGTACCCCTTCGACCCGCCAGCGGCACCGACCCTCGGGTGGGGTGGATCGCCCTCACCGCGCTGGCGCCGGCGGTGTGGGGCACCACCTACATCGTCACGACGCACCTGCTGCCGGAGGGGCACCCGCTCTTCGCCGCGCTCCTGCGGTGCCTGCCCGCCGGGATCATCGCGCTCGCGCTGGGCCGCCGGCTGCCGCACGGGGCGTGGTGGTGGCGCAGCACGGTGCTCGGGGTGCTCAACATGGGCGCCTTCTTCCCGCTGCTCTTCGTCGCGGCGCAGCGGCTGCCGGGCGGGGTCGCCGCGACGCTCGGCGCCGGCGAGGTGCTGACCTCGACGCAGGTCGTCGGCTTCGTCGTCGCGCTGACGGCGATGGTCTGCGGCCAGCTCACGCCCCGCCGCACATCCACCCGCCCCGGACCGAAGGGCTTCCCTCGTGAAGATCACCGTCATCGGCGCCACGGGCATGGTCGGCAGCCGTGTCGTCACCGAGTCCGTCACGCGTGGCCACGACGTCGCCGCGGCGGCCCGCACCCCGGCGCCCCGCCCGTCCCCCGCCGTCGACTCGCGTCGGGTGGATGCCACCGACCCGCGGCAGGTCGACGAGGCCCTGACGTGGGCGGACGCCTTGGTCCTCGCGGTGCGCGCCGCGCCCGGCGATCTGGAGCTGGTGGCCGCAGCCACCGAGGTGGTGCTACACAGCGCGCAGCGGCTCGACGCTCGGGTGCTCGTCGTCGGTGGGGCGGGCCCGCTCCGCTCCCCCGACCGGCCAGGCACCCTGGTCGTCGACGATCCTCGCTACGTGCCGCCGGCGTGGCGGCAGGTCGCCGGGGTCAGCGTGCGCCAGCTCGAGGTGTGCCAGGCGCACCCGACGCGGCATGGGCCTACCTCAGCCCTCCTGCCCTGCTGGAGCCGGGGACGCGCACCGGGCGCTACCGCCGAGGCACGACCACCCTGCTCACCGCGCAGGACGGGAAGTCATGGATCAGCGCCGAAGACCTCGCGGTCGCGGTGGTCGACGAGCTGGAGCAGCCAGGCGCGGACCGGCACATCACCGTCGCGGCCGCCGAGGACTGATCGAGCAGGTCGGACGCGGGCGAGGGGACGGGGGCGGCGAACGCCTTCTTCTTCGCCGCAACGCTCGCCGCCCGGAGCGAGTACGCACCCGCGGAGGCGCGCGGGCAGGTGTTCCTCTGGGTCGGAGCCCTGAAGATCGCCGCGGGCTCTGCAGGCACCGCGACCGCCGGGGCCCTGATCGCGAGCATGGCGTGGGTACCTGTCGCGGCCGTGGCCGCAGTCGTGTGCGGGCTGGAACGGTCCCGCACCACCCATCCGAAGGTCACTGCTCGTCAGGTCTGGTGAGCAGGCGTCCACGGACGACGGCAGCCGGTCGCAGAAGTGAGCGTGGGCGAGCGGACCGTGGGCACAGGGATTGGCTGGAGAACGCCGAAGGCCCGAACCCCCAGCCAACGGTTCTGTCGGCAAGGATTCGAGCCTCGTGCGTGGTGGACGTGAAGGGACTCGAACCCCTGACCTTTCGCGTGTGAAGCGAACGCTCTAACCAGCTGAGCTACACGTCCGTGGGCTCCACCTGCCGTGGCGGGTGGTGCCGGAGCAGAGTACCCGGCGGGCTCCCCCTTCGTCACATCGGCCCCGCACCGGTCCCGCATCGGCGCCGCGCCCGTCCCTCGGCGGCAGTGCACCGGCCGCGCCCCAGGCAAGAGTGAGACCCGACGACCAGGCTCAGCCGAGGCCGGGCAGCGACTCCAGCCAGCCCTTGACCGGGTCCGGGCTCCAGTCCGGCACCCCGAGCAGCAGCAGCACGACGTAGAAGCACAGCCAGCAGAAGACGACGGTGAGCACCCCGATGGGCACCTTCGCCTTCCACGGCAGCGAGGGGTACCAGATGTTGAAGGTGCGCACCTCGGCCTTGATGAACTGGGTGACCCGCCGCGCCCAGATGAACTCGGTGCTCCACAGGAAGAGGCCGACGAAGATCACCGCCCAGCCCGGTCCGACGAGCGGGACCATCGGGATGCCGGCGACGATGAGCACCAGCCCCACGACGAAGATCCCGATCCGCCAGGCCAGCGCACCCGCCGGGTTCTGCCGGATCTTGCGGCGCCAGGCGATCGGGTCGTCCTCGACGTCGATCCGCTTGTCGTCGCCGAACTGCTCCTGCAGCTCGCGCTGGGCGATCTCGTGCTGGTCGCGGCGCACGTCGAGGTAGCCGCGCCGGTTGCCGCCGTCGTCGTAGGCGCGCCGCCGCCGCTCGTGCTTGTCGACCGTGACGCTCACGGGTCCATCCTCTCCGCGACCCGCTCGGCGAAGATCGCCGCCGCCTGAGCGGTCACCGGCATCTCCTCGGCCAGGCTGTCCCCGTCGACGGTAGCGATGGGCTGCACGTCGCGCATGGTGTTCGTCAGGAACGCCTCGTCGCTGGTGACGAGCGCCTCACCGGGCAGGGTCTGCTCGCGCACCTCGAGCCCGGCCTCGCGGCACCACTCGATGGTCACCGCGCGGGTGATCCCGGCCAGGCAGCCGGACTCCAGCGGCGGGGTGAGGATGACCCCGTCCTGGACGACGAAGACGTTGGAGCCGGTCCCCTCGCAGAGCTCGCCGCGGGTGTTGCGCAGCACCGCCTCGTCGGCGCCGTGCTCGCGCGCCCGGGCGAGGGCGATGACGTTGTCGGCGTACGAGGTGGTCTTCAGCCCGGCGGTCGCGGCCTGCTCGTTGCGCGTCCACGGCACGGTCGCGACGCGGGCGTGGCTGGGCAGGGGCTTGGCCGGCACGAGGCCGATGACGTAGGTGAGCTCGCCGCTGGTGCGGTCGGAGCCGAGCGGCCCGACCCCGCCGGTGACGGTCCAGCGGATGCGCCCCAGCGGCATCGGTCCGGCCGCGGCGAGGGCGGCGTCGATCCCTTCGTCGAGGCGGTCGGCGTCGAAGCCGGTGAGGCCGAGGCCGGCGAGGGTGCGCTCCAGCCGGCGCAGGTGACGGGTGCGGCCGAAGATCTCCCCATCGATGACCTTGCACGTCTCGAACGCGCCGTCCCCCACCGTCAGGCCGTGGTCGAGGGCGGAGAGGCTGCGCTCGTCCTCGTCGACCAGCGAACCGTTGACCCAGACCGTCGTGCCGCTCATGCGCCTACCTTCCCAGATGCCAGACCGATGAGGCGTGCTGCCTTGAGCTCGGTCTCCCGCCACTCCGCGGCCGGGTCCGAGCCCCACGTGATGCCGGCGCCGGTGCCGAAGCGCAGCACCCGGGCATGATCCTGAGTCTCTTCACCCTGCGTCTCGTTCCGCGCTGTCTCTGCGACGAACGTGCGGATGCCCACGGCGAGTTCCGCGCGGCCGGCGTCGGCGTCGATCCAACCGACCGCCCCGCAGTAGGCACCCCGCGGGCTCGACTCCAGCTCGTCGATGATCCGCAGCGCCGAGGACTTCGGCGCCCCGCTGACCGAGCCGGGCGGGAAGGTAGCCGCGAGGATGTCGGGCCAGGTGACGCCGGGCCGCAGCCGACCGGCGACGCTGCTCGTCAGGTGCACCAGCCCGGGGTGCTGCTCGACGGCGCACAGCTCCTCGACGGCCACGGTGCCGGGCTCGCTCACCGGGCTGAGGTCGTTGCGGACGAGGTCGGTGATCATGACGTTCTCGGCGTGGTCCTTGGCGCCGAGGTCGGCGGCGGACGCCCCGGTGCCCTTGATCGGTCGGGAGACCAGCCGGTCGCCGTCGCGGATCAGGTAGGCCTCGGGCGAGGCGCTGACGACGTCCAGCCCGGCCGAGGGGACGTGCACGAGACCGGCGAAGGGGGCAGGGTTGCCGGCCGCGAGCACGTGCGCCAGGGCCGGGAGATGGGCGTGCTCGGGCAGCGGCGCGCTGAGCATCCGGCAGAGGTTGACCTGGTAGACGGTGCCGGCGGCGATGTGCTCGCGGATCGTGGCGACGCCGCGGCGGTACTCCCCTTCGTCCATCGAGGATCTCCACGCCGCTGTCACCGGCGTCCACGGGTCCGGTTGCGGGACAGGCTGATCGGTTCGGGCGAAACGGACCGCGGTGAGCTCGCCCTCGAAGGTGACGACGACCGCCCAGTCTCCCCCGGCGTCGAGGTCGGCCGGGTCGTGGGTGAGCGCGACGGGCTCGGTGAGCACCCTCGATCCGAAGCGCGCGTGATCCACCGCGCGAGGATATCTCCGCTCCCACCCCGGCTGCCGGGGCTAGCCTCGGCCGAGCAGAGCCGTGTCGAAGACGAGCCGGTCGCTGGTGATGAGGCCTTCGATCACGGTGCAGCACTCGGCCGCGCGGATGGTCCCGACGGGTTCGGTGTGCATGTCGTACATGACGATCGCCGTGTCCTTCTCGGCGGTGACTGCGAGGACGTCGATGGAGGTCACCGCCACCGCGAACTCGGCCATCGCCGCCAGCACCGGCGCTCGTCCGGTCAGACTCGCCCGCGGGCTCTCGAAGGTGACGTCCTGCGCCAGGTACCGACCGGCGACCTCCGTGTCACCCTCGGCCCAGGCGCTCAGGAACGCCAGAGCGGTCTGCCGTGCGTCGCTCACGGCCGAGACGAGGGACGAAGGGCGAGGAAGGTCACCCCGCCGCTGAAGGCGACGTGGCGCACCTGCTCCAGCTGTGGCGGCGCCTCGCCCTCGGGGAAGAGCGAACGCCCGCGTCCCTGCCAGGCCGGGTAGACGAAGAGCCGGTACTCGTCGACGAGATCCGCCCGGGTCAGAGCGTGGCTGACCTGGATGCTGCCGGTGACGCAGGCGTGGCCGCCCGGCTGCTCGCGCAGCTCACGGGCGACCGCGACCGGGTCGTCGCCGAGGATGGTCGCGGTGTCCCACTCCGGGTCGGTGAGGGTGCTCGTGATGACCCCCTTCGCCGCCCCGTTGACCATGTCGGCGGTCTCGCCGCTCTGGTGCGGCCAGTACCCGCGGAAGTCGGTGAAGGTCTGCCGGCCGAGCAGCAGCAGCTCCTCGCCTTCGGTCTGCCTGCGCGTCTCCTCCGTCAGGTCCGGGGTCTCGGTGGCCGGGTCGAACCAGTCGTCGAGCATCTCGATCCGGCCGTCGAGCGTGATGTTCTGGGTGATGACGATCTTCATCGCGACGACCCCGCAGCCTGCTCCAGGCTCGCCAGCGATTCGTCGAGGAACTCGGCCGGGAAGGGCGGCATCGGCACCTCGCGGCGGAAGAAGTCCGGGGTGTCGGTCCAGTCGTAGGTGATCGTCACCTCGGTGCCGTCCCCGCTCGGCGCGAGGTCGTAGCGCCACGTCCACCAGGTCGGGCCGAGCTCGCCCCTATCGTCGTACTGCCCTGGCGCCCAGGCGATCACGCGATCCGGCTCCAGCGCGACCACACGGTTGTCCATGACGTAGTCGCCCTGACCCTCGACGAACATGTTGACGCTGAAGACCTGCCCGACCTGCGTGATCGGCTGCGGGTCGACCGCGCTGCGCACCCAGTCCCCGGGCTCGGTCTCGTGATGGCGAGCCGGGTCGGCGAGCACGGCGAAGATCGCCTCGGCCGGCAGCGGCACCACGCGGCTGCGGATCATCCGCTCGCGCCCGTCGGCGGCGGGTCCGACATCGCCTCGCGCCAGGGTGGTCTCGAGCTCCTCGAACGCCTCGCGCCAGCCGCTGTCGATGCCCTCGTGGCTCTCGCCAGGCACCTTCGCCAGGTGGAAGGTCATCTCGGTGCGCCCGTCGCCGAGGTCGGCCAGGTCGAGGGTGAGCACCGGCGCGATGCCGTCCTCATCCCCCGGCTCGCGCCAGGTGCAGACCAGGCGCCCGGGCGGGTCCAGCTCGAGGTAGGTGCCGCCGGTCGGGTACTCGCCGCCGTCACGGTCGACCATGAGGTAGCCGTACTCGCCGCCGACGCGCAGGTCGATATGGGTGCTGCCCTCGGCCACGGTGACGTCGTGCGGGTGCCACCAGCGGGCGGCGATCTCCGGGTCGGTCCAGGCGCGCCACAGCGTCTCGCGGGGGGCGTCCAGGGTGCGGGTCAGGGTGATCGAGTCGGTCTCGGTGCTCATGCGGGCTCCTCTCGTGGCGGCCGGTGCCGGCCGCCCTTCGCTCAGTCGGTGGTCAGGCCGGTGATGGTCTCCTCGAGCCGGTCGAGGCGACCGGTCCAGATCTCGCGGTGGCGGCTGACCCAGTCGTCGGCCTCGCTCAGCCCCTCCGGCCGCGCCGCGCAGATCCGGTACTGGGCCTGGCGGGTGCGCGTGATGAGGCCGGCGTCCTCGAGCACGCGCAGGTGCTGGCTGATCGCCGGCTGGCTCATGCCGAAGGGGGTCGTCAGCTCGCCGACGGTGGACTCCCCCTGCGACAGCCGGTCGAGGATGCCGCGTCGGGTGGGGTCGGCCAGCGCGCTGAAGACCCGGCTCAACGGGTCGGTCGCCTGTTTCATCGCTACTTCCTTATATAAGCAGTGACTTCACTGTCTCGCCAGACCTCTCCCCTGTCAACCCCTTCAGGCAGGATCGGTCAGCCGCGGGCGTCGAGCTCGGCGACGAGGCGCACGCCTGCGGTCTCCCGGAACGACGCCTCGACCAGCTCGGCCACCTCGTCCCAGTGGGTGCACGCGTCGAGGTCGAGACCGACCCAGCCGCTGGGTCCGAGGTAGGCGGGCCGGTAGCAGCGCGGGTCCTCCAGCAGCGCCCGGGCCTCGTCCTCGTCCGGCTTGACGACGACCGAGCGCGCCCGCTGCTCCCACTCGCCATCGACCTTCAGCGAGCCACCGAAATAGGCGAAGACCTTGCGGGTGAAGAAGGCGGGGTGCCCGTGGCTGATCTTCTCGTCGGCGCCGGGCAGGGCCAGCGCGATTTCGCGGACTCGCCCCAGCAGCGGGTCATCCTCGTCCACCATCAGCGGGTGCGCCATGAGGGAACGCTAGCGGCTCGCCTTCCATTGGCCGCGTGGATGCGTGCCGACGTCGAGCCGACCGGTCACGACGGAAGGACGTCCATCACCATGTCGATGATCGTCACGCCGGCCTCCCCGAGTCGGCGCAGATCGTCGGCGTGCCTGCCGGCCTCGTCGATGGAGTCGAAGACGGTGCTGACCGAAGGGCCGTCGTCGAGGGTCACCACCAGGTGCACCGTCCGCCCGGAGCCGGCACCTCCCCCGTGTCGCTCGTCGTCGGCGCGGTAGGGATAGTCCTCGATGAGGTTCGCGCGGCCGGGGGTGACGCTGAGGAGCCGCTCGAGCAGCTGGTGAGCCTGCTCCTCGGTGGAGGCCGCGGCGACGGGCTCCAGCCCTGAGGACCAGCCTGCACCATGGTCTGCAGGTCCGATGTAGACCACCCAGCATGTGTCTCCCTGGACCCGGCCGCACTCCGCGCGAGGCCTCTGCACGCGCACCGACGATGAGCGTGCAGCACCCGTGATGATCTCGACGGCCGCGGCAACGCCTCCGCAGCGCTCGATCTCCTCGGAGAGCGCCGTGGCTCGGCGTCGGTAGCGCTCGTCTCCGAGGATCTGCTCCACGAGCCGACGTACCTGGCGGGGACGCGGGCGAACGGTCCGGATCCCCTCTCCCGCACCGCTGCTGCGCAGCCGCGCCAGCACCTCGGCCTTGTCCTCGGTCGCACCCACGAGCGCGACGGGCACCCCGTGGCGCAGGGCCAGCTGCACCCCTCCGTACCCACCGTTGGTCAGCAGCAGCGCGCAGCGAGGCAGCACCGAGTCCAGCGGCAGGTGATCGGCGACCCACGTGTTGCTCGGCACCACCGACGGCGTCGCTCCTCCGCCGGTGGTGACCACGACGTTCGCCGGGGCGTCGGCGAGCGCTGCCAGCGCCGGGTCGATGAGCTCTGCGGCGTCCGCGTTCGCCAGCGTCCCCTGGGTCACGAGCACGGTCGGCCGGTCCGCGCGCAGCTCGGTCCACCACGGCGGCAAGGCACCGTCGCTGCGGGTCAGCGGCCCGACGAAGTGGATGGGGGCGCCTCCGCCGTCCTCTCGAGCGGCGGGCTCGAAGCTGGGACCGCTCAGCTGCAGCACACCGTCGCTGGCCGTGGTCCACCACATGAAGAACCGGTCGAGCACGACGCCACGATGAGCTGCCTGCTCCTGGGCGAGGCGCTGCACCGGACGCAGCAGCCGGGTCATGATCCACCGCTCGGCACGCCCTTGCATGCTCCCACCGCCGGGCCGCATCAGCGGGAGCAGCCCCAGCACCAGCACGGGCGGCCCCTCGGCACGCAGAGCCTGGGGCAGTGCGCCGAAGAACATCGGATCGGCGACCACGACATCGACGCCCCTCTCGGCGACGACCGCGTCGATCACCCGCGACTGCTCGGCCATGGGCTCGACGAAGCCCGCCAGGTCATCGCGCATGCGGGCGAGCAGACCGAGCTCGCTCCGTCGGGCCAACCGACGCACGACCTCGGGGTCGGCCGTGTCCGTCCCCGGAGGTAGCCCCACGGGGTCACCTCCGGCCCGGCGGACGGCGTCGGCGTGGTCCCGTCCGGTCATGACGACCACGCGGTGACCGGCCTCGACGAGGCCGCGGACCAGCGGCATCGCCGGGTTGACGTGCCCGGCGAAGGGCTGCAGGCAGATCAGGATCGTCGCCACCGCTTCAGCCTAGGCGCCGAGCTGCCTGGGGAGATCGCTGCGCGAGCCGGAGCGCCCGGCACAGATCGTCACGCCGTCGTCACAACCGCTGCCACCGGACGGGAGTAGCGTTCGAGACCCACGAGACGTCGGGGGTGAGTCGTGCGCAGGATCGCAGGGACCGGCGTCGTGATGGCGGCCGCGCTGACGCTCGCCGCGTGCGGCTCGGGCAGCGGTGGTTCGAGTGGCGACGACTCTGGCTCGACCGACAGCACGAGCACCACCACAGTCACGCCGAGCGCCTCCGGCTCATCGAGCGACGGCAGCGACGCCTCGACCAGCACCAGCACGGTCACCGCCGGCGAGACCAGCGACGGCTCGGGCGGCGCTGGATCCGGCGGCAGCCCGGACGACGGTGGCGGCTCCGGCGGTGAGATCGCGCAGGTCGACCTCGGCAACCGCGCGTGGGAGGACGGGGTGAGCTTCCGCGGCACCTTCGACCTCGTCGACGGCGAGACGACCTACGGCGACTTCGGAGGACGGGTCCACCTGGACAACGCCGACACCACGTACACCGACGTGGACGGCGACGGCCACGACGACGCGCTGATCACGCTCACCTTCGACGAGGGCAACGGCACCGAACGCTCGCTCTACGTGTGGCTCTGGGACCCGGCGGCGCAGGACGCCCGGCAGGTGCTGCCGGCGCTGGCCACCGACCTGCGCTGCGGCGACGTCACCGAGGAGATCTCGGTCGTCGAGCCGGGCGTCGTCGGGATCAGCCGGCTGGTGCGCGAGGGCGAGGCGTGCTCGCAGACGCCCACGAGCAGCGAGCAGGTCACGGTGGCGGTCGACGGCCGCTACGCCTGGCAGACCAGCCCGACGATCAGCGCCCTGCAGTGTCCCTACGTCGAGGGGCAGGGACTGAACTTCCCCGGCTCCGACCTCGGCGACGACGGCCCGCGCCCGTGGCCCGCCGATGATGCCCCGGTCATGCTCACCGGCGGCGACATCCAGGCACTGGACATCACCCCCGACGGGCAGAGCATCGTCGACGGCTGGAACCAGCTCATGTACGTCCAGGACAGCTCGGACAAGGGCGGTGTCCCGCCGTGTGGCTACCTGCCCGTGCCGGGCTGAGCGGGTCGAGCGCCCGCTGGGCAAGCCCGCTCCCGGTAGAGGATCAGCCCAGTTCCGTCAGCAAGTGCGACAGCTGGTTGTCGACGATGCCCCTGATCTGGTCCGGGTTGACCCGGAAGTACTCGTGGACGACGAGGTTGCGCAGACCGGCGATCGAAGTCCAGGGGACGTCGGGGTGCTGGTCCTTGAAGTCGTCTGGGAGCGCCTTCACGGCCTCGCCGATCACCGCAAGATTGCGGAGCACCGCGTCATACGCCATCGGCCCGAGCTCGGGCGAATCGAGATAGTTGCGGTAGGCGATGCAGCGTGTGATCGCACCGCGGACGTCCGACAGGCGTTCCGCCTCCGCGCGACTCACACGGCCACCGCGTCGTCGAGGGCAGTCGCAGAGACCTCATCGCGCAGGAGCGGTGCGGCCACGACGTCGACATGGATGCCGAGCAGCTCGCTCAGCTCCTCGCTCAGCCCTGCCAGGCGGAGCAGCTCGTTGCCGGCGCCCGGTGCCAGGTCGACGAGGAGGTCCAGATCGCTGTCCTCCCGGGAGTCACCCCGAGCCACCGACCCGAACACCCTCGGGTTCGCGGCACCGAACCGGGCCAGCACCTTGGTCAGTCCGCCGCGCTGCCGGTCCAGCGCAGCGCGAAGCCGCACCGCGTGGACCGTCGGTTCACTCATGAGCCAAGCGTAGCGAGGCAGGTGTCTGAACGCGGCGTGCCGCGATGACTTGGGTTGCAGAAGCGACCCGGTGGCCATCGGTAGAGGGATCGCCCTGATCCACTAGATCCAGGCCACCAGAATGTCGTCCAGGGCCGGCCATCGAGTGTGAGCGGTCGCCGCCCAGCCCTGTCGGTCCCACGACCTACTGTCCTCGGCATGGACGCCCGCCAGCTGCTGACCACCCTCTGCACCACCATCGACGAGCACCGTTGGGACGACCTGCCTCACCTCTTGCACGAGGACTTCGTGTGTCGCCTGGTGCATACGGGCGAAGAGCTCGACAAGGTCGGTTGGGTGCGGCTGAACGCCGAGTATCCCGGCTTCGAGTCGTTGAGGGTCGAGGATCTCGTGGCCGCTGGCGAGCGCGGGGTGGCCCGCTGCCACGTGACCGGGCGCCTCGACGGCACGGTCGAGCGCTTCGCCGTCGCCAGCTTCGTCACGGTGCGCGACGGGCTCATCGGTGAGCTCACCGAGGTCTGGACCGATCTCGGGGTCGAGGTGCCGAGCGAGCGCCGGGTACCGGTGGACGACTGAGGAGGGCGCTCCTCAGGCGCGCGCGTCGCCGCGCAGGGCGGCGGCCGCGTCGGCGTAGAGGGTCGCCTTGATCGTGCCGAGCGTCGCCCGGTCCTTGCCGGCCAGGTCGCGCACCAGGTCGGCGGCAGCCGCGATCAGCGCATCCTGGCTCGTGGCGGCGTCGACGAGACCGGCAGGCACAGCGTCCGCCCCACCGAAGCGGCGACCGGTGAGCATGGCGTCGCGGGCCTGGCGCGGCGTGAGCTTGGTCGTGATGAGGGCGTCCATGCCCGGGGTGAAGGGGATCTGGATGTCCACCTCGGGGAAGCAGAAGAAGCCGCGGTCCTCGCGCATCACCCGGTAGTCGTGGGCGATGGCGAGCATCGCGCAGGCGCCAAAGGCGTGCCCGTTGACGGCCGCGACCGTCGGGACCGGCAGGGTCAGGACGCGCGCGAGCACGACCTGCACGCGAGCGGCGTAGGCCTCGAACTCGTCCGGGTGCGCGCTCACCCAGTCCAGGTCGAGGCCGTTGGAGAAGAACTTGCCGGTGCCGGTGGTGAGCAGGGCGGCCGGCTCCCCCGACGCCTCCAGCTCGTCGAGGGCCGACTCGATCTCGGTCAGCCGGTCGGGCGAGAAGCGGTTCTCGTCCTCCCCGAGGTCCAGCGTCCAGATCGGTCCGTCGGCGGTGATGCTCACCATGGCTGGGTCTCCTCGGGTCGGGGGTGTCGAACGACGTGGCAGCAGTATCACCCGTGCCTTGACCGGTTGCTGGTCCCGGCCCATCCGGGAAGTCCCGTTGGTGGCCGAACTGCTCGAGCGTCGCCTTCGTCTCCCCCACGGCATGCCTCCCGGGCGACAGACGTGTCGAGCAACCCGACTGTCGCAGGTAGTGGTCAAAGCCTCCGTCGTAGCCCTCGTCGACAACCGCGGCTGCGTACTCGCCCAACGTGAGACACGCGTCCAGGCAGTACGGGCAGCGTTGCCCACCGTGTCTGCGACCTGGACCTCGATCGAGCTCGATCGACGGCACGCCATAGGCCTTGATCGTCGCCAGGGTGGTGTTGAGGAACGCGCGTGCCACGTCATGGTCGGGGTAGTCGAAGAGCCAGTCTGTGCCCTGGTCTGTGAAGCACAACGACATCGGGAAGTAGCCCTTGGACAGCTGCAGCTCACGGTCGACACGTCGAGCGTGAGGTCCCGGTCGAAGTTCTCCTTGAGCTTGCCGTCCTCAGGCAGGACCTTGACCGCCTGGTCCAGGTCGATCTCCTCACCCACTGCCTCGTTGATGTCGACGAAGAAGCGTCTGCGCACGATCTTCTTGTTCTCGTGACACACGACAACCCCGTCACCGGTGAGCGCCTGGGTGAGGGAGGTCAGCCGTTGCTGCCCGTCAAGCAGGAGCAGGTCAGGGTTGGTCGTGGTGACGGCCGCGTCGCACGCGAGGCACGTGGCACCCTGCCGACCCGACATCGTGCCGTCCACCCCCTTCGGACCCGACGCGTCGTGCCCGATCTCGATGGCGACGCGCTGCCCCGACGGATGCGTCGGGTCCGGCACGACAGCCGGGACGACGTAGGCCTCCTTGCCCTTCTTCTTGCCGAGCCACCAGCACCGGACGAGCGGCATCTCGATGCCGCACGCCGGGTTCGGGCGGGTGACGGTCCGCGCCCAGATCCACGCGATGACGGTGGTTAGCGAGCCGTCGGGCAGGGTCACCTTGGGGTAGAGGTGGCCGATGCGGCGCTCGGCCTCGTCCCGCATCCACTGGCCGTAGGCCTTGACGTCGGCGGCGAGCCCTTCGCCGCCCTGGTACGACACGAGCCCGTCGCGCAGGTCCGCGTGCACTGGCGCCTGCCCGCGGAACTTCGGCGGGATCTCGATGAGCGCCTTGTTGATGAGCACGGCGACGGGGTTGAGGTCGCTCGCATGCGCCTCGAGACCGAGGCGCTGCGCCTCGAGCGGGATCGTGCCGCCACCGGCGAAGGGGTCGAGGATCGGCGGCGGATTGTTGTCCGTGCTCGCCATGATCTCCGCGCGTGCTTCGGCCAGGAGACGCTCGTCGCGGACGTTCTCCCAGACGACGAGCCGCTCGATGATGCGACCGCCGTCGCCGAGGTCGCCTCGAGCACCGCGTGCTCGCGCCAGCCCAGCCGGTGCAGCACCGAGGTCCCAACGGCCAGGTCGTCGCTACGCGAGGCGATGACCGTGCCGACCGCGCCGCCGTCGAGCGGAGCGTCGATGGCGAAGGGAGGGACGTAGGACTTCACGTCGTTCATCCGGCCACGCATGTACGGGTCGACCGACATCACCGAGTTCGCCACGAGCACCTCGCCGTCAGCGAGCTCGGGGATCGCGGTCTCGACGATCCGGAAGTTCCCCGGCGTCGGCGCGCCCTGCGGGCGCGAGGCGAGGTGCACCTCGCGGGTGGTCGTCGGAACCGGCCGATCAGCTGTACTCGTGGACATTGCGGGCATCCAGATGCGGGTGTGGTCTGTGCGACAAACGACCACGCTGCCACATCCAGCCGCAAGTGCTACTACGGCCACACCCGGGCAGCAGCTCATCCCCCTTCGTCAGCCGAGGTCACGCCGCGAGCGCGAGCCCCGCGTACGCGCCCTCGGCGGCGAGCAGCTCACCGTGTCTCCCCTGCTCCACGACCCGCCCATCGTCGAGCACGACGATCTGGTCGGCACCCTCGACCGTGGAGAGCCGGTGGGCGATGGTGATCGTCGTCCGCCCCTCGACGAGCCGGTCGAGGGCGACCTGCAGCGCCCGCTCGGTCTCGTTGTCCAGCGCGCTCGTCGCCTCGTCGAGGATGAGGACGCGCGGGCCGCGCAGGATGGTCCGGGCGATCGCGATCCGCTGCTGCTCACCACCGGAGAAGCGGTAGCCGCGCGAGCCGACGATCGTGTCGAGCCCATCCGGCAGCGACGCGAGGTCGGCGACCTGCGCCGCGGCCAGCGCCTGCCACAGGTCGGCGTCGGTGGCCTCGGGCGCGGCGAGCAGGAGGTTCTCCCGGATGCTCGCGTGGACGAGGTAGGTCTCCTGGCTAACGACCCCGACGATCGAGGCGAGCACCTCCGGGTCGAGGTCGCGGACGTCGACACCGTCGATCGTCACGCGCCCGGCAGTCGGGTCGTGCAGCCGCGCGACGAGCGCGGCGAGCGTCGACTTGCCCGAGCCGGTGTGCCCGACGAGGGCGAGCGAGCTGCCCGCGGGGACGTCGACCGACACCCCGGCCAGCGCGTCCCGGTCGGCACCCGCGTAACGGAAGGACACCCCGTCGAGCCGCACCTCGCCGCGGACCGTCGCCGGTCGAGGTCGACCGGGTCGGTGGGCGGGAGGATCTCCGGCTGCAGGTCGAGGTACTCGAAGACCCGGCTGAAGAGGGCCATCGAGCTCACCCACTGCGCGCCGACGTTGAGCAGCCCTATGAGCGGACGGAAGATCCCGGCCTGCAGGGTCGTGAAGGCGATGAGCGTTCCGATGGTCATCCCGCCCGAGGTGGCCGGGAGGCCGGCAGCGAGGTAGATGGCGGCGGGCACGGCGGCGAAGACGATCTGCATCGTCGCCATCCGCCAGCGGCCGGCGAGCTGGCTGCGCATCTCGAGGTCTATGAGGTCATGGCTCACCTCCGTGAACCGGGCGGCGTCGCGGCGGGTCGTGCCCATCGTCTTCGCGAGGCGGATGCCGGAGACCGACAGCCCCTCCTCGATGCGGACGTGGAGGTCGGCGAGCGGGGCCTGCTGACGGGCGGTGATCTCACGCCGCAGCAGGCCCCCCGGTGGGTCAGCCAGACGGCCGGGGCACGACGACGAGGGAGATGAGCGAGAGTCGCCACGACAGGGCGATCATCGCCGCGGCGGTCGCGATCGCGGTCGTGAGGTTGCTCGCGATCGAGGTCGCGGTCGTCGTGACGACTCCCTGCATGCCGCCGATGTCGTTGATGAGGCGCGACTGGACCTCGCCGGCCCGCGAGCGGGTGAAGAAGCCGAGCGACTGCCCCTGCAGGTGAGTGAAGAGCCGCGTCCGCAGCCCGTGCATCACCTCCTGGCCGACCCGCGCAGACATCCACGTCTGCACGACGCCGAGCAGCGAGGTGACGACGGCGACGCCGATCATGCCGGCGACGACGAGCAGCAGCAGCCGCACGTCCTGCTGCGGGATGGCGACGTCGACGGCCTCGCGCACGAGGAAGGGCTGGGCTATCGAGACCACGGCGGTTGGACGCGCCAGACCCGCCACTCCCCCGGCGGGACGGCGGCGCGGGCCTGGGGGCTGCGGGCGGCGAGGTCGGCCTCGCACTCCTGCGGGCTGGCCTCGACGACGGGTCTGCGGACGCGGACGGCGCGCATCTGGGGCTGCCACCAGAGGTTGAGCGCGGCGGCCGGGTTGTCGGCGAGGTGGTCGGCCTTGCGGGAGGAGCCGGTCCCTGCGAACGCCCAGCCGCGCTCGTCGACGTCCTTGAGCAGCAGGGTGCGCGCGTCCGGGACACCCTCGGCGTCGACCGTGGCGAGGGTGACAGCGATCGGCTCGGGGACGTCGCCGTCGATGGCCGCGTCGAGCCAGGCGAGGGCGAGGTCTTGCGGGTCCGAAGGGAGGTCGTCCAGGTCGAGGTGCGGCGGAGTTCCGGTGAGGGTCGGGACGGTGCGGAGGCGGTCGGCGATGCTCACGTGGTCACCTTGGCACGTCGGTGCTCATTCGTCGGCGGACGATGGTCGGAAGGTGGGCGTTGTCTCGCCGAGGGTGACCTCGTGCCCGCAGTCCTTGCACTTCGTCACCCAGAAGGTAGGGATGAGCACGCAACTGCCGAGCTCGAGGTCGGGGTCGCGCTCGAGCTCCTAGAGGACCTTCGCGCCCGGCATGCCGTACAAGCGTCGGCTCATGTTCGGCGATCCGCAGGCATGGCAGACCGCGGTCGCGGTGTCGTCTGAAGTTGTCATGCGCTCTCCCTGAGAAGGACGAGGTGGAGGGTGTGACGGAGGAGGGTAATGGTGCGCTCGGCGTGGGCGCGCTCTCGCTCGCAGGCCCCAGCCTCCGGCTGCTCAGCTCGGTCGAGGGCGTCGTCGCCGGAACTCCATCCACGCGATCTCCTGCTCCTCGTTCCAGCGGATGAGCTCGAGGATGAGGTCGTCGTCGTACCCCCAGAGCTTCGCCATGGCGTGGGCGTCGACCGACCCCTCGCGCAGGGCGTCGAGCTGGAGGAACCGCGCTATGACCGGATGGAGGCCATCGCTCTTTGCGTTCTGGTGGTGGTCGGGGGTGGGCTGCTCCTGCGCCGCGGTGGGAGGGGTGCCGAAGGTGCGGCCGCCGACGTTCGCCGCGACATCGTCCATCTCATCGGCTGTGACGCTGAGGAGCTGGTGGAGGGCGGTTCCCAGGTGGTCGGGGGCGAAGGGGATGCTGGCAGGTCCACGAGGACGTAGATGACGTCCTCGACGAGGACGAACTTCAGCAGAGGCGTGTGCCTGTCGAGACGTGCCCACCTCGGCCTGTGCCCTCTTGAGGCCGCTGACGTCGAGAGCGAGCTGGTGATGAGGTGGATCATCGGCTCACCGCGCGCGCACCGCACCCACGCGACGACAGGGCCATGCCGGATCACGAAGGCGCCGTCCCGTCGCGCCCTGGCTCAGACAGCCGATCGCTCGGATCGCCCGAGCGCGTCCTCCAGAAGGCGTAACCGAGTGACAGCGCACCTCGCACGTCCGCCCGCCGAGTCAGGGAGGTATGCCTTCCGTGGAAGCAGCCGACCGCGCACGCACATGAGGCATGATTGAGACAGACAGAGGAGTCTCACCATGCCCTTGCCCATAATCGCCGTCGCGCTTATCGCGACTGGTTCAGCGACCGGTGGCGGTGGCATCGTCCTCGGGGGGAAGGGTGCCTACGACATCAAGAAGGCCAAGGACCGTGTCCGCGACGCGGCCACCGAGTATGACCGCCACCGCGGGGTGACGGAGACTCGGGCGGCTCGGACCAACGAGAAGATCCTGCGGTATGGCGCACAGCAGGAGGAGTCGCTCATCGCCGTGGTGGTCCGGATGGCCGACTTCTTGAGGGAGCACGAGCGACAGGTGCGAGAGAGTGAGCGACTTCTCGTCGACGGTGTCGACGTCCAGCAACAGCGGATCCCTGGCCTCACACGACTGGACGCTGACACTGCCTCTTGGATCCGAGGGGCAATCGGGAGCGCGGTAGCCGGTTCAGGGACGGCTGCGGGCGTTGCCGCTGCTGCGGGAGCATTTGGCACTGCCAGCACCGGGGCCGCGATCTCCGGGCTTAGCGGGGCGGCTGCACAGAGCGCCACGCTGGCCTATCTCGGTGGGGGCGCGTTGGCCCAAGGCGGCGGTGGCATCGCGCTAGGTACAACCGCATTGAACTTCGTCACGATCGGACCTGCCCTGCTCGTTGGCGGGCTCGTGGTCAAGAGCCAAGGAACGAAAGCCCTCACTCAGGCCACCGAGATCGAGACGAAGTTGGCTGTCGCCGTGGCTGAGCTCGATCGCGTGGAGACATTGCTAGAGGCCACGAACGGCCGTTTGAAGGAACTGGGGAGTGTCCTGCAGACGTTGACAAAGCGAGGCGTTGAGGCTCTTGACGTCCTCGAGTCGGAACCCTTCGACCCCGTGACGCACGCGTCTCGGTTTCAGAAGGCGATGGCTCTCGCCATGTCGGTTCGTGAGGTGGCGGCGGCCCCCGTCGTGAACGCAGACGGGGAGGTCGACGACCATACGGCCGACCTCGTCATGAAATACCGGCACATGACTGAGGAGAGCGAGTGACGGAGAACAAGGTCCACACCGGCAGGGTTATCACCAAGGCCAAGAAGGCGGGCGAGGCGGTCTCGGCATTCCAGGGATGGAATGCCTTGCAAGAGGTGGTGAGCGCCACCCGTGAGTGCATCGCCATCCACGAGGTAGAGAGGGGCAAGAGAGCGCGGCTCGAGGTCTACCGCGCGACCGAGATCGAGCGCATTCGAGCTGGCGAGACGGTCCTTCGGGAGTACTTCAACCAGGTGTTCGCGGAGCGGGGGGAGGTCTATCAAGAGCTCTTCTCGCGCATGGATGCCGCACTCGAGGCGGGAGACAACGAGGCGCTGAGCCACGTGGTCCTCGGAATCGTCAACGTCGCGAAGACCTCTCCCCTGGCCGACATCGGGGATCTAAGTCAAGTGCGAGCCGCTCTGGACGACCCCGACCAGGTGTGGGAGCTGTGAGCAATCAGAACGAGCAGAGTCTGAACAAGGTCCTAGCGGGCAAGCTCTTCTTCATCCCCGACTACCAGCGTCCATACGCCTGGGAGGGGCAGCAGCTCGCGGAGCTCTGGGAGGACCTGGATCTCATGGGCCCTGCTCAGCATCACTACGCAGGAACCCTCGTCCTGATGCGTCGGCCCGAAGACGCCTCAACGACCTCGCGGGGTGAGCTCCTGGAACCCTTCGACGTCGTCGACGGGCAACAGCGCCTCACGACGTGCTTCATCCTGCTCGATCGGATACGGCGACGGTTCGAGATGCTGAGCGATCTGGATGAGGACGCTGTAGACAAGGCGGCCGATCTGCGCCACACATTCGGACTTCTCAAAGTCCGCAAGCAGTCCCGGCCACGGCTATCGCTTGGGTCTGGACTGAACGACCTCTGGGCCAGTCAGATCCTGATGGACGACAAGATCAGCACCGGGGAGTACACAGACGCGGAGTATCGCCTTCTCCATGCTGCGCAGTTCTTCGACGCCCGCCTCGACGAGCTGCTGGACGGGGACGGTCAGCCCAACCTGGCGAGGCTAGAGGACCTCTTGGGGCGCGTACGCAGCGGACTTCGATTCCTTGTGTACGAGGTCGCCTCAAGCAGCGAGATCGGAGTGATCTTCGAGACGCTGAACGCACGTGGACGTCCGTTGAGCGAGCTGGAGAAGATCAAGAACTACCTTCTTTTCCTGATCCGACACGTCAAGGACGGACGACAGGAAGCGTTGGCAAGCCTCATCAACACGACATGGGGCCGCGTATTCTCGAACTTGTCCGGCTCGCGGATTGCTGGGGACGACCTTGCGCGTATCCACTGGTTGATCACGCAGAACCCGGACTCCCGGAGCTGGCACGGGTCGAGCTCTGTCAAGACCCTCTTCTCGCGCTCGAAGTTCGTCCCGTCTTCCGCGCGGCTAGCCAACTCGGTCGACGCCACATCTGTCGCGATGGCAGAACTCCACGACGAACTGGCCGAAGGGGTTGAGAAGTACGTCAAGACCTTGGGTCTTGCGGCTGGCTACCTGGGCGAGATCCAGGACGCTCATCCGACGCTGCCGGACCTGACAAGTCACTCTTCGGAGGTTTCAAATGCCCTCGCGGCCTTCCGGCGCGCCGGGTACCCCGCCAACTTCAGGCCACTCATCGTCGCTGCACTGATGGCGCGACCTCACGACGGGGAGTTCCTGGAGAACCTGGTCCGGGCATGCGAGGCTTACGCCGCACGGGTTTTTATCATCGCTCAGCGGAGGGCCGACGCCGGGCGTACCCAGTTGCACCGCATGGCCTTCAATCTCTGGACTGGCGTATCGACGCCGACCGAGATTCTCAATCAGGTCGCTGCGTTGACAAGGACATACGCCAACGACGATCAGGTACGTGCGGGACTTGCGGTGGAGGAGAGGTGGTACCCCCGGGCCGGGCACAAGTACTTCCTGTACGAGTACGAGCTCAAGCTGACGAAGGGCAGGAGCGCCGTGCCGGCGTTCGAAACCTTCACCGGGAAAGGCAACGAGGCCAAGACGACCGAGCACATCCTCCCACAGCATCCGGACTGGGAGAGCAGCGACTGGAGGCAGTTCACCGAGGAGGAGCACGCAGCGCTCCGTCATTCGCTGGGCAACCTTGTCCTTACGTACGACAACTCGTCGTACGGACGCAAGGCATTCGCGGCCAAGCGCGGTAGTCCAACCGAGACACAATCTCCTTGCTACGCCAGGGCGCCTCTGGCTCAGGAGCGAGAGGTGGCGGTGTTTGCGGACTGGACCCCAAGCACCATCAGCCAGCGCCAGAAGAAGCTCGTCGAGTTCGCCCTTGAGCGTTGGCACGTTCCGCCCGCGGCTCCCGATGTCATCGTGGCCGTCGAAGACCTCGAGGACGAGATCGACTCCGAGGAGGACGAAAGCTAGGCCGCATGGCTAGCAACGACCTCACGGATGAGGACCTGATGCCGGGATAGGGTTGGCGCCGGCCCGTGACCAACAGAGGAACCGCCCACTGATGAAGTCAGGTTCTCCGAACTGGATCGTCATGGGTGAGCCGGCGTCACCGGCGGAGCAGGCAGCCCTCGACGCCTTCTGCGAGCCGCGGCCCGAGGACGGACTACCCGCGCCTGGGTCGACCTCACCTTCCTCGACCTCGACGGCCGCGCCGCGGAGGTCGACGTCCTTCTGCTCACCAAGCGAGGCTTCTTCGTCGTTGAGCACAGGGGTGGCACGGCACGCTTGCTGGCAACCAGCAGAGCTGGCGCCAGATCACGCCGGGCGGGCAGGTCCGGCACCACCCCAACCCCTTGCTGCTGACGATCAGCAAGGCAAAGCGGCTCAAGAGCCGGGACTGCTGCACCCTCGCCAACTTCGGCGAGGCCTGAAGTCCTTCGGACCTCTCCTCGAACCCCTTCTCAATGAGGAACCGTTCGACGATCTGGTCCTGTTGCGCGTCCGACAGCTCTCGGTTCGACGACAACACCTGCGCCGCAGCTTCTCGGACCCAGTCGTCCTGTTCGTTGGCCCACTCAGCGAGCATGGCCCGCGCATCGACTGGCTGAGAACCATCGCCATCACGGCCCGCCAGGTTGTCGACGTCATCTGCCATGACCGAGCGCTCACACCCTCCAGTTGGCGGGTGTGGCGACCGCGTAGTCGCCGACGCCGATCGCAGCGAAGTGCTTCGTCGCCGCCTTGATCTTGGCGTTCTCGGTCGGCCGGCGCTTGACCTCGTCGTCGGTGCTCTTGGTCTCGCGGATCATGTAGATCCGGTCGGCGCCGTCCTCGTGCTTGATGATCGCCCAGTCCGGGTTGTACGGGCCGACGGGAGTGTCGATCTTGAACTTGCCCGGGAGCTTCATGAAGAGCTTGATGTCGCTGCGCCCGTCGAGCAGCTCGGCAAACTGGCGCTCCGGCTCGGAGTCGTAGACGACGTAGTCGAAGTCGGACTTCTCCGGGTTCTGCAGCTTGTACATCTGGTCGAGGAAGCGGTCCTTCTCCTCTTGACCGTCCTTCTGCAGCTCGCGGAGCTCGTAGACGTAGCCGCCGATCTTCTCGTACTGGACGCCCTCAGTGACGATCTCGGCGAGCACGCCCTGTAGGCGACCCTTGACCGTCTGGATGAAGTCGTTGGGGTTCCCGATGAACTCGGGCAGGCGCCCGCTGTCCAGGAGGATGTCGATGATGGTCTTGCGCGTAAGCGAAGTGGCTTCCTGAAGTTCGGTGATGATGTCCGGCAGGTCGTAGGCGCCCTGGAGAGACGCGGATCGCTGACCGGTCTCGGTTGCCTTGGTGCCGCCGCGAAGGATCTTGACTCCGGCTCGGGTCACTTGGATGCGGAGCGGCTGGATGGCAGGCGCGTCCTTGATCGCCTTAACGGTCGCCTCGATCAGGCGGTCACGCTCGACCGAAACCCGGTATGTCGTGCGAGCCGAGATGGCGCGCCAGAACTCCTCGAACTCGGGGTTCGCGAAGAGCTCCTTGTTGAGCTTGCGTGCCTTCCGCTTGGACTGCGGCTTCACGTACCGCTCGATGCTGGAACGGCCGATGTACTCGATGATCGTGTCTTCGTACGGCCAGAAGAAGTCAGGGATGTACTGCTTGAGGTCGAACCCGAGCTGGGTCGGCTGGTAGGCAGCGGTGACCTTGCCATCCTTAATCATCCCCGAGGACTCCAGTGCCTCGTAGAGGGTCTTGGAGCGCTCGTAGCCGAAGTACTCCGGTCCGTCCGGCTCGATGTGCTCTTCGTAGAGGGCGATCTTGGAGAACTCCTGGAGGCGCACGCGACCGATCTCTACACCGGACTTCTCGTATTCGGTCTGGAGTGATTTGGCGAACGCGGTGTACGACTCGTTCGCGATCACGGTGAGCTGGGCAATGCTGCGATCCGCCACCCGCTCCCCTGTCTCATCAACCGGGAGACGAAGGCCACGACCGATGGTTTGGCGTCGCTCCACCTCGGCTCCCATCTCGCGCAGGGTGCAGATCTGGAAGACGTTGGGGTTGTCCCACCCCTCGCGCAGCGCGGAGTGGCTGAAGATGAAACGGACGGGCTCCGCCTGGTCGAGCAGGCGGGCCTTGTCGCGCATGATCAGGTCGTAAGCGTCGTCGTCGGCCTTGGTGCTACCTGACGTGTCCTGGAAGGTGTCGGTGCCGCCGCGCTTGGCCTTGAGAACGGAGAAGTAGCCGCGTCGAAGCTCGGCGGGATCCTGCGGGAAGAGTTCCTGCCACTGCGGCGACTTGGCTCGCTCCTCGCGGAACAGCTCGTCGAACCACTGCACGAACTGGCCGTTGGCGTCGGTGTTGTTGAAGCCGTCACCGAGGAAGTTCTCCACCTTGTCGATGAAGAACAGGCTGAGCACCTTGATGCCCTTCGACGCCAGTATCGTCTGCTTGCGGAAGTGCTCCTTGATCGTCTCCCGGATCATCTCGCGGTAGATCGAGTCAGAGTTGCCGCCAATCTCCTCGCCCTGCTGAAGCATGCCGTGCTTGTTGAGCTCCACGAACTGAGGCTCGATCGACAGCTCGGTGATCCACCAACCCTCGTAGGCGGGATTGTTGGTGAGGTTGGACAGCTCCTGGTCTTGCTTGGCCTTCACGACCCGGCGAGTCAGGGAGCCGGCGGCGCCGCGAACGGCCAGCTCGAGCTTGGCCTCCCACGGGTCGCGCTTGACCTCGACGACCTTGATGTACGGGGTCGCGTCCGACCCCTGCTGAGCGACCTCCGCGACAACGATCTGCTTGACGAGACCGTGGTCGTGGGCATCGACCGGGTCAAGCCGGTAGACGACGTTGCGCTGCTTGCGGTGCGTGGCCGAGAACCTCAGTGTGGCAAGCGGGTCAAGTTCCCCGATGGACGACTGCGAGAGCTGCGACTCCATGTTCTGCGGCTCATCCATGATGACGACCGGACGAGTCGCCTTAAGGTAGTCAATCGCGCGGAATCCTCCCAATTGGTTTCGGGCCTGATGGATAATGCGCGTATTGGCATTTCCGCGGATCGCGTCAATTGTCATAACCATGATCTGAACGTTCGTGCTGGTCGCGAAACCTTGAACCTCATCTGCGAACTTTCCCGAATAAACCGAGTAATCGAATGGCTGCGCGGGATACAGGTCACGGAAGTGCTGGTGCATCAGCTTGATGCTGGTGGTGACGCCTTCCTTGATCGCGACGCTCGGCACCAGGATCACGAACTTGGTGAAGTTGTACGTCTTGGCCAGCTCGAAGATCGTCCGCAGGTAGACGTACGTCTTGCCGGTGCCAGTCTCCATCTCAATGTCGAAATCGAGGGCATCTCCCGCGAGAGTCCCGAGAACCTCCAAGCCGTTCTTGTCCTGGACAGCCTGCAGGTTCTGCAAGATGGTCGCCTCGTCGAGGACGAGGTGGTTGCCCACCGCTCCGACCTCCTGCGAGAGATCGAGATCGAGGCTGGTCTGATCCTGGGCTCCGTTCAGCTTCCCCTCGCCACGCAATGTGGTCAGGACCGCTTCCGCGTCCTTGGGCTGGCCATCGAAGAGCTGTACCAGCGACCCGATCGCGTCGAGCTGATACTGCTGCTTTGCGTCAAACTTGAACTCCATCAGGCAGTCCAGAGCTCCACGCCCTTGCTCTTGCAAAGCTGAGCGAGGTTGGTCTTCAGTTCGTCGTCGCCGTGGAAGGCATCCTCAAGAATCACGAGCCGCGCAGGCTCCTCATCCACGACCGCACGGAGCTGGTCGAGCGACGGCTTCGTGTGCTCGTCGAGGTACGCGAGCAGCAGGCCGCCACCAACCGCATGAACAGTCAGGCCTGCGATGACCACCTCCCTCGACTCCTCTGTTAATGAATAGCCCTGCTTCAGCAGCAACTCGTAGAGCAGCGAGTCAGGGGTCGCTACGCCGTCCGCGCTCTCGCGCAGTTCGAGCAGGTGCTGCTCAAGACGCGTGGAATCTATCTCGCTGGTGGCGCGCCATTTCGAGAAATTCGTGTCCACAAGCGTAAAGGTGCGGTATCCGACGTCAAGCGTTTCCCCTTGATTGTTGACGTCGCCCTTCAACTCATCCTTGATCCTGTCGCCGGCAAGGTCGATTCGCGTTCGTGCTACCGAGGCGATTGTGGGGAAGCCCGCTACTCGAGCGACCGAACCCACTGGGGTCGGCTCCGGCAACTGCACCTGGATATGGCGTCGTCTGCCACCATCTTGCGCATTAAGCGCCATCACTGCATGGGCTGTGGTCCCCGAACCAGCAAAGAAATCGAGAATCAAGTCGTCGCCGTGCGTCACAATACTCGCCAAATGACAAATAAGCGTTCGCGGCTTTGGGTTATCAAACACGTTTTTGGTAAAGAGGTCGAGAACTTCAGCACTCCCAGTGCTAGTGGTGCCCTCGTCGACAAGTATGCTCCGCGGTTTCTTTCCCTCCGGCTCCCTCTGTTTGAACTGAACTGACCAACGACTACCAATCTGAACGAACCGGGCGTCGCCGGACTCGAGGTCACTCTTGAACCGATCTTGCGACCTGAGCCAGCTAAGACGATTCCCGTGCTCGTCAAACTCAAGAACGGTCCCGTCAGGCGCCTCAATTGGGTAGTACTGTTTCCCACTTTTGCGCTTGAAGGTGTCCCAAAAGTACCTTCCGAACTCGTCACTCTCTTTATAGCGCTGCAGATACTCATCTGAGTGAGCCACGAACAGTTTCGGAAGTTTTGACGATGCCCGCGATACCATCAACACGTATTCATGTTCAACAGCAACATGCTTTGCATCGTTTCCGCCACCCTTCTTATTTTTCCAGATCAGAGTCGCTATTACATTGGACTCTCCAAAGACCTCGCTGAGCAACTTCTTCAGATTGTCGTACTCGCTATCGTCAATCGAGATGAAGATGACTCCATCGTCGGTCAACAGGTTTCGTGCAAGCTTGAGCCGCGGATACATCATGTTGAGCCAGTTCGAGTGGTAGCGCCCCTCGGACTCGTTGTTGGTTGAGACCTTCTTGCCCTCTTCGTTGACTTGCTTGGTCCACTCGAGGTAGGTCTCCAGCCCCTCCTTGTAGTTGTCGGGGTACACGAAGTCCTTGCCGGTGTTGTACGGAGGATCGATGTAGATCATCTTGATCTTGCCGTGGTAGTGCTTCTGCAGGATCTTGAGCACTTCGAGGTTGTCGCCCTCGATGAAGACATTCTTGGTAGTGTCCCAGTCCTTGCTCTGGTCCTTCATCGGGCGCAGGGTCGCTGTGGTGGGCTCCTGGGCGGCGCGGAGCGCGCGCTTCTTGCCCGGCCAGAACAGGCCGAACCGCTCGCTGCTGTCGGCGACGTCGTCGGCGAGGAGCTCGGTCAGCTTGGTGACGTCGACCTTGCCGTCCGTGATCGCCTCGGGCACCAGCTCCTGCAGCTGGCGCGCCAGCTCGGTCCGCAGGTGGGGGGTGGTGCTGGGGATCTCGTGGATCTCGTCGTTCATGCCGTGATTCTCCATCGGATGTTGAACAGGTCTTCGGTCTCGCGCTTGCCCTTGAGGGACTGCTCGATCAGGTCGAGGTACTTGTCGATCTCTTCCCGGAGCTTGATCCGCTCGCTGCGTGCGCGGTCGTCCTCGTCTTCGGCCTTCTGCGCCCAGCGCCTGGCTTCCTTCTTGTGTCGCAGTTGCTCCATCGGGTCGTCGGTCTGTCGCGCCGCCTTCCGGCTCGCCTTCTCCTTCTGGCGGTACTCCCGGATCAGCCCCTCAGACTCGGCCTTGCGATCAAGGGTGTTGCGGTAGAGCAGCTCCTCCTGCTGATCGTAGTAGCGAGCGTTGCGTGCCTGCACTTCCTTCTCGAACGCCTCTCGCTGGACTTCCAGATGCTTCTCAAAGGCCGACTCGTCGATCATGTCAATCGGGTCCGACACTTCGGTGCAGGCCAGGTCCATCAGGTCGGCGACGTACTCGTGGTCGAGCCACTCGCCATCGTCGGTGAGCAGCCCCGCGAGCGCGTAGGACTCGGAGATGTCCTCGTTGCCGGCCTTCATGCGGAAGGTGACGACCTTGCTGACGAGCTGACCGCTCTTGCCCTGCAGCGCCTTAATCGCAGTGCTTGCGCGCTGCGACTTGCCGAGGCTGAACGTCAGCTCACGGGCAGGTGTGTCCGCGTCCTTCGAGCTCGCCACCACGTGTTCGGCCAACGGGCTGGCGAAGCGGTACTGGTGGGCGTTCTCCTGCGGCTGCGACTTGAAGAAGTAGCGGCCAGTCTTGGCTCCTGCGATCGGTGCCGCGTGGAGTTCGAACTGGCGGCCGTCGCCCTCGAAGGTCGCGACGCTGTCGAGCTGGTACTTAGTAACGGCCAGGAGGAGCTGTTCGAAGCGGTTGAGCACCTCGCCGGATTGCGCGTCATAGGACTTCAGGCGGTCCTGGACGTTGGGGTCGAGGTTGTCGAAGACCTTGGCCTTGGCGCTCGCCATCTCCTTGGAGATCTCGCCCTCGAACTGCTTCTCCAGCTGGTTGAAGGCCACCTCGATGTCGCCCGCGGTCTTGCAGCGATTGAGGATGTCGCTGATCGTCTTCTCGAAGTCGAGCCCGTCCTCGATGGAGCCGAGCACTTCGTCGCTCGCGCCGAAAACGCCCTTGAACAGGTGGAACTTGTCCTCCAGTAGCTCAAGGATGCGTTGCTCGGCGAGGTTGCCCTTGTTGGAGAAGTTCACGACGACGACGTTGTGCTGCTGGCCGAACCGGTGCGCGCGGCCAATGCGCTGCTCGACGCGCTGCGGGTTCCAGGGCAAGTCGTAGTTCACGACCATTGAGCAGAACTGCAGGTTGATGCCCTCCGAGGCTGCTTCGGTCGCGATCATGATCGTGCCCTCTTCGCGGAAGTAGTCCACAAGGGCCTTGCGGCGATCGGCCGCCGGGACGCCGGTGATGACATCGCTGCCCTTGTTGCGCTCGAGCCACCTCTGATAGATCGCGGTGGCCTGCGGGGAGTCGTTCTGACCGTTGAAGAGCAGCAACCCCTCCCCCCGTCCGGCCTCCGTGAGCGAGCGTGCGATGTAGTCCTGGGTCACCGTCGAGTCGGTGAAGATGATCGCCTTCTGCGGGGCTCCGAGCTCCCGCAGGCGCTCGAAGCCGAGGTCCAGGGCGTGGTTGAGCTGGACGGCCTTCTCGTTGACCGTGATCGATCGAGCCAGAGCCGCGTACTCGCGCAACTCCCTGACTTC
Organism: Janibacter alkaliphilus; assembly: GCF_013408565.1. Taxonomy (NCBI): domain Bacteria; kingdom Bacillati; phylum Actinomycetota; class Actinomycetes; order Micrococcales; family Intrasporangiaceae; genus Janibacter; species Janibacter alkaliphilus. The sequence goes on along the minus strand of NZ_JACBZX010000001.1, from coordinate 2,556,563 downwards.
GTCCTTCATCGGCTCGATATCCCGAGGGTCGATGGCGGTGAAGCCAGCCCTGGGTTCCTCGTCGAGTTCCTCTTCCTCCTCATCGGTGAGGTCGGCATCAACGATGAAGCTTCCGGAGTTCGTCCAGCGCTTGCCCTCCTCGATCTCTCGCTCCAGTCGGCCAGCGATGCGCTCGAGCGTGCTTGCGATGGCGTAAGTGGAGGATCCGAGGCGCTTGCGGATGATGAGCGCGCTGAGGTGGCGCGTAGACTTGGAGAAGGCGTAGACCTGCTCGCGCTGGAGGTACTCGTTGACCAGCTCGTAGAGGCGTTGCTCGTCCGGCGACGGCTCAAAACCAACCGTGAGCGGGAGTCGCTCGGTGAAGCGGATGTACTTGTCGGCGTCGCGGCGAAGGGTGCGCTTGCTGACCTGAGCAACGCGGTCGCCAAGGTCATCGAAGGCTGCCGATTCCCGGTTCTTGATGTAGCGCTCGCGGAAGGCATCCAGTGAGTAGAAGTAGTCAGGTTCGAAGACTGAGACCAAGCCGTACAGCTCTTCGAGCTTGTTCTGCAGCGGCGTGGCGGTCAGCAGGACGGTCTTCTGCGAGCCCTCAACGATGTGAGCGACAGCGTTGGCGACCTTTGCCTTGCCGTTCCAGAAATTCCGCAACCGGTGCGCTTCGTCGGCCACAACCACGTCCCAAGCACGAAGGAGTGCGGGCTCGTGGCGCTGGGCGAACTCGTACGAGCAGATGAGCACCTCGGGCGAGCGGCCAGCACCGAGGAGGCGGTCCTTGGTCTTCGCGTCTAGCAGCGAGCTGGGGATAAGGAACTTCTCGTAGAGCTCCTGCTGCCACTGCTGCCGAAGGCTGGAGGGCGCGATGATCAGGATGCTGCGCTTCCGCTCAGCCCAGTACTGGCTGATGACGATGCCCGCCTCGATCGTCTTACCAAGGCCGACCTCGTCGGCGAGGATGACGCCTTTGAGGAACGGGGTCTGGAGCGCGAAGAGGGCCGCGTCAATCTGGTGCGGCTTTGGCTCGACCTGAGCGTCGAAGAGGAGGCCGGCGAGCTTGCCGACGTGGTCACTTGCGTAGCTGCGCTGCAGTTCGTGGGCGTAGTACTTGGCCTGGTACTCGGTGAAGCCATTCTTCATCGGACAGCTCCGTAGGGCGCGCGTGAATGATCCGTAGCCCGCACCGGCTCCGAGCTCATTGCGTCCTCCTGGTCAGTGAGCAAGAGGCCCTGCCAGCACCTCCCTCGCTCGGGAAGCACCCTACTAGGCTTGACCTCGTTCGACGGACATCCTGACTGGCCAGGTGAGCCTGGCGGGAGAGGATGCCCTTATGGGTGCATCGAGGAGGAAGTTCACCCCGCAGTACCGGCGTGATGCTGCACGTCTGGTCATCGACTCGGGACGCACGATCCGTGCGGTGGCCGACGAGATCGGTGTTGGTGAGCAGCTGCTGGGTCGGTGGGTGGCCGCGGAGCGGGCGCGGATGGATGACCCGCCGCCGGCGGTCGACATCGATGAGCGGGCCGAGTTGGAGCGGCTGCGGGCGGAGAACGCTCAGCTGCGGATGGATCGGGAGTTCCTGAAAAAAGCGGCGGCCTTCTTCGTGGCGGAGAACGCGTCGAACCAGACGCCGCGTTCGCAGTGATCCACGCGGAGAGGGCCACCGTGCAGGAGAACAGCGTGCAGGAGCCCCGCGCGAGTGTGGAGCGGATGTGTGAGCTGCTCGAGGTGTCCCGTTCGGGCTACTACGACTGGGCGGTCCGTCAGCAGGGCGGGCCGGGGCCACGGGCCCGGCGCCTGCTCAACCTGGCGGTGAAGGTCTGCGCCGCGCACGAGGACTCCGACGGGGTGTACGGGGCGCCGCGGATCACCGCCGAGCTGCGCGCCGCGGGTGAGGTGGTGTCGGTCAAGACCGTCGCGAAGGTGATGCGCCGCAACGGGATCGCCGGGGTCAGCCCGCGCGCGTGGCGCCCGGTGACCACGATCGTCCATCCGGCGCCGCACGCGATCCCGGACCTGGTCGAGCGCCGTTTGGACCGTGAGGGGCTGAACCAGGTCTGGACCTCCGACATCACCTACCTGGCCACCGGCCAGGGCTGGTTGTACCTGTGCGCCGTGCGTGACGGGTGCTCACGCCGGGTCATCGGATACGCGTTCAGCGACTCCTTGCACACCGACCTCGTCGAAGAGGCGTTGAGCCGCGCGGTCCAGTTCCGCGACACCTCCACCGGGTCCACCGAGGACGTGGTCTTCCACGCCGACCGCGGCTGCCAAGGCGGATTCAACTGGTCGTCGCAACACCTCGTCGTGGAGGTGTTCAGTGGTTCGTCATCAGCAGGCAGCGGATCGGGCGGTTCGTCCGAAGTTGAGGTCGCCGGGTCATCCGAAGTTTCAGCGGCATGTCGAGGTGGCGTTCTGGGAGCAGATCGCTGCGGGGCTGTTGCCTGAGAAGGCGTGCGGCGTGATCGGCGTGGCGCCAGCGGTGGGCGCTCGGTGGTTCCGCAACGCTGGCGGGATGGCGCCGTTCGATCTGAAGTTTCAGCCTTCGGCCGGTATCTGTCATTCGCTGAGCGTGAGGAGATCGCGCTGCTTCGCGCGCAGGGCGAGGGAGTGCGTGAGAACGCCCGCCGTATCGGTGGTGATCCCGGGACGGTGTCGCGGGAGCTGCGTCGCAATGCGGCGACCCGCGGCGATACGCGTGAGTACCGGGCGTCGGTGGCGCAGTGGAAGGCTGACATGGCCGCCAAGCGACCCAAGATCGCCAAGCTCGTGGCCAACCCGCGGCTGCACGAGTACGTGCAGGAGCGCCTGGCCGGGCAGGTCAGCCTGCCGGACGGGATCGCGGTCCTGGGGCCGAGGCCACCACGGTTTACCGGGCGTAACACGCCGCACCGCAAGGACAGGCCGTGGTCGCTGGCGTGGAGCCCGGAGCAGATCGCCAACCGGATCAAGCTCGACTCCCCCGATGATGAGTCCATGCGCATCAGCCACGAGGCGATCTATCAGTCGCTGTACATCCAGGGTCGTGGCGCGCTCAAGCGCCGGGATCATGGCGACTACCGCCGCTTCTCCCCTGCGGCCGCTGCCACGCCCTCCTCTTCATCCAAACCGAAATGTTCGGCGATTCGGTTTAACGTGTGCTGTTGCCGCAGCTTGCAGGCGCTGTGCTGACTGGCAAAGAGGCCCGGTTCACGGAGAGCTTCCTCTGCCGAAACGGTGTGGTGCCATCGCACCGGAACGGCGTACTCGGCGAGCTCATCCGAGTCGGGCTCCCCCTCTGGCCCATGGCGGTACCGACCTATCAGTGACTGGTTCGCCAACCGGACCCAGCCTCCGTCACTCTCTACCTTGGCCGCGTCGAAACGCTGCGCCTCCGCCAAGGTGACACCCACCGCGACGTATCCCCGCTGCGGCAGATACACATTGACCCGCGCGCCGACCGGGAGATTGCGCAGGGTTCGCGAGTACCAGTTGCCACCACCAGCAGATATGAACCCCAGCCTGCGGCCGTCCTCCCAGGCACGTGATTCGTCGTCACCGAAGCTCACATACCAGTCGATGCCGTTCCAGGGTTGCTGCTTCCGGGACGTCGTCGACGCGCCACCGGGCGTTGTGTCCGAGTGAACGAGCCATGAGCGGGTGAGGTACTGACGACCCTCATCCTCGTAGAAGGAGAAGAAGACGGCGTTGATTGGTACTCCGAACTCGCGCAAGTACTCGACGATGCGTTCTGAGCTGTCGTCTAGTTCCGTGGCTACCACAGTCATCCGGAGGTCAACGTTGACCTCGTCGGGGAATGCGATGCCGAAGGTGTCTGCGAACGCCTCAGCAAGGGGGCGCTTCAAGAACTCGGTTGCCATCTCGACGACGTCGTCGGATTCGAGCGTCTTCACCCAGGAGGCGTAGTCAAGAGTCTGCGCCACGACGTCCCGCGGTGATCGGTCACGCTTGAGCTCAAGCACGACCAGATTTGCATCCGTATCGATGGCCAGCAGATCGATGTACTTGCCGTAAGGGGTGCGTACCTGTCGTCCGATGATCAACAACGGCTCGCCGAGAAGATTGGAGTCACGCTCGAGGAACTCCTCCAGCAGGACCTCCGTCGGAGTGCCCGTGGTCACGAGCCGGCGGGTCTTTCCACCGTCAACCCGCCAGATCCCGGTCTCGACAGGCATGTCCTTCGCTCCAATCCAGGTCTGTCCAACTTCAGGGACAGCATCCCATGCTGGCGCGCTGCCGCAGGGACGTTGCGGTCTCGCGCGCAACCACCGCTCGCCGGCGCGACGTGTCCGCCATCAATCTATGTGCGCCTGTGTCGAAGCGTGCGTTGCCTCTTCGCTTCCGCTCTGAGATCCCTGTGTTAAGCATCTCCTCATGGGCATCCAGGAGATGAGTGCGTACGACCAGGCCGCCTGGCAGGCGAGCATGGATGCCGTCTACAAGTCACGCACTAAGCGTCGTGTTCCCGCTCAAGCACGGGAGTTCGCAGAAAGAGTGAGTCAAGCAGCATCGTCCGGTTACGACGCAATGCCTATGCGCGACCAAGCGGAATGGGTGATGGAGAAGGCATTCGACGGTGCGATGGCGGTCACATTCCGTCCGGCGCTTCGCTCGGTGAGGCCTACGGCCATGATCAACCGTGCGCAGGAGCGACACCCCGAGATCGGTGAGCTCAGCGACCCGCGCTCTCTGTCGCTGGTCGATTGCGACAAGCTTCGACGATCGCGCGCCGGCTTGACGGTTGCCACTGCGGCGGAGGGTGGAGGCAGTTCCTTGGCCGTCACGGGCGCCGAGATCGCCACAACGGTGTCGGGCGGAACAACGGCAGCCGTGGCGTTCGCTGCTATAGCTGCCGACACGACGGCGACCATGGCTGCGATGGGGCGAGCGATCGGGACCGTCGCTTCCACATACGGCTACGACGTCCGCGACCCTGACGAAGAGTTGTTTGCCCTCGGCGTCATGTCCCTGGCATCGGCGGGGACACTCACGGGCAAAACCTCCGCCATGGCGTCCCTCTCTCGGCTAACTCAGCAAATGACGCGCCAGGCCACGTGGCAGCAGATGCGGCGGAACGTCCTGGTGAAAGCCATCGACAGCACATACAAAGCCCTCGGGTTCAAGCTAACCCGAAGGAAGCTCGCCCAGGCAGTCCCAGTCGCGGGTGTCCTGCTGAACGCAAGCGTAAATGCTGGTTTGGTCAACCAGACATTCAAGCAGGCAGAAGCGGTATATCGGCTGCGGTTCCTCTCGGAGAAGTACGGCATCGACCCCGCCGAGTGGCGGCGTGAGCAGGCGGACGACCCCTCTGATTACGAGGGGTTCGTGAGGGCCGACGAAGAGCTTGAGCGGGTCATGGAAATGACGAGATCGGACGAGGCCTCGCGTATCAGGGGGTCCTGACCTACTTGGCCAGTGCGCGAGAGCTTCGAATCGTCATGACCGACCACCACGGCTCGCACGATCACCCAGATTCTGAGCACAACAGAGTTGACGACGGGACTGCTGAAGGTTCGATTGACACCAGTTCTGTGGGGCCGTGAGGTCCCGCTGAAGGATGTCGGCATGCCTGCACCCCATCCCAAAGAGTTCCGTGACGACGTGGTCGCTGTCGCCGGCAAGGGCGAGACTCCGATCGCGCAACTGGCGAAGGACTTCGGGATCTCGGAGTCGTGTCTGAGGAATTGGCTCAAGGCCGCTGACGTGGAGGACGGGATCCGTCCGGGCGTGACGAGGGCTGACTCCGAGGAGCTGAAGGACCTCAAGCGACGCAACCGGGCCCTGGAGCAGGAAAACGAGGTGCTGCGCCGCGCAGCGGCGTACCTGTCGCAGGCGAACCTGAGGCTGGGTCAGTCCCCAAAATGACGTACCCGCTGGTCCTGGACCTTGCCGCTGACGGGATCCCCGTTGCGGTGACCTGCGGGCTGCTCGGGGTCTCCCGGCAGGCCTTCTACTCCTGGAGAGCTCACCCGGTCGGTGAGCGGGACCTGGTCGACGCGTACGCCACCAACGCCGCCTTCGAGGTCCACCGCGACGACCCCGGGTTTGGGTACCGGTTCATCGCCAACGAGCTGGCCGAGGCCGGGCACGAGATGTCGGAGCGGCGGGTGTGGAAGGTGTGCTCGCAGGCCGGGATCGTCTCGGCGCACGCGAGGAAGCGGGGTCGTTCCAAGAAGCCGGGGCCGCCGGTGCACGACGACCTCGTCGAGCGGGACTTCACCGCGGCCGAGCCGAACCGGCTGTGGCTGACTGACATCACCGAGCACCCCACCGGTGAGGGGAAGTTGTACCTGTGCGCGGTCAAGGACGTGTGGTCCCGCCGGATCGTCGGGTACTCGATCGACTCGAGGATGACCAGCCACCTCGCGGTCGACGCCTTGGAGATGGCCATCGCCCGCCGCGGCCGCGAGCAGGTGGCCGGGTGCGTGGTCCACGCGGATCGAGGCAGCCAGTTCCGCTCCCGTCCCTACGTCGCCGCCCTGCACCGGCACGGCCTGCGCGGGTCGATGGGCCGGGTCGCCTCCTCGGCGGACAGTGCCGCGATGGAGTCCTTCTTCTCCCTGCTCCAGAAGAACGTCCTCAACGTCCGTCGCTGGGACACCCGCGACCAGCTCCGCCTGGCGATCGTCACCTGGACCGAACGCACCTACCACCGCCGGCGCCGGCAACGCGCCCTCGGCAAGCTCACCCCGATCGAGTTTGAGACCATCAACCGAGCCGCTCACGCGGCCTGAAACACCACACCGGAAGTGTCAACCAGACCTTCAGCAGTCCCGACCACAACCACGACGGCATGCCCGCACTCGAGCGCCACTGCGACGTGGCGGTGATCGGTGGCTCGTCCGCGGCACTGGCCACGGCGCTGGAGCTCACTCGCCAGCGCCGTCAGGTGATCGTCATCGACGACAACCCCGAGGACCACCACCCAGGGATGAAAGTCCCGCGACCGTCCGACCAAACCAGCCGAGAGGACCTCCGCGCCCATGGGGTCGAAGTTCTGACCGGATGCGTCCTCTCGGTCCGCGCACGAGAGAGCGGAGGCTTCGAGGTAGGTCTCACCGGCGACAACACCCTCGTAACCGGCCGGGTGATCGTCGCGACCAACCCGACCGACAACCTGCCCAGCGTCGCCGCAGACGCCGACATCACCCCCTTCGCCCATACCCTCCCCGCCACGGCAGACGGCCGCGAGCTGGCAGCCGAGATCGCCGCCAGCCTCGCCGATGAGGACCTGCACACCCCCGACCGCCCCGGCGGCACCGAAGCCGACTGGGACCGCCGCTACGCCGACGACGAGCACACCTGGAGCGGCAACCCAACGGCACCCTCGCCACCGAGCTCCACGGCCTCACCCCCGGCCGGGCCCTCGACGTCGGCGCCGGCGAGGGCGCCGACGCGATCTGGCTCGCCGAGCACGGCTGGGAGGTCACCGCCAACGACATCTCGGGCAACGCCCTCGCCCAGCTCGCCAACGAAGCCGCCCGCAGGCACCTGCCGATCCAGGTGGTCCGCAGCGACATCAACGAGCCCTCCCCCTTCGCCGCCCAGACCTACGACCTCGTCTCGCTGCAGTACGGCTCCTTCACCCGCACCCCCGACGACCGCGGCCTGCGCAACCTCCTCGACGCCGTCGCCCCCGGCGGAACCCTGCTCGCGGTGCACCACGACCTGGCCGCCATGCGCGAACCCGTCGACGTCACCACGACCACCCGCTTGTACGACCCGGACGCCTACGTCGGGGTCGACGCGATCGCCGCGGCACTGCGCACCGACCCGCAGACCTGACAGATCGAGGTCGAGCAGACCCGTCCTCGGCCGGCCGGCGCGGTGAGCACCCACCACGTCGACAACGTCGTGCTGCGCGCCCGGCGAACCGGCTGATCCGGGCGGATTGCCTTGTCGACAAACAACCCTTGTGCGAGCCACCGCACGCCCCGCCCGAGGACTGACCGGGCGCTCCCCCCAGTGCCTACAACCGCACGAGCATCTTGCCGGTGTTGGCGCCGGTGAGCATGTCCATGAAGGCCTGGGACGCGGCGTCCAGACCCTCGCGCACCGTCTCGTCCCAGCGGATCTCGTCGGCGGCGATCCAGCCGGTCATCCGCTGCTGGAACTCCTCACGCACCTGGTCGGCGTACTTGCCGACGATGAAGCCGCGCAGGGTGAGCCGCTTGCCGATCGCCAGAGCGAGGTTGCGCGGGGCGCACGGCGGCTCGGTCGAGTTGTACTGCGCGATCGCCCCGCACATCGCGACCCGGCCGTCGGTGTTGAGGCTGGCGATCGCGGCCTCGAGGTGGTCACCGCCCACGTTGTCGAAGTAGACGTCGATCCCGTCCGGCGCGGCCGCCCCGAGCTGCTCGGTCACCGACCCGTCGTGGTAGTCGAAGGCCGCGTCGAATCCCAGCTCACCGAGCCGGGCGACCTTCTCCGCCGACCCGGCCGACCCGATCACCCTGGCCGCGCCGCTCAGCCGGGCGATCTGCCCGACGAGCGAGCCGACCGCGCCGGCCGCCCCGGAGACGAAGACGGTGTCCCCTTCGCGCATCTCACCCGCGACGAGCAACCCGGCATACGCGGTGATCCCCGGCATCCCGAGCACACCGAGTAGGCGCTGTCCGCGGCCGCGGAGGTGTCGACCGCCGTCACCGAGCTCGCCTCGAGCACCGCGTGCTCGCGCCAGCCCAGCCGGTGCAGCACCGAGGTCCCGACGGCCAGGTCGTCGCTACGCGAGGCGATGACCGTGCCGACCGCGCCGCCGTCGAGCGGAGCGTCGATGGCGAAGGGAGGGACGTAGGACTTCACGTCGTTCATCCGGCCGCGCATGTACGGGTCGACCGACATCACCGAGTTCGCCACGAGCACCTCGCCGTCGGCGAGCTCGGGGATCGCGGTCTCGACGATCCGGAAGTTCTCCGGCGTCGGCGCGCCCTGCGGCCGCGAGGCGAGGTGCACCTCGCGGGTGGTCGTCGGGATGCTCTGGTCTGGGGTGCTCACGAGAGGTCCTCGTGGACGGTGCAGCGGGTACGAGCTGTCGGGTTTGCGGTGATGGTTGTCGGCGGGCGAACGGCTGCCGGGACGGGCCGGCTCAGCGCTCGAGCAGCCGCAGCAGCGCCTGCGCCGCGCCGGCGGAGGACGCCGGGTTCTGCCCGGTGACGAGCCGACCGTCCTCGACGACGTGCTCCTGCCCGTCAGTGCCCTTGCGGTAGTCGGCGCCTGCCGCGATCAGCGCGTCCTCGACGAGGAAGGGGACGACCTCGGTCAGGCCCGCGGCCTGCTCCTCACCGTTGGTGAACCCGGTGACCCGGCGACCGGTGACGAGGAGGCTCCCCCCTTCGTCGGTGGCCTCGCGCAGGATCCCCGGGGCGTGGCAGACCAGGCCGAGCGGCCGCTCGGCGGCCATGGTCTCGCGCAGCACCCGCTGGCTGTCGGCGTCACCGACGAGGTCCCACAGCGGGCCGTGCCCACCGGGGTAGAAGACGGCGTCGAAGTCGGCCGGGTCGATCTCGGACAGCACGGTGGTGCTCCCCAGCGCGGCCTGCGCCTGCTCGTCCTGCTCGAAGCGGCGGGTCGCGTCGGTCTGCGCCTGCGGGCTGGCGCTGTTCGGGTCGACCGGCGACTGCCCGCCCTTCGGCGAGGCGAGGGTGACCTCGTGGCCGGCGTCGACGAAGACGTAGTACGGCGCGGCGAGCTCCTCGAGCCAGAAGCCGGTCTTGTTGCCGGTGTCGCCGAGCTCGTCGTGGGAGGTGAGGATCATGAGGATGCGGGACATGAGATGCCTTTCGTGAGGTGTGTTCGGTCGGTGTGTGCGAAGGGGGTGCCGGGCGAAGGGGGTGACCCGGCCCGGTCTGGTCAGTCCAGGTCGACGGTGTCGTAGCTGTCGATGAGCCGCTGCCCGAGCGAGCGCAGCAGGTCGGCCTCCTCGGGGGTCAGGTCGAGCCGGTTGCCGACCTCGTGGCGCACCTGTGTGGCCGGGCCGGTCAGCTCGCGGCCGGCGTCGGTGAGCGAGACGCTGACCCGACGCTCGTCCGCCGCCGAGCGGGTGCGCCGGACCAGGCCCATCGTCTCCATCCGCTTGAGCAGCGGCGAGATCGTGCTGGCGTCGAGGTGCAGCTGCTGGGCCAGGTCGGCGACGCCGAGGCCGTCCTCGTCCTTGAGCAGCAGCAGGGTCGCGAACTGCGGGTAGGTCAGCCCGAGCCGGGTCAGCCCGGGCCGGTAGGCGTTGGTCACCGAGCGGGAGGCCGCGTAGAGGATGAAGCACAGCTGCTCGCGCATGTGCGGCATCTCCTCGCCAGCCACGGCTGCGGAGAGCGAAGGGGGCGAGGAGGGCGCTGCGTCCTCCGTCGGCGCAGGTGCGGTCGTGCCCGCCATCGAGGTCGCCACCGGTCAGTCCCGGGTCGAGCCGAGGGCCCAGGCGACGAGGGCGGGCTGGAAGGCGAGCCGGACGGCCCGCTTGCGGTCGCTGTCCAGGCCGAAGGCGTCGAGGCCGGCCCGGTACTGGTGGATGTTGCCCGGGGTGACCGCGGCGAAGAACGCGGCGACGACGTCACCGACGAGACGCTGGTGCTTGGGCAGCGCGATGAGCGCCGCTCCCTGCGCGATCTCCACGACACCGGAGGCGAGGACGACGGCGTCCTTGGACCCGGGCACCCAGTCGGGCACCTGCGCCTGGAACTCCTGCCGCTCGGTCGTGAGGTGGCCGACGCCGGCGCGGACGAGGAAGGCGCCGAGGGCGAGGCGAGCCACGGTGCGGGCGGTGCTCATGGGAACCCCTCCGGGGTTGCGGATGCAGCGACCTCCTCAGGTTTGCACACCATTAGTTGGTGCACAAATCATTGATGCTGGGGGTGCGTCGATGGCCTAGCGTGGTGATCAAAGAGCGGGCACTGCTCCCGAACCCAACAGGACGACGATGACCCCACCACTGAGCACCCAGCACTCTCCCCTTCGCCGCACCACGCTGCGCGCCACCGCCACCGCCTCACTCGCAGCCCTCGCCCTCACCGGCTGCTCGATGGGTTCCTCCGACGAGGAGGAGCAGTCCCCCACCGAGACCCAGACCGAGTCCACCGAGACGCCCAGCGAGACCCCCAGCGAGACCCCGACCGAGACCAGCACGACCAGCGAAACCTCGGAGGAGTCCGGGCAGAGCTCCTCGGCGGCCGCGCCCGCCTCCGGAGACGTCGCCGAGCCCGGGACCGAGGTCTCCGTCGGTGACTCGGTGGTCACCCACGTCCAGACCAGCGGGGAGAAGTCGGACGAGTACTTCGGGTACGCGACGCTCTCCACCACGGTCACCTCGGCGGAGCAGGGCGATCCTGCCCTCTTCGAGGAGGCGGAGAACTCCGGCGACTTCGCGGGCATGACCCCGTGGTTCGTCAAGGCCGAGCACGAGTGGCTGACCTACGAGGGCGAGCCGAACGGGAACATGATCCCCAACCTTGTCGCCTTCAACAGCGAAGGGGGCGAGGTGAGCCCGGTGATGAACTCCACCTGGAGCGGGGGCATCGACGGCTGCGACATCTCGATGCCCGACGAGAAGGGCGTCGGTGAGAAGGCCACCAACTGTCACGTCTTCGCCGTCCCTGACGGGCAGCAGGTCGCGGCCGTCGGCTGGCGCGGCGACGACTACGCCGACGGCGGTGGCAGCGCCTCGGACAACCCGTACTACGACGACCCGGTGGTGTGGACGGTCGACTGACCGGCGGGCCGTCCGCGGCCCCGCGGCTCAGCCCATCGGGCTGGGGGTACGGTGACTGACACCGTAAATGCGATCCATTCTCATTCGTCCCTTGGCTGCTGGATCGGGGACTCGTGACGCACACGTCACCCGTGATGACCTCGCACACCCTCCCTTCGCCCGATCACGACGGGACCCACGACCACGGCGCGTCGCACGACCGCCACGACCACGACGGGATGCCCGCGCTGGAGCGCCGCTGCGACGTCGCCATCATCGGCGGATCCGCCGCCGGTCTGGCCGCCGCGCTGCGGTGAGGTGCTCATCTCGAGGTCCGTGACCTCGGCGAGGACGGCTTCAAGGTCAGCCTGACCGGCGGCAACACCCTGCGCGCCCGCCGGGTGCTCGTCGCCACCGGGCTGACCGACGAGCTGCCCGACATCGACGGGCTGGCCGAGCACTGGGGGCGCGGGGTGATCCACTGCCCGTTCTGCCACGGCTTCGAGATCCGTGACCAGCGGGTGGTCCAGGTTGTGACCCATCCGATGGGCCTGCACCCCGCGCCGGTGCTCGCGCACCTCACCGACCAGCTCACCGTCGTGCTGCACGGAGGTGTCGAGGTCGACGAGGACGCGCTGGGCGCGCTTGCCCGGGCGGGGGTCTCGGTCGAGCGGGCGGAGGTGAGCCGGGTGGTTTCCGGCGAAGGGGGTGAGCTCGCCGCCGTGGTGCTCGGCGACGGTCGTGAGCTGGCGGCCGATGTCGTCGTCGTCGGACCGCGCTTCCGGGCGCGGGTCGACGCGCTGAGCGGTCTCGGGCTGAGCGCCACCGCCCACGTCAGCGGGGCCGGCGAGGTGCTCGAGGTCGACCCGCGCGGGCAGACGGCGGCGCCGGGCGTCTTCGCCGCAGGCAATGTCACCGACCCGATGCTGCAGGTGCTGACCGCTGCGGCGCAGGGCAGTCAGGTGGCGGTGGCGATCGCCTTCAGCCTGGCCGAGGAGGACCTGCGCGCGCCGGAGCGACGTGGCGGCAACGAGGCCGACTGGGACCGCCGGTACGCCGACGAGGACCACACGTGGAGCGGCAACCCCAACGGGACGCTCGTCGCCGAGCTCGACGGGATGACGCCCGGGCGGGCGCTCGACGTCGGGGCCGGCGAGGGCGCCGACGCGCTGTGGCTCGCCGAGCACGGGTGGCAGGTGAGCGCCGGCGATCAATGCGCCCTCGGTCGATCGGGGGCCCTTGTCTACGGCAAGGTACCGACAGGCCGCGCTTCGATGTCTGGCGCCGTGCCGTCTTTCCGCGCCGCACCTTCTGACGGGGCCTGATCCTTCGGCGGCGGGATCGAGCCTCGAGCACGCGACCATTTCGCGCTCCTCGCCGACCGACCGGAGAGCCGCATCGCCACGATCGCTCTCCCTGGTCAGCAAGAACCAACGACGACGGCCCCCGACCGTGATGGTCGGGGGCCGTCGTGGTGCTGGTGGGCGATACTGGGTTTGAACCAGTGACCTCTTCCGTGTCAAGGAAGCGCGCTACCACTGCGCCAATCGCCCGAGACATGCAAGGTTCTGCATGGTCGAGGTGGAGACGGGATTTGAACCCGTGTAGACGGCTTTGCAGGCCGTTGCCTCGCCTCTCGGCCACTCCACCATGAAGGCGGTGAACCTTCCGAGCGGATGACCGGCCTCGAACCGGCGACCTCAACCTTGGCAAGGTTGCGCTCTACCAACTGAGCTACATCCGCACTCCCGCCCCGCTCTCGCGGTGCGTGCGGAGCGACATTAGCCCATCGGCGCGGCCAACTCCAAACCCAGGGTGAACCCTTCGGGACGCCTGCGCGGCCCGCCTATCCTCGGGCCATGGCAGCCACCCACGAGGTCACCAACCAGGTCCCCCCCTTCGTCGGTCACGACGTCTACGGCAGCGACCCGGTGCTGACCGAGGCGGTGGGCCGGTGGGGCGGTTCGCCCCCCTCGGCGGGGGCGGACCTCACCGTGCTGGGGCGCCGCGCCGGCAGCGCCGAGGCCGACGAGCTCTCCCAGCGGGCCAACCGCAACACCCCCCGCCTGGTCACCCACGACCGCTGGGGGCACCGGGTCGACGAGGTCGAGTTCGACCCCGCCTGGCACGACCTCATGCGCGTCGCCACCGAGGCGGGGCTGACCGGGGTGCCGTGGAGCGAGCCCGAGGACAGCGGCGCGCACGTGCGCCGGGCGGCCGGCTTCGTCACCTGGAGCCAGGTCGAGGCCGGGCACATCTGCCCGATCACCATGACCAACGCCGCCGTCCCGGCGCTGCGCCACTCCCCCGAGCTGGCCGCGATGTGGGAGCCCAAGCTCACCGCGCGGGCCTACGATTTCGGGCTGCGGCCGGTCGCCGAGAAGGCCGGAGCCATCGCCGGCATGGGCATGACCGAGAAGCAGGGCGGCTCCGACGTGCGCGCCAACCGCACCCGCGCGGTCGCCACCGACGGCGGACCGCTGACCGGGCGCACCTACCGGCTCACCGGGCACAAGTGGTTCTGCTCGGCCCCGATGAGCGACGTCTTCCTCGTCCTGGCGCAGACCGACGGCGCCGACGGCAGCCCGAGCTGCTTCCTCGTGCCGCGCGTCCTCGAGGACGGCAGCCGCAACACCTTCGCCCTGCAGCGCCTCAAGGACAAGCTCGGCGACCGCGCCAACGCCTCCTCCGAGGTCGAGCTGGACGGCACCTGGGGCGCCCTCGTCGGGGACGAAGGGCGGGGCGTGCGCACGATCATCGACATGGTCGCCATGACCCGGCTGGACTGCGTGCTCGGCTCGGCGGCCACCACCCGCGCCGCGCTCACCCGGGCGGTGCACCACGCCCGGCACCGGCAGGCCTTCGGCGCCACCCTGATCGACCAGCCACTGATGCGGGCCGTGCTCACCGACCTCTCGCTGGAGTCCGAGGCGGCCACGCTGCTCGGGATGCGCCTGGCGCACGCCATCGACGCCGGCGACACCGACCTGGCCCGCCTGGGCGTCGCCGTCGGCAAGTACTGGGTGTGCAAGCGCACCCCGACGCTCGTCGCCGAGGCGCTGGAGTGCCTGGGCGGCAACGGGTTCGTCGAGGAGAACGGCATGGCCCGGCACTACCGGCAGGCGCCGCTGAACTCCATCTGGGAGGGCTCGGGCAACGTCAACGCGCTCGACGTGCTCCGCGCCATCGGCCGCCAGCCCGCCTCGCTCATGGCGCTGCTCAAGGAGGCCTCGACCGCCCGCGGCCAGCTGACCGACCTCGACGCCGCTCTCGACGCCCTGGAGGCCGAGGTGGCCGGCCTGGCCGGGCTCTCCGAGGCCGAGGCGGCGATGGGCGCGCGCGGGCTCGTCGAGCGGCTGTGCCTGACCTTGCAGGGCGCGCTCATGGTGCAGCACTCCCCCGCGCCGGTGGCCGAGGCCTTCGTCCGCTCCCGGCTCGGGGACGCCCACGGGCACGGCGTGGGCACCCTCGAGCCGGGGCTGGTCACCCTCGCCGGAGACCTGGCGATCGAGCGCGCCGCCGTCGCCTGACGGTGCGGCGCGGCGCCCAGCTCTCGGCGCTCGGCGCGGTGCTCAGCTCTCCGCGAGCCGCTGCTTCTCCGCCTCGACGTCGAAGTCCACCTCGGGCCACTGCGGCTCCATCGCCTGCAGGTGCTCGCGGACGAGGTTCATCACCGCCAGGCGGGCGTACCACTTCCGGTCCGCGGGCACGACGAACCACGGCGCGGTGTCCGTGCTCGTCTTGTCGATGACCGCCTGGTAGGCCTCCTGGTAGTCCTCCCAGTAGCCGCGCTCGTCGACGTCCGCCGGGTTGTACTTCCAGTGCTTGTCGGACCGGTCGAGGCGCTCGGCGAGGCGCTCGCCCTGCTCCTCCTTGCTGATGTGCAGCATGACCTTCACGACGGTGGTGCCCTGCTCGACGAGCCGCTTCTCGAAGTTCGTGATCTGGCCGTAGCGGCGGGCCCACTGCACCTTCGGGACGAGGTCGTGGACGCGCACGATGAGCACGTCCTCGTAGTGGCTGCGGTCGAAGACGCCGATCTCGCCGGGCTCCGGCACGGCGTTGCGGATCCGCCAGAGGAAGGGGTGCTGCTTCTCCTCCTCGGTCGGCGCCTTGAAGGAGGTCAGCGCCACGCCCTGCGGATCCATCGTGCCGACGACATGACGCATGATGCCGCCCTTGCCGGCGGTGTCCATGCCCTGGATGACGAGCAGCAGCGACCGGTTGCCGCCGGCGCTGGCCTCGGCGTAGAGCTGCTCCTGCAGGTCGCTCACCGGGTCGGCGAGCTCGTCGAGGAGCTCCTTGCCGTCCTTCTTGTCCCCGTCGAAGGCGGGGGTGCTGCGCGGGTCGATCGATGCCAGGTCGGTGCCCGGCTCGACGCGCAGCGCCTCGGTCCAGCTCGTGCGCAGCGGGCGCTGCTCGGCGTCGACCGCGCCCTTGCGGGCGCTCTTCGGCATCGCGGCCTTGGCGTCCTTGCTCCTCGAGTCCTTGCTCGTGGCGCTCTTGCCCTTGGTGTCCTTCACCTTCGCGCTCTTGCCCTTGGCGTCCCCGGCCTTGGCCTTCTTGCTCTTGGCGTCCTTCGGCTTCGCGGTCCTGGCCGTGGCGTCCTTGGGCTTGTTGCCCTTGGGCTTGGAGTCCTTGCCCTTGGTGTCCTTCGGCGTCGCGCCCTTCGGCTGCTTGCTCGTCTTGGCCATCCCCGCATCATGTCAGGACGCCCGACGCCGCGACGCCGAGATCGGCGGACCACTTGGCAGGATGGCGCCATGCGCCTGCTCATCGCTCCCCCCGCGCCGGCCGACCCCGAAGCCGCGCCCGCGGCACCCGACGCCCTCACCGACGAGGACCTGAACCGGCTCTACGACCACGACGGGCCGCTGCTGCGGACCAACTTCGCCACCACCCTGGACGGATCGGCCACGGGCGCCGACGGGGTCTCCGGGTCGATCAACACCGACGCCGACCACCGTGGCTTCGCCGCGATGCGACGCGCCGCCGACGTGCTGCTCGTCGGTGCGGGCACGGCCCGGGCGGAGGGTTACCGGGACGACGGGCCGCCGATGGTCGTGGTGAGCCGGCGCGGGGAGCTGCCGGAGCTGCTGGCCGGCAGCGACCGGGTGGTGCTGGCGACCTGCGCGAGCTCGGGGCACGACGACGGCGACTCCACCTGGGTGTGCGGCGACGAGGACGTCGATCTCGCCGAGATCGTGCGCCGCTGCCAGGGCCGGGTCGGGCCGCACGTGCTCTGCGAAGGGGGCCCCAGCCTGGCCACCGACCTGCTGGCCGCGGGTCTCGTCGACCAGGTGGCCCTCTCCTGGGTGCCGCGCCTGGTCGGCGGCGCCCAGGGCGAGCACCCTCGGATGCTGCAGGGACCGTCGCTGGACCTCGGCGCCGACCCGGTCCACCTGCTCGAGGAGGACGGCACGCTCCTCGGGCTGTGGCAGGTGCGCGCCGGCTCCTGAGCCACCGGTCAGAGGACGAAGTCGGTGACCACCCGGTCCCAGCGGGCCGGGTCGACGTTCCACTCCTTGCAGTGCCGGGCCAGCGACCACGGCTCGAAGGTGATGAGGTCGGGGCGGGCCGCGGCCAGCGCCTCCGAGGGAGCCACCGGCACGAACTCGTCGTCCCGGGAGTGGATGAGCAGCATCGGGTGGCTCAGCTCGTCGGCCCGGCGCACCCAGTCGGTGCGGGCCACGTCCAGGCGCTCGTCGAGGCCGATGAGCCCGCGCGCCCAGCGCTGCGCCATGAGGGTGCGGCTGAGGTCGCTGACCGGCGCCGGGACCGAGTGCAGCCGGGCCTGGTGGGCGAGCACGTCGGCCCAGTCGATCACCGGACCGTCGAGGACCGCGCGGCTGACCATCGGCGCGAGCACCGAGCGGTCGAGCAGCTGCAGCACGATCGCGCCGCCCATCGACCAGCCGACCAGGACGATCTCCTGCGCGCCGCGGGAGATCGCCATCCGCATCGCCGCCTCGATGTCCCGCCACTCGGAGAGGCCGAGGTTGTAGCGGCCGTCGTGACCAGGCGGGGCCTCGGTGTCGTTGCGATAGCTCGGCAGCAGGCTGGTCAGCCCGGCGCGGTGCAGCGCCGGCACCGCGCGCAGCCCCTCGAAGCGCCGGGCCCCGCGCCCGTGCACGAGCACCGCCCACCGCGAGCCGACCCCGGCCGCGCCCGGCACGATCCACGCCGGCATCGCGCCGAGGTCGCCGTCGACGAGCACGTCCTCGTAGGGCAGCCCGAGGTCGGCGCCGGGGTCCTGGCCGTAGTAGTAGCTGTCCAGCCGGCCCGGGCCCACCCGCGGCACACCGCGATCCACGCCGAGCAGGCGGCGGCGCACCCGACCGAGCTCGCGGTCCAGCTCGAGCACGTCCCCGAAGCGCAGGTGCACCTCCTCACCGCCCTGCCACAAGCCGTAGCGCCCGGGCACCACCGTGTCCGGCGTGGCGTCGAGGGTGATCGAGTCGGTGTGCAGCACCCGCACGACGACGTCGTCCGGGCGGTACGGGTCGGGGGTGAGCACCCGGCGGGCGAAGTAGGTCGCGGCACCGAACCAGGCCGACCCGGCCCCGGCCAGGGCACCACCGATCGCGGCGCCGCCGATGGTCGCGGCGCGCCGGCTGGTGCGGCTCGGGCTCACGGCACCATCGTCTCAGGTCATCATGGTGCTGTGAGACAACCCTTCCCGCTGCCGGTGGACCCGATGCTCGCCAAGGCCGTCGCCACGGTCCCGGAGGCCGGCACGTCCGGCACCGGATACAGCTACGAGCCGAAGTGGGACGGCTTCCGCTGCATCGTCCTCAAGGACGGCGACGAGGTCGAGCTGGCCAGCCGCGGCAAGAAGCCGCTGACCCGCTACTTCCCCGAGGTGGTCGCCGCCTGCCGCGAGCACCTGCCCGAGCGGATCGCCCTCGACGGCGAGATCGTCGTCCGGGCGGGCGAGCCGGGCGCGCAGCGGCTGCACTTCGAGCACCTCGGCCAGCGCATCCACCCGGCCGAGTCACGGGTGACCCGGCTGTCCGAGGAGACCCCGGCGGAGGTCATCGCCTTCGACCTGCTGGCCGTCGGTGACGACAGCCTGCTCGACCTCCCCTTCGCCGAGCGCCGGGCACGGCTGGTGGAGGTCTTCGCCGGGATCGACGACGCGGCGCCGCTGCACCTGACCCGGGTCACCGACGACCCGGCCGAGGCGCAGGAGTGGTTCACCCGCTTCGAGGGCGCCGGGCTCGACGGGATCGTCGCCAAGGCGCTGGACGCGCCCTACTCCCCCGGCAAGCGGACGATGCTGAAGATCAAGCACAAGCGCACCGCCGAGGCGGTCGTCACCGGCTACCGGGTGCACAAGTCCGGCGAAGGGGTCGGCTCGCTGCTGCTCGGGCTCTACCACGACGGGCATCTCGTCAACGTCGGCGGCATCGCCGCCTTCACCATGGCCCGGCGCCGCGAGCTCGTCGAGGAGCTGGCGCCGCTGGTGGTGCATGACGAGGACGGCCAGGTCGCGCACGCCGAGACCGACCGCTCCCGCTTCTCCTCGAGCAAGGACGTCTCCTACGTGCCGCTGCGGCCGGAGCGGGTCGTCGAGGTCGCCTTCGACCAGCTCGAGGGCTGGCGCTTCCGGCACACCGTGCAGCTGGTGCGCTGGCGCCCGGACCGCGACCCGACCTCGTGCACGCTCGACCAGATCGACCGCGCCCCCGCCTACGACCTCGGGGACGTGCTGCAGGGCTGAGCGGCTGTCCCTCCTCCTCCCCGCTCAGGGGTGCAGCCGGGCACCCTTGATCGTCTTGTCGACCGCGTTCTTCGGGCCGCGGACGGCGATGCCGACGAGGTCGAGCTCGGCGGTCGGCACCGCCCGGACCGCCGCCCGGTTGGCCTCGTCGTGGCCGGTGGCGAAGAGCTCGCGGGTGTAGATCGCCATCGGCATGCCGCGGCCGAGGGCCCTGCCGTGCGCCCGCCGCATCGTCTCGGCCTCGGCGACGAAGACGAGCACCGGCTGACGCAGCATCGGCAGGTAGCGCTGCCCGTCGGCATCCTCGTAGGGCTCCCCGACGAGCCCCTCCTGGCTGGTGGCGATGCCGCTGACGAGGAAGGAGGTGACGTTGAGCTCCTGCCACGGCTCGAGGTCGTCGGAGACGAGGACGGCGATCTTCGTCGCGAAGGAAGGACCGTCAGGATCGGTGAGATCAGGCATGGCTGCAGCATCGGCCGACCGACCGCGGGTGGTCTTGTACGTTGCGGACATGGAGCAGGTCCGGGCATGGGACCCCGGTGTGCCTGGGGTCGCGGAGGTCTTCCATGCCACCTTCGACCGGCACGCCTACCCGGCCCACACCCACGACCGCTGGACCCTGCTCGTCGTCGACCAGGGGGCGGTGAGCTACGACCTCGACCGCTGGGGCCACCACGCCGCTCCGTCGCGGGTCACGATCCTGCCGCCGCACGTGCCGCACGACGGCCGCTCGGCACGGGAGGGCGACGCCTTCCGCAAGCGGGTGCTCTACCTCGACGAGGGCTGGCTGCCGCCGCCGTCCATCGCGGCGGCGGTCGACGCACCGACGCTGCTGCGCCCCGACCTCGCGACGACGGTCGACCAGCTGCACCAGGCGCTGGCCGAGCCCGGCGAGCACCTGGCGGCGGAGGGACTCCTGCTCGACGTGCAGGAGGCGGTGACCGAGCACCTGCACGGCGCCCGTCCGACCGAGGCCGACGACGCCCCGCTGGCGGCCCTGCTGCGCGCCCTGCTCGACGACCGGCTCGCCGAGACGGTCACGCTCGACGAGGCGAGCACCGTGCTCGGCGCCACCCCGCGCCACCTGTCGCGGTGCTTCACCCGCGCCTACGGGATCCCGCCGCACCGCTACGTCACCGGCCGGCGGATCGATCGCGCCCGGTCGTTGCTGCTTGCCGGGACGCCGACCGCCGAGGTCGCGACCGTTACCGGCTTCCACGACCAGCCGCACCTGACCCGCCACTTCCGCCGGCTCGTCGGGACGACCCCGGCCGCCTTCGCCGCCGGCTGACGGCGCAGCCGCGCCCGCGGTCGCGTCAGTCCTCGACGCGGTTGCCGTCCTCGTCCCAGTGCGCGGCGACCTTCTTGCTGGGCTGCACCCGCGGCGGCTCGCCAGGCATCTTCGGGTGGTCCGGCGGGAAGTTCAGCTCGCCCAGACCACGCTCGCTGACGTCCTCGTCCCACAGCGCGACCGCCGCGGCGACGTCGCCGACGGCCTCGTCCATCCCGGCCCACGGGTCGCTGCTCGCGGCGCGCTCGGGCACGCTGCGCAGGGTGAGGGTGCTCGGGTCGAGCCCGTCGAGCTCGTCCCAGGCGACCGGGGTGGAGACCGGCGCCCCGGGCAACGGGCGCGGGCTCCAGGCCGAGGCGATGGTCCGGTCCCGGTTCGCCTGGTTGTAGTCGACGAAGATCCGCTCGCCGCGCTCCTCCTTCCACCACGCGGTGGTCACGAGGTCGGGCATCCGGCGCTCCAGCTCGCGGGCGATGCCGATGACCCCGTGCCGGACGTCGAGGAACTCGTGGGTCGGGGCGATCCGGGCGTAGACGTGCACCCCGCGGTTGCCCGAGGTCTTGACGAAGGGGGTGAGCCCGATCCCGGTCATCACCTCGCGCAGCCCCCGGGCCGCCTCGACGACGTCGGCGAAGCCGCGCCCCGGCTGCGGGTCGAGGTCGATCCGCACCTCGTCCGGGTCGTCGTTGTCGCCGGTGCGCACCGGCCACGGGTGCCAGGTGATCGTCGACATCTGCACGCACCAGACCGCAGTGGCGGTCTCGTCGACGACGAGCTGGGGGTGGCTGCGGCCGCTGGGGTAGGTGCACATCGTCGTGCGGGCCCACCCCGGCGCACCCTTCGGGGGGTTCTTCGAGTAGAACTCGCCGCCCTCGATCCCGTCCCGGAAGCGCTGCAGGGTCACCGGCCGGTCGGCCAGGGCGTCGCCGACGAGCCGGTCGCCGACGGCGATCACGTAGTCGGCGAGATCGCGCTTGGTGATCGCCGGGCCGTGCTCCCCCGCGGGCCACATGACCTTGTCGGGGCTGGACAGACGCACGGTGCGGGTCTGCCCGTCCGGGCCGGGGATCTCGAGCATCTCGGCTGCGCTCACGAGCAGCGAGCCTAGCCCGTGCCCCGCTCCGCCCCGGGCGACTGATCGCGACGAGCGTCTTGGCGGCGAAGGGGGCGCACCGCGGCTGCCGCGGCGCGCCCGATCGCGGCGTCGACGACCGGCAGGTGCGCCTCCGGCCGGGCGGAACGGGTGAGCACCGCCACCGCGACGGGCACCTCCCCGGGGAAGGTCACCACCCCGACCTCGTGCCGCAGCACGCCGAGCGTGCCGGTCTTGCCGGCGACCTCGACGTCGTCGTGCGGGAAGCCCGCGCGCAGCCGGTGGGGCCACACCTGGCGGGCCAGGGAGGCCCGGACGTGTGCCCCGCCCTCCCCCGGGGCGATCTCGCCGCGCCACAGCATGCTCAGCAGCGTGGTCAGCCCGCGCGGGCTGGCCGAGCTCGCCAGCGCGGCGTCGTACTGGCTCGTGCGGACGTCGCGGTGGATGTCCGCCAGCGCGCGCATGACCGCGTCGTGGTCCTCGGTGCCGGTGTCCGCCTGCGCGGCTTCCTGGGTCCCGCGGCTGCCGTGCCGGACGACTAGGTCGACGCCCCAGCCGGCGAGCACCTCGGTGACCCGGGCCGGCCCACCGAGCAGATCGAGGACGTGATCGGCGGCCGCGTTGTCGGAGAGGGTCAGCATGAGGCGGACGACGTCGCGGGCGCTCATCTCGACGGGGTCGTCGAGCGCGGCGACTCCGGTCGGTCCCGGCGTCCGGTCGGCGGGGTCCAGCCGGAGGCGCGCGACGGGGTCGAGCGCGCCGCGGTCGACGAGGTCCGCCCAGACCGCCGCCACGCCGAGCTTGTAGACCGAGGCCACCGGCAACCGGTCGTCGGCGTCGAGGGCGACCTCGGAGGCGCTGCCCCGTCCGGCTCCACCCCCTTCGCTCGCCGCCGCCTGCACCGGGCAGGCGTGCACCCAGCCCCGGCAGCCGGCGTCGCGGAAGTAGCCTCCCAGCTCGGCCAGGTCAGTCGAGCGCATCGAGCTGCTCCTGCAGCGCCGCCCCGGCCGCCTCACGACGCTCGTCGGCGGCGGCGAGCCGTGGTCGGAGCAGCCGCAGGCGGAGGTCGACGTCGACGCCGGGGAGCGGGCGCAGACCCGCCGGCACCGCGGTGGTCGGGACGAGGACGCAGGTCGCCCCGGCAGCGGCCAGCGTCCGCTGCTCGGCGAGATCGCGGACCTCGCGGACCCGTCCGTCGTGGCCGGCCCGGCGCAGGGCGTCCACCGTCTGGTCGTGGGCCGGTGGGTTGTCCGCGCGAGGGGTCATCGCCACGGGGAGTCCCGGCTCACCGACGCCACCGGGCACGTGCGCCGCGACGGCCATGGTCCGCGGCAGGGTGCGGACCGGCCCGGGCTCGACACCGTCGAGCACCGCGGGGTGGACGACTACGGCGAGGTCGACCGCCTGGCTGCCGAGGTGGTCGACGGCGTCGACGGTCCCGACGACGAGGGGCACGAGCGGGATCGGCGCCACGGCCTGCGCGGCGGCGGTGAGCAGGTCCGGCACGGCGTGCGCGACGTCGCGGGCCAGCGCGACCCGTACCGGCTGGACCTCGGCGGCGACCCGGGAGACGTCGTCACCGAGGTCGCGCACCCCGGCGAGGACGTGCCGCGCGGCCGGCAGCAGCGCTGCTCCGGCCGGCGTGAGCCGGACACCGCGAGGGCCACGGTCGAAGAGCCGCACACCCCACTGCCGCTCGAGCCGCTGGATGCCTTGAGAGAGCGGAGGCTGGGTCATCCCGAGCTCGTCGGCGGCATGGCCGAAGTGCCGCTCCTCGGCCACGGTCACGAAGTAGCGCAGGTGCCTCACGAGATCCACGGCAGCAGGGTAGCGAGGAGGCCATATCTGTTGGCTATGTCAAAGATGTATTCATGCACTTTGCATATGTGCGACACGACGACTGTCATGGCCGGCATGACCACTCACGCCGGGCCGCGCCGCGGTCGGACCGTCGCGCTCGCTGCCGTGCTCGTTCTCGCGCTGACCGCCGGGCTCTGGGTCGCCCAGGACTGGCTCGTCGGTGACGACGAGGCTCGGGCCGCGGCGGACGAGGTCGCCGCCGGGATCACCGATGGCACGCTGCCGGCCGCTGCTGCCGACACCGCGACCGCGCAGCGGGGCCTGGACGAGCAGCTCGACGGGATGGGCGGCCTGCGACCGACGGTGGACGTCACCGACGTCGACGTCGACGGGGACAGCGCGACAGCACGGCTCGACGTGGCCTGGAGCCTCGGCGGCGACGGCTCCGACTGGACGTACACCAGCGAGCTGCCGCTGCAGCGCGACGACGACACCTGGCGCGCGACCGTCACGCCGCAGGTGCTCGTCCCAGCGCTGCGTCAGGGCGAGCGCGTCCGGCTCACCCGTGATCCGGCCGCGCGTGGCCGCATCCTCGGGCGCGGTGGCGAGGTGCTCGTCCAGGAGCGCCCGGTCGTCCGGGTGGGTATCGACAAGACGAAGGTCGAGCCCGGCGACGACGTGCGCTCCGCACGCGACCTCGCCAAGGCAGCCGGGGTCGAGCCCGGCCCCTTCGCCGACGCCGTCGAGGCGGCCGGCGACTCCGCCTTCGTCGAAGCCGTCGTGCTGCGCGAGGACGACGAGGATCTGGCCGAGGTGCGGGAGGCGGCCGACGACATCACCGGGGCCCTCCTCGTCGACGACGAGCTGCCGCTCGCCCCGACCCGCACCTTCGCCGCCGAGATCCTCGGTCGGGTCGGTCCGGCCACCGCCGAGATCGTCGAGGAGTCCGACGGGGCGGTCGCCGCCGGCGACGAGGTGGGCCTGAGCGGCCTGCAGCGCACCCACGAGGACACCCTCGGCGGCCAGGACGGCTACCGCGTCGAGGCCGTCGACAGCGAGGACGAGACACGAGAGCTGACCAGCGCACCCGTCGTCGACGGCCAGGATCTCGAGACGACCCTCGCCAGCGAGCAGCAGAATGCCGCCGAGGACGTACTGGCCGACGTCGAGCCGGCCAGCGCGATCGTCGCCCTCGACGTCACCACGGGCGACGTGCTCGCCGCGGCCAACGGCCCTGGCAGCGACGGCTTCGCCACGGCGACCGAAGGGCGGTACGCGCCCGGGTCCACCTTCAAGGTCGTCAGCGCGCTGGCCCTGCTGCGGGGCGGCGCGACCCCGGAGACGTCGCTGGCCTGCCCGGAGACGATCACGGCCGGCGGGCGCTCCTTCCGCAACTACAGCGACTTCCCCGACGCGGGCCTGGGCAGCACCACCCTGGCCGAGGCCATCGCGACCTCCTGCAACACCGCGCTCATCGGCGCGCGTGACCAGATCACCGACGGGGGTCTGCAGGACGCGGCGGGCTCCCTGGGTCTGACGGCAACCCCGTCGCTGGGTGTCCCGGCGGCCCAGGCGCAGGTGCCCGAGGCCGCGGCGGACGTCGATCTCGCGGCGTCGGTCATCGGTCAGGGCGAGGTACTCAGCTCGCCGCTCGGGATGGCGACCGTCGCCGCGAGCGTCGAGCGAGGTGCGCTGGTCCGGCCGCGCCTCGTGCCGAGCGAGGCGGCGAGCGAGGAGCCCTCGGGTATCCAGGAGCTCACATCGACCGAGGTCGGGCAGCTGCGCAGCCTCATGCGGGGTGTCGTCACCGAGGGGACCGCGAGCTTCCTCGCCGACGAGGGTGGCGACGTCATCGCCAAGACCGGCACCGCCGAGTACGGCGACGACGACCCCCCTCGGACGCACGCCTGGATGATCGCCGTGCAGGACGAGGTCGCCTACGCCGTCTTCGTCGAGGACGGCGACGGTGGCGCGGGGACGGCCGGTCCGCTGCTGGAGGAGCACCTCGCCGCGCTCTGAGCGGCGCGCGCCGTCCGTGATGCGCAACTGCCCGGGCAAATGCCAAAGAGGACGCGCAACTGCCCGGGCAAATGCCAAGAGGCGTGCGAGTTTGCCCGGGTAAATGCGAGGGGGGACGCGCAACTGCCCGGGTAATTGCGAGGGGTAGTGCGAATTGCCCGGGCAGTTGCGGGGAGCCTTGACCAAACCTTGGCGGTCCGTTCACCGTCCGTGCCGCCTCAGCGCCCCCTTCGCTGCCTACGGTGCGAGCACGCCACGTCCTCCACCCTCGCCCTCCGGAGCCCCCTGTGCCTCGACGCACCCGCGCCCTCGCGGCGATCGCCGCCGCCCCGCTCGCCCTGACCGCCGCCCTCGCCATCGCCCCGGCCGCCAGCGCCGCCTCCGACGACGTGCTCATCGCCGAGGTCTACGGCGGCGGAGGCAACTCCGGTGCCCCGCTGCGCAGCGACTTCGTCGAGCTCGCCAACCGCTCCGGCGAGGACGTCGACCTCACCGGCTGGAGCCTGGCCTACTACTCCGCCAACGGCACCAGCGCCCAGGCCACGCCGCTGAGCGGGACGATCGACGCCGGCGGGCGCTACCTCGTCAAGCAGGCCGACGGCAGCAACACCTCCGCGCCGGCGCTGCCCACGCCCGACGCCACCGACGACGTGCGCATGTCCTCCTCCGGCGCCCGGGTCGTGCTGCACGACCCCGACGGCGGCGAGGTCGACCTGCTGGGCTGGGGCGGCGCCTCCACCTTCGAGGGGTCTCCCGCCGGGTCGACGAGCAGCACCACCTCGGTGGCCCGCCGCGACGTCTGCGTCGACACCGACAACAACGCCGGGGACTTCGTCGTCGGCGCGCCCACCCCGCAGAACGGCACCACCGCGCCGACCACCTGCGAGGACGGCGGCGACCCCGAGCCCGACGAGCCGGAGACCGTCGCCGACATCCAGGGCGCCCACCACCTCTCCCCGCTGGACGGTCAGCGGGTCAACGACGTCGACGGTGTGGTCACCGCGGTGAGCCGCACCGGCTTCTGGATGCAGTCGCTCGCCCCGGACGACGACGAGGCCACCAGCGAGGGCCTGCTCGTCTACACCCGCACCGCGCCCGACGTCGCTGTCGGCGACCGGGTCAGCGTCGACGGCGCCGTCGACGAGTACCGCCCCGGCGGCTCCAGCGGCTGGGACAACCTCACCACCACCGAGATCGTCGGGCCCCAGGTCACCGTGACCGGCACCGCCGACGTCCCGGACCCGGTGGTGCTCGGTGAGGACCGCAGCGCCCCGCCGCAGACCATCGAGGCCGAGGAGGTCGGCAGCGTCGAGTACGCCGAGTCCGCCTTCCGCCCCGAGCGCGACGCCATCGACCTCTACGAGTCCCTCGAGGGGATGCACCTGGGCGTCCGCGACGCCACCGCCGTCGGCCCGACCAACAGCTACGGGGAGCTGCCGGTCGTCCCCGGCGGCGAGGTCGAGGCCACCCGCACCGCGTGGGACGGCGTGGTCTACGGCGGCTACGACCGACCCAACGCGATGCGGGTCATCCTCGACGACCACCTCACCGGATCGCTGCCGGACGCGAACCAGGGCGACACCCTGCCCGGCCTGACCACGGGCGTCCTCGACCACGACTTCGCCAACTTCAAGCTGCACGTGCTGGCGGAACCGACGATCAGCACCGGCCCGGCCGAGCGCGAGGTGACCACCCCGGAGCGCGCGCAGGAGCTGAGCGTCGCCGCCTTCAACGTCGAGAACCTCGCACCGAGCAACCCCCAGGAGAAGTTCGACCGGCTCGCCGGCCAGGTCGTCACCAACCTGCGCTCCCCCGACGTCATCGCCGTCGAAGAGGTCCAGGACGCCAGCGGCCCCACCGACGACGGCACCGTCGACTCCACAGCCACCACCGACCGGCTGATCGCCGCCATCGAGGCGCAGGGCGGCCCGACCTACACCGCGCACTGGGTCAACCCCGCGGACAAGGCCGACGGCGGTCAGCCCGGCGGCAACATCCGCAACGTCATGCTGGTGCGCGAAGGGCGTGGCCTGGACGTCGTCGAGCGCGACGGCGGCGACCCGGGCCGTGCCGCCGAGGTGACCACGACCGCCTCCGGACGACCGGCCCTGACCACCTCGCCGGGCCGGATCGCCCCGGACGCCGCCGCCTTCGCCGGCTCCCGCAAGCCGCTGGTCACCGAGCTGCGCTACCGCGGCGAGACCGTCTTCGTCGTCGCCGTGCACCTGTCCAGCAAGGGCGGCGACGACCCGCTCTTCGGACGCTGGCAGCAGCCGGTGCGCAGCAGCGAGGAGGACCGGCACGCGCAGGCCCGGGAGGTGCGCGGCTTCGTCGACGACCTGCTCGCCGCCGACCCGGAGGCGAACGTCGTCGTGGCCGGCGACGTCAACGACTTCGAGTTCTCCGAGACCACCGACATCCTCGTCGGCTCCGGGCGCACCGCGATGACCGACCTGCCGCGCACCCTGCCGGCCAGCGAGCGCTGGACCTACGTCTACGACGGCAACAGCCAGGTGCTCGACCACATCCTCATCAGCCCCGCCCTGACCCGTCCGGAGCGCAGCGCTGCCGGCCCGCGCGGCGGCTGGCGGCCGCCGTGGCAGCGCAGCAGCTACCGCTACGACATCGTGCACACCAACGCGGCCTTCCACGACCAGGACAGCGACCACGATCCCCAGGTGGTGAGGCTCACACTGCCGCGCGGCTGACGGTAGCGTGAGGACCGAGGAGGCCTCATGTCCATCCACGACGACGCCGAGCGACCGATCGGACGGGCCCGCGGGACCGACTTCTTCCGGATCGCCGAGCAGCTCGACGACGAGGAGCGCGAGATCTGGCAACGGACCCGCCGCTTCGTCGACGACGAGGTGCTGCCGGTCATCAACGAGCACTGGGAGCGGGCCGACTTCCCACGGGATCTGGCGCTGCGCCTCGGCGAGCTCGGTCTCGTCGGCGACGGCATCGAGGGCTACGGCTGCCCGCCGCTGAGCCCGATCGCCAACGGACTGATCCACCTCGAGCTCAACCGGGGCGACGGCAGCCTGGGCACCTTTCTCGGGGTGCAGTCCGGGCTGGCGATGCGCTCGATCTCGATGCTCGGCAGCGAGGAGCAGAAGCAGCGCTGGCTGCCGGCGATGGCCCGGGTGGAGGCGATCGGCGCCTTCGCGCTCACCGAGCCCGACCACGGCTCGGACTCGGTGGCGCTGGAGACCTCGGCCCGCCGCGACGGCGACACGTGGGTG
Source organism: Janibacter alkaliphilus (assembly GCF_013408565.1). Taxonomy (NCBI): domain Bacteria; kingdom Bacillati; phylum Actinomycetota; class Actinomycetes; order Micrococcales; family Intrasporangiaceae; genus Janibacter; species Janibacter alkaliphilus. Next base: position 2,527,724 of record NZ_JACBZX010000001.1, on the reverse strand, counting down.
CTCGACGGCGAGAAGAAGTGGATCGGCAACGGCACGATCGCCGACGTCGTCGTGGTCTGGGCCCGGGACACCGAGGACGAGAAGGTCAAGGGCTTCCTCGTCGAGCCGGCGCAGACCCCCGGGTACCGGGCCGAGCGGATCGACGGCAAGGGCTCGCTGCGCTCCGTCTGGCAGGCGCACATCACCCTCGACGGCGCCAGGGTGCCCGAGTCCTCGCGGCTGCCCGAGGCGCGCTCCTTCGGCGACGCCGGTCAGGTGCTCGCCGGGACGCGCAACGCGGTGGCCTGGGCGGCGCTGGGGCACGCCACGGCCGGCTACGAGATCGCCGTCGAGTACTGCTCGCGGCGCGAGCAGTTCGGCAAGCCGCTGGTGAGCTTCCAGATCGTCCAGCACCGGCTGGTGAAGATGCTCGCCGAGGTGTGCGCGATGCAGCTGTACTGCCTGCGCCTGGGTCGCCTCATGGACGAGGACCAGCTCACCGACACCATCGCCGCGATCGCCAAGATGAACAACACGAGCAAGGCCCGGGAGGTCCTCTCCGAGGCGCGAGATCTCCTGGGCGGCAACGGGATCCTGCTGGAGAACCACGTCATGCGGCACATGGCCGACATGGAGGCGCTGCACACCTACGAGGGCACCGAGACCATCCAGACGCTCATCGTCGGGCGGGCGATCACCGGCGTCGGGGCCTTCACCTGACAGGCCGGCTCAGGCCTCGCGCCCCGAGGAGATCCACTCCGGGCCGTTGAAGGAGAGGTTGCGGGTGCCGACGACCAGGTCGCCGGCGGCGTCCAGCCGGGCGACCTGCTCGGCGGTCAGGCTCACCCCGGCGGCGGCCGCGTTCTCCTCCAGCCGCGCGGCCCTACGGGTGCCCGGGATCGGCACCACCGGCAGGCCGAGCTGCTCCCCCTTCGCCCAGAGCCAGGCGAGCGCCACCTGGGCCGGGGTGGCACCGACCTCGTCGCCGACCTCCCGGACCACGGAGACGACCTGCTGGTTGGCGTCGAAGTGGGCGGTGTAGCGCTCCTCCCCCGCGAGGAAGGTCTCGGCGACCGACTCCTTCGTCATCGTGCCGGTGAGGAAGCCGCGCCCGAGCGGCGAGTACGGCACGAAGCCGGCGCCGACCTCACGGGCCGCCGGGACGACCTGCTGCTCGACGTCGCGCGACCAGATGCTCCACTCGCTCTGCACCGCGGCGATCGGGTGCACCGCGGCCGCCGCCCGCAGCTCGTCGGCGGTGACCTCGGAGAGCCCGAGGTGGGCGACCTTGCCCTCGGCGACGAGCTCGGCCATCGCCGCCACCGTCTCCTCGATCGGCCGGTCCAGCTCGCGCCGGTGCATGTAGTAGAGGTCGATGCGCTCGACGCCGAGCCGGCGCAGGCTGGCCTCGACCGCCTCCCGGACGTACTCCCGGTCGCCGCGGGTGGCGTTCGGCGCGCCGCCGCCGACCGCGCCGGTGATCCCGAACTTCGTGGCCACCTGCACCTCGTCGCGGCGCTCGGCGAGCAGCCGGCCGACGAGCTCCTCGTTGGTGCCCGCGGGGCCGGTCGTGCCCGGGCGCGGCTCGCCGTAGACGTCGGCGGTGTCGACGAAGGTGATGCCGAGGTCGACCGCGTGGTGCAGCGTGGCCAGCGCGCTGTCGTCGTCGGTGCCGCCGTAGACGTGGCTGAGGGCCATTCCGCCGAAGCCGAGCCGGCTGACGTCGAGGCCCTCGGCGAGCGAAGCGCGGGCGACGGTCTGGGTGGTGCTCGTGTCCTGGGTGCTGCTCATGTCGTGCTCCTCTGCTGGGTCAGGATCGTGGGGTCGGTGATGAGGCACTCGTCGCAGTCCAGGCCGGCGTCGACGAGGTGGGCGTAGTGGCCGATCTTGTCCTCGACGGCGGCCAGGTCCCCGCGCAGCTGGTCGAGCTGCTCGAGCACCCTGGTCCGGTGCTCGGTGAGCAACGCCATCCGCCGCGAGTGCGAGGCGGCGCCCTCGAGGTACATCTCGCCGAAGCTGCGGATCTCCGCCAGCGGCATCCCGGTCCGGCGCAGCCGGACGATGAGCTGGATGATCCGCAGGGTGGCCTCGTCGTAGCGGCGACGGCCGGCGTGGTCGCGCGCGACCGGCGGGACCAGCCCCTCCTTCTCGTACCAGCGCAGGGTGTCCTGGCTCAGGCCGGTGGTGGCGGCGACCTCGGCGATGCCGAGGGCGTCCGGTGCGGTGATGCTCGTGCTCATGCGCAGCACGCTAGGTCTTGGAGTGCACTCCAGCGCAAGGCTCGGCAGGCTGCCCGTCGCCGCCCCGGTCCCGGCCCCCGCCTCCAGTCCGTGCGCCTGTTGGCGTCACGTGATGCCCGTCTCGGCCCTACGCCGGTGCCCCACCTCATGAGCCAGCTGCGTCCGGCACGGTGGCCCGAGTCGGTCATCAGCGTGTGAGGACCCCCGAGCGACGGTGCAGGTGGGCCCTGCAGAGGTCACCCCTACCGGCTGGCTCACCTCGTGACGCACGGGCGTAGTGTCCGCAGCGACGCATGCTGATGGCGCCGCCGCCACCTCTTCGCCCCCGTCGTGACGGTGGATGACCGGCGACCCCACCGGTGTTGCACCCCTCGAACCCCGAGCAGTCCCACGAGACTCCCACGAGAGAAGGAGCGCGACATGGAGCCCACCGGCCGCGACTACACCGTGAGCAAGACCGACGAGCAGTGGCGCGAGGAGCTCTCCGCCGACGAGTACGCGGTGCTGCGCGAGGCCGGCACCGAGCGCCCCTTCGTCGGGGAGTACACCGACACCACGACCGAAGGGGTCTACGCCTGCCGCGCCTGCGGCGCCGAGCTCTTCACCTCGCAGACGAAGTTCGAGAGCCACTGCGGGTGGCCGAGCTTCTACACCCCGCTGGCCGGGGACAGCGTGGAGTACCTGCAGGACGACTCGCTGCCCGGCCGGCCGCGCGTCGAGGTGCGCTGCGCCAGCTGCGGCAGCCACCTCGGGCACGTCTTCGAGGGTGAGGGCTACGAGACCCCCACCGACCAGCGGTACTGCATCAACTCCATCGCGATGACGCTGCGCCCCTCCGCGTGAGCGCAGGGGCCCGGCGCGGCGACGCGCTGGCCGCTGCCGCCGCGATGGTGGCGATCGGGTGGGGCGCCAACCAGTTCGCCCCCCTCGTGGTCATGTACCAGGAGGTCGCCGGGGTCGGCGAGACCGCGGCGCAGACGATGTTCGTCCTCTACGCGGTGGGCCTGGTGCCGGGCCTCTTCCTCGGCGGCCCGCTCTCGGACCGCTTCGGTCGACGGGTCGTCGTCCTCGTCGCGCTGGCGGCGTCGCTGGCGGCCACCTCACTGCTCGTCGCCGGCGCAGTCGGCGCCGGGTGGCTCTACGCCGGGCGGCTGCTCGCCGGGCTGGCCAGCGGCGCCGGCTTCAGCGCCGGGACCGCGTGGGTGAAGGAGGCGTCCCCCGCCGGCCGCGGACCGCGCACGGCGGTGATCGCGATGACCGCGGGCTTCGGCCTCGGGCCGCTGGTCGCCGGTCTCGTCGCCGCCTCGGCGGAGCACCCGCAGGTGGTCACCTACCTGCCGCACCTGGCGATCACCCTGCTGGCCCTCGGGCTGGTGCTCTCCCGTCCCCGCACCCCGCCGGTGAACACGCTCGAGACCCCGGTCGCCTCCGCCCTCGACCCCGGTATGTGGACCCTGCCGCAGGCCCGCCGGGTGATCGTGCCGCTGGCCCCGTGGGTCTTCCTCACCGCCTCGGTCGCCCTCGCCGTCCTGCCGGGTGCGGCGAGCGGCCCGGGTGCCGAGCGTGACCTCACCTTCGCCGCGCTGATCACGTCGATCCCGGCGCTGGCCGGGATCAGCGCGCAGTCCTTCGCCCGGCACCTGCGCGGCCTGCGGGACGAGATCGTCGGTGGCCTGGCGCTGGCCACGCTCGGCCTGGCGGTCGGCGCCTGGGCGATCGCCGCGACCTCGCTGGCAACCGCCTTCGTCGCCGCGATCATCCTCGGCTTCTCCTACGGGATGTGCCAGGCCGCGGGGCTGTCCGAGGTGGCCCGGCTCTCGCCGCCGCAGCGGCTGGGCCGCAACACCGCCTTCTACCAGTCGCTGACCTACCTGGGGTACATGGCGCCGCTGCCGATCACCGTGCTCGCGAGGTGGGTCGACCTCACCACGATCCTGCTCGCGCTCGCCGCCCTGGCGGTGGTCACGGCCGTCGCCGTCGCCGGTCACCTCACCCGGGCCGGCGACCTGACCGCGGCCCGGTGAGGCGGCGAGCAGGGCTCAGCGCAGCCGGGTGACCAGGTCGGCGACCTCCACCCGGGGGCCGGTGTAGAAGGGGATCTCCTCGCGCACGTGCAGCCGCGCCTGGGAGGCCCGCAGCTCGCGCATGAGGTCGACGATCCGGTGCAGCTCGTCGGCCTCGAAGGCGAGGATCCACTCGTAGTCGCCGAGCGCGAAGGCGCTGATCGTGTTCGCCCGCACGTCCGCGTAGCCGCGAGCCATCTGGCCGTGCTCGGCGAGCATCGCCCGGCGCTCCTTGTCGTCGATGACGTACCAGTCGTAGGAGCGGACGAAGGGGTAGACGCAGACGTAGTCCCTCGGCTCCTCCCCCGCCATGAAGGCCGGCACATGGCTGCGGTTGAACTCGGCCTGCCGATGGATGGCGGCGACCGACCACACCGGCTCCAGGTGCGCGCCCAGCTCGGTGCGCAGCAGCCGGTGGTAGGCGTCCTGCAGCTGCTCGATGGTGTCGGCGTGCCACCACACCATGAGGTCGGCGTCGGCCCGCAGCCCGGCGACGTCGTAGACCCCGCGGATGCGGACCCCGCCCTCGGTGAGCTCGGCGAAGAGGGCGTCCACCTCGGCGGCCAGCGCCGCCCGGTCGTCGTCGCCGAGCGGGGTGGTGACCGCGAAGACGGAGAACATCGCGTAGTGCACCGAGGAGTTGATCGCCTCCAGCGTCGCGCGGTCGGGCTTGGCGGGAGCGGGTCGCTCGGTCATCGGGTCTCCTCGGTCGTGGTGATGGCGGTCGTGGCGGTGGCGGTCGTGGTGGGTGTCGCGGTGGTGCGGTCGCTGGTGGCGGGCAGGGCGTCGAGCACGCCGCGCACCGCCTGGTCGGCGGTGCCGAGCACCGCGGCGATGCCGACCCCGTCGTAGGCGGCGCCGGCCACCTCGAGGCCGGGCAGGTCGGCGACGGCGGCACGCACCCGGTCGATCCGGTCGCGGTGGCCGACGGTGTACTGCGGCAGGCCACCGCCCCAGCGCTGGACGTGCGCGTCCACCGGGTCGGGCAGATCGCGGCCGAGGGCGGCGCCGATGTCGGCGACGGCGTCCCGCACGAGGTCGCCGTCGTCGCGCTGCAGGGTGGTCACGTCACCGGCCCGGCCCATCGAGGCACGCACGAGGATGACGTCCTGGCGGGCCGCCTCGCGCTCGGCCCACGCCCACTTCGCGGTGATGAAGGTGGCCGCCTTGATCGCCCGCCCGTCCACGGCCGGCACGAGGAAGCCGCTGCCGGGCAGCGCGGTGGTGGCCGCCGTGCGCGGCAGCGCCAGCGCGACGACGGCCATCGAGGCGTGCTCGATGGCGGCGAGCGCCCGGCTCGCGTCGGGCGAGTGCTCGGTGAGCAGCCACGCGGTCGGTGCCGCCGGGGTGGCCAGCACGACGGCGTCCGCGTCGTGGGCGACCGGGTCGGTGGTCGGTCCGCTGACCACCCGCCACCCGGTCGGGGTGCGGTGCAGCTCGCGGGCGAGGGTGCCGGTGAGGATGCGCCCGCCGGCGGCGGTGATCGCGGCCGTCAGGTGCTCGGCGAGGGTGGTGATGCCGCCGTCCAGGCCGATGAGCCGTGGCGGCCGCGGCGGGTCGCTCGGGTCCGGCAGCAGGGCGTCGACCGCCGTGCTGAGCGGCGCGCCGTCGCGGACCGCGGGCCACAGCGCCGGCATCGCCGCCTGCACGGACAGCTGCTCGACCCGCCCGGCGTAGACGCCGCCGAGGATCGGTTCGACGACCCGGTCGACCACGGCCGGCCCGAAGGTGGCGCCGACGGCGTCGGCGATCGAGCGGTCGTCCTCGGAGGCTGCTGGGACCCGAGGTGCTGCGGTCCGGGCGACCTCGTCGTCGGTGAGCGGACCGGCGAGCGCGGCACTCGAGCCCGGCACGCCCATGAAGGTCCCGGCGGGCATCGGGTGCAGCGCGCCGCGGGTCCACAGCGCCGCCGCCACCGGTTCGGGGTGCACCAGGCGCTCGCGCAGCCCGAGCTCGTCGGCGAGGCGGGCGGCGTGCGTGCTGCTCGTCAGCACCGACTCGGCGCCGACGTCGATGCCGATGCCGCCGACCTCGACGCGGCGGGCCTTGCCGCCGGGGCGGTCGCTGCCGTCGAGCAGCACGAGGTCGAGGTCGGGACGGGTCCTCAGCAGGTCGTGCGCGGCGGCCAGACCGGCCATCCCCCCGCCGACGACGACCACCCGTGCACCCATGAGTCCCACTCTCGCAGAGGCGTGACCAGGTCGTGACACCGGCACGGAACCGCACGCCGCCCGTTCGCGTCCCATCCCTGGACGTGCTCGGAGAGCCCGGGCGCCGCACCGATCCGTAGGGGGATCAGCATGAGCAGCACCAGGCGAGACACCAGCACGAAGACCGCCGCACGAGCAGACGGCAAACGACGCCGTGGACGCCCGGCGACCCGAGCGGCGCGGGCGCGCCGCGTGGGCGCGCTGCTCGCCGGACTCGCCGCCGCCGGACTCGTCGCCGCCGGGTGCGCCGGCGGCAGCGACGACTCCAGCGAGGCCTACTCCACCACTCAGGCCGCCCCCTCCGCCGAGAGCGAGGCCGGCACCGAGGAGGGGGCCGGCGATGCTTCGTCCGCTCAGGGCTCCGCGGCGGAGGACTCGACGGCGGACGGCTCGGGTGCGGACGACTCGGCGGGCTCCGGCAGCGACGCCGCCGGGCAGGACGCGGCCACCGTCGCCGCGCAGAGCGCGCGCAAGCTCGCCCGCAGCGGCTCGCTCGACCTCGAGGTCGAGGACGTGACCCGGACCAGCGCCCGGGTGCGCTCGGTGGCCGACCGCGCCGGCGGGTGGGTCAGCCAGGAGGACTCCTCCAGCCGGGCAGACGACGCGGAGGACGGCGACGACGTCCCCGACGGCGTCGATGCCTATCCGAGCGAGGACGTCCCGGGCGCGTGGAGCGAGATCACCGTCCAGGTGCCAGCCTCCGCGCTGGAGAAGAGCATGGACGACCTCGCCGAGCTCGGCACGGTCACCCACCGCACCACCGAGACCGAGGACGTCACCGCCGCGCACACCGACGCGAAGACCCGGGTCGAGACCCTGACCCGCTCCACCGAGCGGCTGCGCGAGCTCATCGAGGACAGCGACGACCTGGAGCAGATCGTCAGCCTGGAGAGCGAGCTGACCACCCGGGAGGGCGAGCTGGAGTCGATGACCCGGCAGCTCGACACGCTCGAGGAGCGCACCGCGACCTCCCCGATCACCGTCTCCATCGCCGAGGAGGGCGCGGACGTCAGCACCGAGGACGAGGCGGAGGAGACCGGCTTCGTCGCCGGTCTGTCCGACGGATGGGGCGCCTTCACCGGGGCGCTGCAGGTCGGGGCGACGGTGCTCGGCGCGCTGACCCCCTTCGCCCTGGCCGGCGGGCTGGTGCTCGCCCCGGTGCTGTGGTGGTGGCGTCGTCGGCCGCGGCCGGCCACGACCGCCCCGGCACCGACCGCTCCCGCCGAGTGACCGGCGCCGGTCGGTCGTGCTGGTCGGTCGCGCAGGTCAGTCGTGCAGCGAGTGGATCAGCTCGACCACCCGGGTGATGACGTCCGGGTCGGTGCTCGGCAGCACCCCGTGGCCGAGGTTGACGATGTGCCCGTGGGCGGCGCGGCCCTCCGCGACGATCCGACGCACCGCCTGCTCCAGCGGCGCCCACGGCGCGAAGAGCAGCGCCGGGTCGAGGTTGCCCTGCACCGCGACCCGGTGCCCGGCGGCCGCCAGCCGGTCGATGGCGTCCGGCAGGGCCACCCGGTAGTCCACCCCGACGACGTCCACCCCGGCCTCGGCCATGTCGGTGAGCAGCTCGCCGGTGCCGACGCCGAAGTGGATCCGCGGCACCTCACGCCGGTGGTCCAGCGCGGACAGCGCCGTGCGCGAGTGGGCCAGCACGTGCTCGCGGTAGTCCGCCCGCGACAGCGCCCCGGCCCAGGAGTCGAAGAGCTGCACCGCGCTCGCCCCGGCCTCGACCTGCACCCGCAGGAACTCCCCGGAGATCTGGGCCAGCCGCGCGCACAGGTCGTGCCACAGCTGCGGGTCGCCGTGCATCAGCGCCTTGGTGCGCTCGTGGTTGCGGCTGGGCCCCCCTTCGACGAGGTAGGAGGCGAGGGTGAAGGGGGCCCCGGCGAAACCGATGAGCGGGCGGGGCCCGAGCTCGGCGACCAGCCGACGCACCGACTCGGCGATGTCCGGGACCTGGTCGGGGGTGAGCTCGGGCAGCCGGTCGAGGTCGGCTCGGGTGCGGATCGGGTCGGCGACCACCGGGCCGGTGCCGGGCACGATGTCGAGGTCCACCCCGACCGCCTGCAGCGGGACGACGATGTCCGAGAAGAAGATCGCCGCGTCCACCCCGTGCCGGCGCACCGGCTGCAGGGTGATCTCGGTGACCAGGTCCGGGGTGCGGCAGGCCTGCAGCATCTGCGTGCCCTCGCGGATCTCGCGGTACTCCGGCAGCGACCGGCCGGCCTGGCGCATGAACCACACCGGGGGCGGGTCCTGCGGCTCGCCGTGGGCGGCGCGGACGAGCGGGCTCTGGTCAGGGGCGGCGCTGGTCACGCGGCGATCCTCTCACCCGCCGGGGCGTGACGACCCGGGGCCGCCGGAGCACCCTGCCCACGGACCGGACACCGCGGCGCGCCCGGCGTGGCCTCCTGGGTGTCGGCTGGACGCGCGCCTAGGCTCGGCCCGTGGCCTCACGATCGATCTCCGGGCAGGGCGAGGGTGACTTCGACCGCGCCCTCCGCGACCTGCACGCAGCCCGGCTGCGCCCGGAGCTGCGCCTCACCGAGGTGCCCGCACCGACGAGGATCGCCCCGCACGCGGTGGCGATGACCGTCGACGTGCTCGAGACCGCCGGCGACCGCGACGACGAGGACGCCGAGGAGCTGGCCACCGGCCGCTTCGTGCTGCTGCACGACCCGGCCGCCCCCGAGCCGTGGGGCGGGACGTGGCGGGTGGTCACCTTCGCCCGGGCCGAGCTCGAGGCGGAGCTGGCCAGCGACCCGATGCTCGGCGAGGTGGGCTGGTCCTGGCTGACCGACGCGCTGGCCGCGCACGGCCTCGAGGTCGACCACGAGGCCGGCACGGTGACCCGGGTGGTCTCGGAGTCCTTCGCCGACCTGGCCGACCGGGACCCGAGCGTGGAGATGGAGATCCGCGCCTCGTGGACCCCGCAGGACGGCGCCGTCGGCGCGCACCTGCTGGCCTGGACCGACATGCTGTGCACCATCGGCGGGCTGCCGCCGCTGCCCGAGGGCGTGGTGGCCCTGCCGGGGCGCCGCCGGTGAGCGACGACGAGACGCAGGAGGCACCGGAGCTGCCGGTGCTGCACGAGCCCGCCGACGGGGTCCCGCCGGTGGTCACCACCGAGAGCGGGCTCGACGAGGCCGCCGCCGCCGTCGCGGCGGGGGTCGGTCCGGTCGCGATGGACGCCGAGCGCGCGTCGGGCTACCGGTACGGGCAGAGCGCCTACCTCGTCCAGCTGCGCCGCGACGGCAGCGGCACCTGGCTCATCGATCCCGCCGCGCTGCCCGACCTCGGGCCGTTGGACGCCGGGATCGGCTCGGCCGAGTGGATCCTGCACGCGGCCACCCAGGACCTGCCCTGCCTGCGCGAGGTCGGCCTGGCGCCGCGACAGCTCTTCGACACCGAGCTGGCCGCCCGGCTGCTCGGGCTGCCCCGGGTCGGGCTGGCCGCGGTCATCGAGCACTACCTGGGGATCAGCCTGGCCAAGGAGCACTCCGCGGTGGACTGGTCCACCCGCCCGCTGCCGGAGTCGTGGCTGCGCTACGCGGCGCTGGACGTCGAGGTGCTCGTCGAGCTGCGCAACCTCATGGGCATCGACCTCGCCGAGCAGGGCAAGGCGGGCTGGGCGCGCGAGGAGTTCGAGGCGCTGCTGACCTGGGAGCCCGCCGTGCGCGAGGACCCGTGGCGGCGTACCTCCGGGCTGCACAAGATCCGCAAGCCGCGGGTGCTCGCCGCGGTCCGCGAGCTCTGGTACGCCCGCGACCAGATCGCCCGGAACCGGGACACCGCGCCCGGCCGGGTCATCCCCGACGCCGCCATGGTCGAGGTGGCCGTCGCCGACCCGCGGTCGAGCGGCGACCTCCCCCGCGGGCACCGCTCGATCGCCCGCTACCAGAGCACCTGGCTGGACGCGCTGGCTCGAGCCCGGCGGCTGAGCGACGACGAGCTGCCGCCGTCGACCGTGAAGGGGGACGGTCCGCCGCCGCCACGTGCCTGGGCCAACCGGGACCCGCTGGCCGCCGAACGGCTGGCCGCCACCCGGGAGGCGCTGACCACCTTCGCCGAGGAGCACACCATCCCGGTGGAGAACGTCTGCTCCCCCGACCCGCTGCGCCGGGTCGTCTGGACCCCGCCGGAGGAGCCGAGCGTGCCCGCCTTCGAGGCGGCCCTGGCCGAGCACGGCTGCCGCCGCTGGCAGCAGCAGATCGTCGCGCCGATGCTCGCCGACGCCTTCGCCGCCCACCCCGCCTGACCCCTCTCTCCCCCCGCAACTGCCCGGGCAGTTCACGTCTCCTGCGCAACTGCCCGGGCAAATTGCGCCCCTCCCTCGCAACTGCCCGGGCAATTCACACCTCCCCCGCAACTGCCCGGGCAGTTGCGCCCCGTCCCGGAGGGTGTGGGGCGGCTCACCCTTGGCGGGCTAGGTGGGTGAGCGCTTGCTTAGTAGCGTGAGCGGTGGCGACGCCGCCACCGTGCCGTCGCCGCACCCATCTGATCGAGAGAGAGGCTCAGACGTGCCCCGTACTCTGCGAGAGGTCGTCTTCGTCGACGGCGTGAGGACGCCCTTCGGCAAGGCCGGCGAGAAGGGCATGTACGCCCAGACCCGCGCCGACGACCTGGTCATCGCCTGCATCCGCGAGCTCCTGGAGCGCAACCCCGACCTGGCCCCGGAGAAGGTCGAGGAGGTGGCCATCGCCGCCACCACGCAGATCGGCGACCAGGGCCTGACCCTGGGCCGGATGGCCGCGCTGCTCTCCGGTCTGCCCAAGACCACCCCCGGCTACAGCGTCGACCGGATGTGCGCCGGCGCGATGACCGCGGTCACCAACGTCGCCGGCGCGATCTCCTTCGGCGCGGTCGACCTGGCCGTCGCCGGCGGCGTCGAGCACATGGGCCGGCACCCGATGGGCGAGGGCGTCGACCCCAACCCGCGCGTCGTCGCCGAGAAGCTCGTCGACCCCAGCGCCCTGGTCATGGGCAAGACCGCCGAGAACCTGCACGACCGCTACCCCAGCCTCACCAAGGAGCGCAGCGACGCCTACGCGCTGAACAGCCAGCGCAAGCTCGCCGAGGCCTACGAGGCTGGCAAGATCCAGCCCGACCTCGTGCCCGTGGCCACCCGCCACGAGGAGAAGGGGTGGGGGCTGGCCACCACCGACGAGCCGCCCCGTCCGCAGACGACGATGGCCGACCTGCAGTCGCTGAAGACCCCCTTCCGTCCGCACGGCGGGGTGACCGCCGGCAACGCGGCTGGTCTCAACGACGGCGCCACCGCCTGCCTGCTCGCGGCCGAGGACACCGCCACCGAGCTCGGCCTGCCGGTCAAGATGCGCCTGGTCGAGTACGCCTTCGTCGGCGTCGAGCCGGAGGTCATGGGCTACGGCCCGGTCCCGGCCGCGGAGAAGGCGCTGGCCAAGGCCGGCCTGAGCATCGAGGACATCGGTCTCTTCGAGCTCAACGAGGCCTTCGCCGTCCAGGTGATCGCCTTCCTCGAGCACTTCGGCATCCCCGACGACTCGGACAGCGTCAACCAGTACGGCGGCGCCATCGCCACCGGTCACCCGCTGGCCTCCTCCGGCGTGCGGCTGATGAACCAGCTGGCCCGCCAGTTCGAGGAGCACCCCGAGGTCCGCTACGGCATGACCGCCATGTGCATCGGCATCGGCATGGGCGGCGCCGTCATCTGGGAGAACCCGCACCACGCCGACTACGGCAAGGAGAGCTGAACGATGACCGCCACCACCACCGACACCCCGCAGCAGGCCCCGACCGCGGCCTTCCCGGACGAGGTCATCACCCGCACCCCGGTCCAGGACATCGACCTGCCCGGCGGCGCCGGCACGCTCGCCCTGATCACCCTGGACAACGGCTTCGACCACACCAAGCCGAACACCTTCGGCCCGGCCACCGTCGCCGGCCTCCGGGAGACCGTCGACACCCTCGCCCAGCGGGCCGCGGCCGGTGAGATCCAGGCCGTCGGCATCACCGGCAAGCCGTTCGTCTTCGCCGTCGGCGCCGACCTCTCCGGGGTCCCGCACGTCACCGACCGCGAGCAGGCGCTGGACATCGCCCGCGCCGGGCACGCCGCCTTCGCCGCGATCATGGACCTGCCGGTGCCCACCTTCGCCTTCGTCAACGGCGCGGCCATGGGCGGCGGCGTCGAGATCGGCCTCGCCTGCGACTACCGGACGATCTCCTCCGGGGTCCCGGCGGTCGCGCTGCCGGAGACCTTCCTCGGCCTGGTGCCCGGCTGGGGCGGCTGCTACCTGCTGCCGCGCCTCGTCGGCCCGGAGAAGGCCCTCAAGGTCATCATCGAGAACCCGCTCAACCAGAACCGGATGATCGGCGGCGCGCAGGCGCGCGAGCTGGGCATGGCCGACGCGATCTTCGCGCCGGTGACCTTCCTCAAGGACTCCCTGGAGTGGGCGGCCGCGGTGCTGCGCGGCGAGACCACCGTGCAGCGGCCCGAGGTCACGACGGACGAGCAGGCCTGGGAGCAGGCGCTCACCGCGGCGACCGGTCTGGCCGACCAGAAGACCGGCGGCCAGTCGCCGGCCCCCTACCGGGCGATCCAGCTGGTCCGCGAGGCCCGCACCGCCGAGCGCGACGCCGCCTTCGCCGCCGAGGACGAGGCGCTGGCCGACCTCATCATGGGTGACGAGCTGCGCGCCGGGCTGTACGCCTTCGACCTGGTGCAGAAGCGGGCCAAGCGCCCCGCCGGCGCCCCGGACAAGAGCCTGGCCCGTCCGGTGACGAAGGTGGGCATCGTCGGCGCCGGGCTCATGGCCAGCCAGCTGGCGATGCTCTTCGTCCGTGCGCTCAAGGTGCCGGTGATCCTCACCGACCTCGACCAGGAGCGGGTGGACAAGGGCGTGGCCTACGTCCACGACGAGATCGCCAAGTCCCTGGCCAAGGGCAAGATCAGCCAGGACAAGGCCAACCAGCTCACCGGCCTGGTCTCCGGGTCGACGAGCAAGGACGGCTTCGCCGACGCCGACTTCGTCATCGAGGCGGTCTTCGAGGAGATGTCGGTCAAGAAGACGGTGTGGGCCGAGGTCGAGGCCATCGTCTCCGAGACTTGCGTGCTCGCCTCGAACACCTCGTCGCTGTCGATCACCGAGATGGCCTCCGAGCTGGCCCACCCCGAGCGGGTCGTCGGCTTCCACTTCTTCAACCCGGTCGCGGTCATGCCGCTGCTGGAGATCATCCCCGGGGAGCGGACCGACGACGCGGCGCTGGCCACCGCCTTCGCCACCGGCAAGACGCTGAAGAAGACGTGCATCCTCGTCAAGGACAGCCCCTCCTTCATCGCCAACCGGCTGCTCGGCCGCTTCATGGGCGAGTTCAGCAAGATCGTCGACGAGGGCACCCCGGTGGACGCGGCCAACCAGGGCCTGCTCGGCCTGGCGCCGATGCCGCCGCTGGTCCTCGTCGGGCTCGTCGGCCCGGCGATCGCGCTGCACAACAGCGAGACCCTGCACCGCGAGCTGGGCGAGCGCTTCTACGTCTCGCCGAACCTGCGGGCGCTGGTCGAGGCGGGCAAGCGCAGCTACGACGACGACGGCGTCGAGGAGCTGCTGACCACCCCGGAGCAGCCGGTCGAGCTGACCTCGGCGCAGGTCCGCGAGCGGGTGCTCGGCGTGCTCGCCGAGGAGATCCGCACCATGCTCGACGACGGTGTCGCCCAGGCCCCGATGGACATCGACCTGGCGATGATCACCGGCGCCGGCTTCCAGTTCTGGAACGGCGGGATCACCCCGCTGCTGGACCGCGAGGGCGTCTCCGAGCGGGTCACCGGCCAGCGCTTCCTGCCGAAGGGCGTCGCCTCCGTCCCCGCCTGACCCCCCTTTATCGGGTTACCCGATAAACGCTCGTTCCCCCGAGAAGGCTTCTCGGGGGAACGAGCGGTTCTGGACCGATGACCGGCACGGACGACTCGAGCGGTGCAGGCGACCCCCGGTCCGCCCTCGTGACCCTCGCGCCGGCACGGGGCGAGCTCGTCGCGGCAGGATGTCACGTGCGGGATCGCTGTCTCGTCCTCCAGACGAAGGCGGGCACCGGGCCCGCCCCGACGTCAGGAGCGAGGATGACGACCCAGGTGAGCGTGCTCGGCGGCGGCTACGCGGGGGTGATGGCCGCCAACCGTCTGCAGCGACGGGGCGGCATCGAGGTCACCCTGGTCAGCCCGACCCCGGACTTCGTCGACCGGATCCGCCTGCACCAGATGGTCACCGGCACCCACTCCGGGCGCCAGGACTACCGCCGGGTGCTCAGCCCGCAGGTGCGACGGGTGCACGACCGGGCCGAGCGCATCGACCGTGGCAACCGGTCGGTGCTGCTGGCCTCCGGTGCGCGCCTCCGCTACGACCACCTCCTCCTCGCGGTCGGCAGCGCCGGGACCTCCCCCGACATCGCCGGGGCCGAGCACGTGCAGGGGGTGGCCACGATCGGGGCGGCGCAGCAGCTGCGTCGCGTGCTCGCACGGACCGCTCCCGGCGCCACCGTGACGGTCGTCGGCGGTGGCTCCACCGGTATCGAGACGGCCGCCGAGCTCGCGACCACCGGCTGGCGCGTCACCCTCGCCTGCGGCGGACAGCTCGGCCCGTCGCTGCACGAGCGAGGGCGGCGTTCGGCCGCAGCCATCCTCCACGGCCTCGATGTCGATGTCCTCGAGGGGACCGCCGGTCGCGTCGTCGCGGCCTCCGCCACCGAGGTCACCCTCGCCGACGGCCGAGCACGAGCCAGCGAGGTCACGGTCTGGGCGACCGGCTTCTCGGTGCCTGACCTCGCCCACTCCAGCGGTCTGGCCAGCGACGCCACCGGCCGGCTCGTCACGGACGAGACCCTCACCTGCGTCGACGACCCGCGCATCGTCGCGGCCGGTGACGTGGCCGCCCCCTCCGGAGGCGCCCAGCGGATGAGCTGCCAGGCAGCCATGCCGCTCGGTGCCCAGGCCGCCGAGACCATCCTGAGCCGGATCGCGGGAGATCCCCCGGCGGATTTGACGAACGGCTTCGCCGGGCAGTGCCTGAGCCTCGGCCGTCGCAGCGGGGTGCTCCAGCTCGCCCACCCCGACGACACCCCGCGCGCGGTGCATCTGCGCGGCCGGCCGGCAGCGTGGGCGAAGGAGGTGACCTGCCGGGCCGTCGTGCGCGGCCTCGTCACCGAGGCGCGCCGCCCTGGCAGCTTCCGCTGGCCGCGGGACCCGGGTCGCGCCGCGCGGCCGACCAGGAGCGAGGCCGAGGACGAGGCGAGGATCGCGTCCGATCCCGGGGCCGAGGTCGGGGCCGAGGTCGACGGGCGGGTGCGATGACCGACCGCCCGTCAGCAGACGCCCCGAGCAGGGCCGAGGAGTTCGAGGAGCACCGCGCCCGGCTGCTCGCCATCGCCTACCGCATCCTAGGCAGCGTCGCGGACGCCGAGGACGTCGTGCAGGAGACCTGGCTGCGCTGGGAGGCAAGCGCGACGCGACCGCGCTCCACCCGGGCGTTCCTCGCGACGATCACGACCCGGCTCGCCGTCGACGTGCTGCGCTCGGCGCGAGCGCGTCGGGAGACCTACCCCGGACCGTGGTTCCCCGAGCCGCTGGTCAGCGACCCCTACACCGACCCGGAGCGCAGCGCCGAGCTCGCGGACTCGGTGTCGATGGCGGCGCTGCTGCTCCTGGAGCGGCTCAGCCCCCTGGAGCGCGCGGTCTTCGTCCTGCGCGAGGTCTTCGGCTACCCCTACGCCGAGGTCGCGGCCACCGTCGAGCGTTCCGAGGACGCCTGCCGCCAGCTCTGCGCCCGGGCCCGGGCGCACATGGCGCAGGAGCGCCCCCGCTTCGCGGTCGATCGCGCCGAGGCCGACGGGCTCACCGCCACCTTCATCGCCGCCCTGAGGGCCGGGGACGTCGACCGCCTGCGAGAGGTGCTCGCCGCCGACGCCGTGCTCGTCGCGGACGCCGGCGGCAAGGCACCGCTCTTCGGGGACGGTGTCTTCGTCGGCGACCGGCTGATCAGGCTGCTCGTCGGCATGGCACCGGACGCCCTCGCCGCCGGCGTGACGCTCACCCCGGAGCGGATCAACGGCGGCCCGGGCGCGATCCTTCACAGCGCCGACGGTCACGTGCTCGGCACCTGGGCGCTGGACGTCATCGACGGCCGGGTGCAGACGATCCGTGCGGTGCTCAACCCCGACAAGCTCGGTCACCTCGGACCTCTCGCCGATCCCTGGCAGACCCTCCAGGACACCAAGGACGCCCGCGCCGCGGCCCGGCGCCAGGGCTGACACGCGTCAGAGCGCGGCGCCGCCGGTCTGCACGGTCCACAGGGCCGCGTAGGCCCCGCCGCGCTCGACGAGCTCGTCGTGGGTGCCAGCCTCGACGACCCGCCCCGCGTCGAGCACCCAGATCCGGTGCGCGTGCCGGACCGTGGAGAGCCGGTGGGCGACGACGACGGCGGTGCGCCCGCGGGTGGCGGTGCGCAGCGAGCGCTGGATCGCCGCCTCGGTCTCGTTGTCGACGGCGCTGGTCGCCTCGTCGAGGACGAGCACGCTCGGCTCGCGAAGCAGCGCCCGGGCCAGCGCGATCCGCTGCCGCTGACCGCCAGACAGCGTGACGCCACGCTCCCCCACCCAGGTGTCCAGCCCCTCGGGCAGCGCGTCGATGACGTCGAGCGCGGCGGCTGCCTCGGCAGCGGCACGGATCTGCGCCGGGGTCGCGTCCGGGCGGCCGTAGGCGATGTTCTCCCCGATCGTGCCGGCGAAGAGGTAGACGTCCTGGGCGACGTAGCCCATCGACCCGCGCAGCGAGTCCCAGTCGAGGTCGCGCACGTCGTGCCCGTCGAGCAGCACCTGCCCGTGGCGCGGGTCGTCGAAGCGCAGCACGTGCCGCAGCAGCGTCGACTTGCCCGACCCGGTGGCACCGACGATGGCGTGCGTCTCCCCGGCCGGGATGACCAGGTCCACGGCGTGCAGCACGTCCGGCCCGTCGGCGTAGCCGGCCCGCACCCCGCGCAGCTCGATCGCTCCGCCGACCTCGGCCAGCTCCCGCTCGCCCGGGGTGACCTGCACCTCCTCCTGCAGCAGCCGCAGCACCCGCACCACCGAGGCCCGCCCGCGCTGGTAGAGGTCGAGCACCTCGGCGACGTCGGTCAGCGGCCACAGCAGCCGCTGGGTCATGAAGACGAGCACCGAGTACAGCCCCACCGCGAGGGTGCCGTCGAGCACCGCCCAGCCGCCCAGCAGCAGGGTGGCGGTGAAGCCGACGAGGATCGCCATGCGCACCAGCGGGACGAAGGCGGCCGAGGACCGGATGGCGGCGACGTTCGCCTCCCGGTAGGCGTTGGAGACCGCCGCGATCCGACGCCGCTCGCGGGGCTCGGCGGTGAAGGCCTTGATCGTGGCCAGCCCGGCGAGGTTCGCCGAGAGCGCCCCGGAGAGGTCGGCGACCCCTTCGCGCACCCGGGCGTAGAGCGGCTCGAGGCGCCGCTGGAAGACCAGCGCGCCGGCGATGATCGCCGGGATCGGCAGGAAGGCGAGCACCATGAGCTGCCAGGAGGCGATGGCGAAGACGGCCCCGACGAGCACGACGTTGAGCGCGGTCTGCAGGATGGCCGGCACCCCGACGTCGAGGAAGCGCTCGAGCTGGTTGATGTCGTCGTTGACCACCGCCAGCGTCGCGCCCTGCGGTCGCCGCTCGTGCCAGCCGAGGTCGAGCCGCTGGGCGTGGTCGTAGGCGTCGACCCGCAGGTCGTGCTGCACCGACTGGGCCAGCCCGCGGAAGAGCACCGCCGCGGCGTACTCCGAGGCGGACTCGACGATCCATACGACGACGTTGATGACCGCGAGCCAGACGAGCTGGGTGTAGCGGGACTCCACGCCGAGCAGGTCGCCGACGAAGGAGTCGTCGCCGCGGACGACGACGTCCACGGCGGCGCCGATGAGCAGCTCCGGCATGATGTCGGCGACCTTGTTCAGCGTCGACATCGCCAGCGCGGCGACGAACCGGCCGCGGTAGGCGCGGTAGCGCACCCACAGGGCGCGCAGCGGCTGATCAGGCCCGACGGCCTCGACGGTGGGGGTCACGGGCTCGTAGGCTAGCCGTGGCCTCGGCGCGCCCTTCGCGGCGCCCCCGGGGGCAGAGCCGACGGAGTGCCGTGGCGCACTGCTCTCGTCGTGCGGACGCCCCCTTCGCATCGTCGTCCCGTGGCCCGGCCGACACGCCGGACCACCCCCGACTTGCATCAACTCATATATGAGTTAGCGTTGGTGCTGTGACTGCTGACTACCTGATGTCCATCGGTTCCCGAATCCGCGACGCCCGGACCCGTCGCGGCCTGTCCCAGGCGGACCTCGCCCAGATGCTCGAGACGAGCCAGGGCGCGGTGACCCGGATCGAGTCCGGCAAGCAGAACCTCACCCTGGAGACCCTCGCCAAGATCAGCGAGACCCTCGACTCCGAGCTCGTCGCCCTCGGCTCCGGCGGCGCCACCAACGGCGCGGTGCACCTGCGCATCGACGGCGGCAAGAAGCTCTCCGGCGCCATCGACGTCAAGACGAGCAAGAACGCCGCGGTCGCGCTGCTGTGCGCCAGCCTGCTCAACAAGGGCCGCACCACGCTGCGCAACCTCGCCCGGATCGAGGAGGTCAACCGGATCCTCGAGGTGCTGAACTCGATCGGCGTGCAGACCCGCTGGCTGCCCGGCACCAGCGACCTGGAGATCGTCCCGCCGCAGCGCCTGCGCCTGGACTCGATGGACGAGGAGGCGGCCCGCCGCACCCGCACCGTCATCATGTTCCTCGGCCCGCTGCTGCACGAGTTCGAGAGCTTCCAGCTGCCCTACGCCGGCGGCTGCGACCTCGGCACCCGCACCGTCGAGCCGCACCTGGCCTCGCTGAAGCACTTCGGCCTCGACGTCAACGCCACCCACGGCTTCTACGAGGCCGTCGTCACCGACGAGGTCGGCACGGACAAGACCATCGTGCTCACCGAGCGCGGCGACACCGTCACCGAGAACGCGCTGCTGGCCGCCGCCAAGGACACCGGCTGGACGACGCTGCGCAACGCCTCCTCCAACTACATGGTCCAGGACCTGTGCTTCTTCCTGCAGAAGGTCGGCGTGACCGTCGAGGGGATCGGCACCACCACCCTTCGCGTGAAGGGGGTCGAGGAGATCGACACCGACGTCGAGTACTCCCCCAGCGAGGACCCGATCGAGGCGATGAGCCTCATCGCGGCGGCCGTGGTCACCGAGTCCGAGATCACCATCCGGCGCTGCCCGATCGAGTTCCTCGAGATCGAGCTGGCGACGCTGGAGGGGATGGGCATGCGCTACGACCTCTCCGCCGAGTACACCGCGGACAACGGGCGCACCCGGCTGGTCGACATCACCACCCACCCCGGGCCGCTGCGGGCGCCGATCGACAAGATCCACCCGCTGCCCTTCCCCGGGCTGAACATCGACAACCTGCCGTTCTTCGCGCTCATCGCCGCCTGCGCCGACGGCACGACGACGATCCACGACTGGGTCTACGACAACCGGGCGATCTACCTCACCGAGCTGAACAAGATCGGCGGCAAGGCCACCCTGCTCGACCCGCACCGGGTGCAGGTCACCGGCCCGACCCGCTGGCGCGCCAACGAGGTCACCTGCCCGCCGGCGCTGCGCCCCGGCGTCGTCGTGCTGCTGGCGATGCTGGCCGCGCCGGGCACGTCGTACCTGCGCAACGTCTACGTCATCAACCGCGGCTACGAGGACCTCGCCGAGCGCCTCAACGCCCTCGGCGCCTCCGTCCAGCCCTACCGCGACATCTGACCGTCGCACCTCCCCTTTATCGGGTTACCCGATAAACGCTCGTTCCCCCGAGGAGGCTCCTCGGGGGAACGAGCGTTTCTCTGCGCGGCACGCACCCGCCTGGGCGCAGCTGCCCGGGCAGCTGCGGTGGGTCAGAAGCTGCCGAAGAGCGTCCCCAGCAGGATGACCACGCCGAGGGCGATCACCGGGATGAGCACGGCCACCATGCCGATGTCCTTGTAGGACTGGCGGTGGGTCAGCCCGCAGATGCCCAGCAGCGTGATGACCGCGCCGTTGTGCGGCAGCGCGTCGAAGCCGCCGGAGGCCATCGCCGTCACCCGGTGCATGATCTCCAGGCTGATCCCCTGCTCCACGGCCAGCTGGCGCAGGTCCTCCCCCAAGGTCTCCAGGGCGATGCTCATCCCGCCGGAGGCGGAGCCGGTGACACCGGCGAGCACGTTGACCGAGACCGCCGTGGTGATCAGCGGGTTGCCGGAGATCCCCAGCACCGCGTCCCGGATCGTGGCGAAGGCGGCCAGCGAGGCGATCACCGCGCCGTACCCCACCTCGGAGGCGGTGTTGAAGATCGGCAGCAGCGAACCGAAGGTGCCCTTGTTGACCGTCTCCTTGGCGTCGGTCAGACCCCGCAGACCGAGCACCAGCGCCAGGGCGATGGCCGCCACGAGGGCGACGATGATGCCCCAGATGCCGGCGACGTCGTCCACGCCGACGTTGCCGTAGGCGTCCTGCTCCAGGTAGGCGAAGTCCATGCTGGGGAAGATCCACTCCACCAGCGCGAAGTTGAGCCCGATGACGAGGACGATCGGCAGGAAGGCCAGGCCGGCCGGCATGTGCGGGCGGTCCAGCACCGGGTCGGCGGCCTCGTCGGTCCGGGTCTCGTCGGCGAGCGTGGCCGTGGCCGTGCCGGAGGCGCCCCCGCCGGTGGTCACGCCCGTGCCGGACCCGCCGTCGCGGGAGCCGCCGTCGGCGTCACGTGCGACGGTGCCCCCGTCACCCGAGCTGTCACCCTTCCGCAGCGCCTTGCGCTCCTTGCGGGAGAGCATGATCGCGCCGTCGTCGTAGCCCTCGCCGGCCGCGGCCAGCCGGCGGCTGCGCCAGGTCAGCCAGGCGATGCCGCCGACGAACATGATGAGGCCACCGATGATGCCCAGGCCCGGGGCGGCGAAGGCGTTGGTCCCGAAGTACGAGTTCGGGATGTTGTTCTGGATCGCCGGGGTCCCCGGCAGCGCCGTCATCGTGAAGGTGAAGGACCCCAGGGCGATCGCCGCCGGGATGAGCCGCTTGGCCAGGCCGGCCTCGCGGAAGAGCGCCGCGGCGATCGGGAAGACCGCGAAGGCGACGACGAAGAGGGAGACGCCGCCGTAGGTGAGGATGCCGCAGGCCAGGACGATGGCCAGGATGGCTCGCTCGCCGCCGACCTTCTCGACGATGAAGTCGGCGATCGCCTTCGCCGCCCCGGTGTCGTCCATGACCTTGCCGAAGATGGCACCGAGGAGGAAGAGCGGGAAGTAGGTGATGGCGTACTGGCCCAGCGCCGGCATGAAGACCTGGGTGTAGGTGGCCAGCAGCGGCGCGCCGCCGAGCAGGGCGGCGAGCAGCGCCATGATGGGCGCCAGGACGAGGACGTTGATCCCCCGGTACGCCAGGAACATGAGCAGTCCCAGCGAGAGGAGGATGCCGATGAGGCCGACCACGGTGTCAGGCTCCTTCGAGTCGGACGGGTGCAGGACATCCCTGCACGAGGACGTCGGCCATCGTGGCAGCCGTCACCCCGGCGCTCTCATGTGCTGCTGGACCATGATCGACCTCTGACTATGGGTGGGCGTCACAGTCGGTCAGCCACGGAGTCGCTCTAGGGTCACCGACATGACGAGCAACGACGCCCCCGCGCCCCGGTCCGCCACCGACCTGCTCCGGCCGCAGCTGCACGACCGGCACGCCCTGGTCACCGGCGCCGCGAGCGGCATCGGCCGGGCGTGCGCGCTTGCCCTCGCCGAGAGCGGCGCGCGGGTGACCGCGGTCGACCTCGACGCCGAGGGGCTGGGGGCGCTGGCGGCGCAGAGCCCGCTCATCGCCGCCCGTCCGTGCGACCTGGCCGACCTCGACGGCCTGGCCGACCTCCCGCAGGACGTCGACGTGCTCGTCAACAACGCCGGGATCCAGCAGGTCAGCCCGGTGCACGAGTTCCCGCTGGAGAAGTTCGACCTCATCCTGAGGTTGATGCTGCACTCCCCCTTCAGGCTCATCCGGTCGGTGCTGCCGCACATGTACCAGCGCGGCTGGGGGCGCGTCATCAACGTCTCCTCGGTGCACGGCGTGCGCGCCAGCCCGTACAAGTCCGCCTACGTCACCGCCAAGCACGGTCTGGAGGGGCTGAGCAAGGTGGTCGCCCTCGAGGGAGCCGAGCACGGGGTGACCAGCAGCTGCGTCAACCCGGCCTACGTGCGCACCCCGCTGGTCGAGAAGCAGATCGCCGACCAGGCCCGCGCCCACGGCATCTCCGAGGACGAGGTGCTCACCCAGATCATGCTCTCCCCGGTCGCGCTCAAGCGGCTCGTGGAGCCGGAGGAGGTCGCCGCGCAGGTGCTCTTCCTGTGCAGCGACGCCGCCGCCTCGATCACCGGCGGGTCGCACCTCGTCGACGGCGGCTGGACCGCCCACTGAGACCGCACCTGCCCGGGCGGACCATCCCCCTGCTCACGCCCGGGCAGGTGCTCCCGTCCTCGGTGCCGGACCGCGTCCCACCGAGGGCCACCGCTGCGGCAGGGCCGCAGCGATGAACGAGCGGCGCCCTAGGATGCCGGGCATGTCCGCCGACGCCGCCGCGCTGCTGGAGCTGCTCGCCGCCGGCGCCACCACGGACGAGATCGCCGCGGCCGGTGCTGACCCGCACCACCGCGAGCTGGCGCTGGCGGTGCGCCGGGCCACCGATGCCCTGGTCCGGCGCGAGCACGAGCTGCACGCGCTCGTCGAGACCGCCCAGGACCTCGCCGCGCTGCGCGACCCCGCCGGGGTCCTCGACGCGATCGTCCGCCGCGCCCGCACCCTCATGGCTACCGACGTCGCCTACCTCACCCTCTTCGACGCCGAGCGCGGGGACACCTACATGCGGGCCACCGCCGGCTCGGTCTCGGCCGCCTTCCAGGCGGTGCGCCTCGACCTCGGCGCCGGCCTGGGCGGGCTCGTCGCCAAGACGCACACCCCCTACTGGACCCCCGACTACGCCGCCGACGACCGGTTCGTGCACACCAGTGCCATCGACAGCGCCGTCGGCGACGAGGGCATCGTCGCCATCTGCGGCACCCCGCTGCTGCTGCAGGGGCAGTTCGTCGGGGTGCTCTTCGCCTCGCACCGCACCCCGCGCCCGTACAGCCGGGACGAGGTGGCGCTGCTCGGCTCGCTGGCGGCGCTGGCCGCGGTGAGCATCGCCCAGGTCGAGGCGCACGAGGAGACCGCCCGCGCCCTCGCCGAGCTCTCCCGCGCCCACGAGACGGTGCGCCGGCAGAGCGACGGGGTGCGGCGGGCCGCCGCGGCCCACGACACCTTCGCCCAGGTGGTCCTCGGCGGTGGCGGCACCGACGAGATCGCCGCGGCCGTCGTCGACCTGCTCGGAGGCTGGGCTGTGCTCACCGACGCCGCCGGCACGGTGACCAGCGCCGCCGGGGCACCGCCGCCGGGGCACCGTCCGGGTGAGCGGCTGACCCCACGACCCGGGGCGGCTGCCGCGGACCGGCTCACCCGGGACGGGCAGCGCTGGGTGGTGGCGGTCGCTGCGGGCGACGAGGTGCTCGGTCATCTCGTGGTCGGCGGCAACGACGAGCTCGACCTCGCCGACACCCGCACCGTGGAGCGGGCCGCCGTCGTCGCGGCCCTGGTGCTGCTCGGCGAGCGGCGGCGCCAGGACGAGCAGCAGCGGCGGCGCACCGACCTGGTCACCGCGATCGTCGCCGGCCGCGGCGGTGACGACGCCGTGGCCACCGCTGCCCGCGAGGCCGGCATCGACCCCCGACGCCCGGGGTGCGTGCTCGTCGTCGAGGACGTGCCGCCGGACCGGCGCCGCTCGGTGCTGCTGTCGGTGGGCGCCCTGGTGGGCGCCGACGGCGTCGTCGGGGAGCACGACGGGCGGATCGTCGCCCTCCTGTCCGCGCAGGACGCCTCCGCCGCTGCCGCCGACCTGGCGCGCCGGCTGGCCCGCGTCGTGCCCGAGCCGCTGACCGTCGGCGGTGCCGGGCCTGGCCGGGAGCCGGCCGAGGCCTTCGCGGAGGCGGTCAGGGCGGTCGCCGCGCTGCAGGCGCTGGGCCGCTCGGGCGAAGGGGGCAGCGCTGACGACCTCGGCTTCGCCGGTCTGGTCGTCGGCTCCGGGCCGCAGGTGGCCCCCTTCGTCCGGTCGGTGCTGGGGCCGGTGCTCGACTACGACGAGGCGCGCGGGACCGAGCTCGTGACCACGCTGGACGCCTACTTCGCGGCCGGCTCCAGCCCGCGGCACGCGGCCGCCGCGCTGCACGTGCACCCGAACACCGTGACCCAGCGCCTGGACCGGGTGGCCGCCGTGCTCGGCCCGGGCTGGCAGCAGCCGGACCGGGCGCTGCAGGTGCAGCTCGCGCTGCACCTGCGCCGGCTGATCACGAGCGCCCCCTGACCCTGCCGCGCCCCCAGGTCCGACAAACCTAGGAGAGCCGTCCCGGACCGTGCGCGCAGCAGGTCCCGCGCGACAGTCCTAGGACTGCCGGGAGACGAGCCAGCGAGGGTCAGCCGCGCTCGCGGATCCGCTCGACGACGGCGTCCGGGGTGAGCCCGGCGGCGTCGAGCACCTGCCCGCGGGAGGCGTGCTGGATGAACTCCTTGGGCAGCCCCATCCGCAGCACCGGCGTGGCAACGCCGGCCTCGGTGCACACCCGGGCGACCTCGGCGCCGACACCGGCGGCGACGTTGCCGTCCTCGAGCACCGCGACCGTCCCGGCCCGGGCGGCCAGCGCGACGAGCGCGTCCGGCACCGGCAGCACCCAGCGCGGGTCGATGACCAGGCAGGTCCGCCCCTCGGCAGAGAGCTTCTCGGCGGCGGTCCGGGCCGTCTCGGCCATCGCGCCGACGGAGACGAGCAGCACGTCGACGTCGTCGGCGACGTCACCGGCGAGGACGTCCAGGCCCTCGTACTCGGCGACCGCCTGCACCGGCTCGGCGACGCTCCCCTTCGGGAAGCGCACGATGCTCGGCCCGTCGTCGATGTCCACCGCCTCGTGCAGCGCCCGGCGGATCCCGGCCCCGTCGCGGGGGGCGGCGACGGCCACCCCGGGCACGAGGGTGGCCAGGGCCAGGTCCCACATGCCGTGGTGGCTGGCGCCGTCCGGTCCGGTCACGCCGGAGCGGTCGAGGACGAAGGTGACCCCGGCGCGGTGCATGGCGCAGTCCATGAGCAGCTGGTCGAAGGCGCGGTTGAGGAAGGTCGCGTAGATCGCCACCACCGGGTGCATCCCGGCGAAGGCGAGGCCGGCGGCCATCGTCGTGGCGTGCTGCTCGGCGATGCCGACGTCGAAGATCCGCTCCGGGTAGGCGTCGGCGAAGGGCTGCAGCCCGACCGGCATCATCATCGCCGCGGTGATCGCGACGACGTCCTGACGGGCGGCGCCGAGGGCGACCATCTCGTCGGAGAACTCGTCGGTCCAGCTGCGTCCGGCGATCTCCAGCGGCAGCCCGGTCTCGGGGTTGATCTTCCCGATCCCGTGGAACTGGTCGGCGAGGTCGTTGACCGCGTGCTCGTAGCCGCGGCCCTTCTGGGTGATGCAGTGCACCATGACCGGCCCGCCGAAGGCCTTGGCCCGGCGCAGCGCCTGCTCGACGGCCTCCTCGTCGTGCCCGTCGACCGGGCCGAGGTACTTGATGCCGAGGTCCTCGAACATCCCCTGCGGCGCCCAGAAGTCCTTGGCGCCCTTCTTCATCGAGTGGAAGGCCTGGTAGGCGGTGCGGCCCACGACCGGGGTGCGGGTCAGCTTGTCCTTGCCCCAGTCGAGGACCTGCTCGTACTGCCGGTTGGTGCGCAGCATCGCCAGGTGGTCGGCGAGCCCGCCGATGGTCGGGGCGTAGGAGCGCTCGTTGTCGTTGACGACGATGACCAGCGGCAGGTCCTTGTCGGCGGCGATGTTGTTCAGCGCCTCCCAGGCCATCCCGCCGGTGAGCGCCCCGTCGCCGATGACCGCCACCGCGTGCCGCTCCTCGCCGCGCAGCCGGTAGCCCTTGGCGATCCCCTCGGCCCAGGAGAGCGAGGTGGAGGCGTGACTGTTCTCGACGACGTCGTGCTCGGACTCGCCGCGGCTGGGGTAGCCGGAGATCCCGCCGCGGGTGCGCAGCCCGGAGAAGTCCTGCCGCCCGGTGAGCAGCTTGTGCACATAGCTCTGGTGGCCGGTGTCGAAGACGAGGGTGTCGCTGGGGCTGTCGAAGACCCGGTGCATGGCGATGGTCAGCTCGACCACGCCGAGGTTGGGGCCGAGATGGCCGCCGCTGCGGGAGACCTCGGCGACGAGGAACTCGCGGATCTCCTCGGCGAGCGCGTCCAGCTGCTCCGCCGGGAGCCGCTTGAGGTCGTCGGGTGAGGAGATCGTCTCGAGCAGGGCCACGCTGGCGCGTCCTTCCGGGGTCGGGGTGACCGATCGAGTCTACGTGCCCGACGCTGTGAGCGTGCTGGGAGCGGGCGAAGGGGGTCCCGCCCGCCGCCTCCGGTCACAGCCGGGGGACGAAGGTGGCCCCGTCGAGGGCCTCCCGCACCAGCGCCACCGAGCGCTGCGCGGACCGCAGCCGCAGCCCCTCACGCTCCAGGCAGACCAGCACCGCGTCGGTCGCCCCGGCCGGCAGCTGGTCGGCCATCTCCACCCGCACGCTGCGGTAGGCCTCACGCATCGCCGCGAGCTGGGCGCCCACGTGCTGCTCGGCCAACCAGGCGAGCACCTCGGGGTGGCGCCGCACCGCGCCGTAGCCCCGGTAGTCCGGCGGACAGAGGTCGAGCAGCCAGCCGACCACGGCCGGCTGCCAGCCCGCCGCGCCCGGCGGCGGCACCCGCTCCGGCCAGCCCGGAGGGCCGCCACGGGTGGCCGCCGTCCCGGTCGCCGCCCCCGGCGACCCGGGTCGGGCGACCCGCACCGGCGGCGACGAGTCGAACATGCGTTCGATGATAGGTCACCGGTAGCGAGCACGTACAGACGGTCAGCACCGCCACCGTCGCCCTAGCATCGTCGGGGTGGGTGACAACGCGAGTGGGTGACACGAGGGTGGGTGACATCGAGGGTGGCTGATACCGAGGAGAGCGCGGTGCGCTCCGCCGAGGCCGCCGTCGGGCTGCCCTCCCC
This sequence comes from Janibacter alkaliphilus, assembly GCF_013408565.1. NCBI lineage: Bacteria > Bacillati > Actinomycetota > Actinomycetes > Micrococcales > Intrasporangiaceae > Janibacter > Janibacter alkaliphilus. The sequence continues at coordinate 2,500,093 of NZ_JACBZX010000001.1, read as the reverse complement.
GGCGCTGCGCCCCTACCTCGACAGCTACCAGGGCTACCGGGTACGGCTGCACCCGGACGCGGTCCACCACGGTGAGCCCTCCCCCGCCGCGACCGTCATCATCACCCTCGACGCACCGATCCGGCTGGGGTGGGCCGGTGCCGGCACGCAGCGCCACGAGGTGCTGCTCTGCGGGCTGCACACCCGGCCCGCGGTCATCCGCACCGACGGCGTGCAGCACGGCATCCAGCTCTCCCTCACACCCACCGGTGTCCGCCGGCTCCTCGGGGTGCCACCGTCGGCGGTGCACCAGAGCCTCGTCGATCCTGTCGAGGTGCTGGCCGCCGGGGACCATCGACGACGGGCGGTGTGGTCGAGCATCGCCGAGCAGCTGGCGGCGATCGACTCGTGGCCGGCCCGCTTCGCGCTGCTCGACACGATGCTGCGGGCCACCCTCGACGAGCAGGCCCCGGCCGCCCGCGACGAGGTGGCGACCACCTGGCGGCGGCTGGCGCAGAGCCCCGGCACCGCGGTCGGCGTGCTGGCCGACGAGGTCGGCTGGTCCCGGCGACACCTGAGCGCCCAGGTCGGCGCCGAGCTCGGCGTGACGGTCAAGCAGGCTGCCCGGCTGCTGCGCCGGGAGCGGGCCCGGCGCCTGGCACCCCAGGTCGGTCTCGCCGAGGCGGCGGCCCTGGCCGGCTACACCGACCAGTCGCACCTCACCCGGGACTGGGTGGCGCTGTCGGGCCGGACGCCCCGGCAGAGCCTGGACCACCCCTTCTTCGTCCCGGACTGACCGCACCGGACGCTCGGCTCCGGGCCGAAGGGAGAGTTCCCGTTCGTCCAAGACACCTGCGGCCGCCGACGCCCAGACTGCTCCCATGAGCAGCCAGAGCTACGCGATCTTCACCTACGACGACGCCGCCACCGGCACCGCCTTCCTCGAGGCGGTGGGCTTCCGTCGGGTGGCGCTGCACCACGAGGACGAGGACCGGCAGGTCGTCGCGCACGGCGAGTACGCCTGGCGCGCCACCGGCGGTCTCATGCTCGGCTCCGCCCGCCGCGGCTCGGACCACGCCGAGGACGACCAGGTCGGGCGCGGGCGGATCTACTGCGTCCTCGACCGGGACGCCGAGGTGGACGAGACCCACCAGCGCGCCCTGGACGCCGGCGGGCGCTCGCTCGCCGCGCCCGCCGACCAGGACTACGGCGGCCGCAGCTGCACGGTGTCCGACCCCGAGGGCAACGTCCTCAGCTTCGGCTCCTACGCCGGGGCGCACGGTCCGGCGGCGCTGCGCCCGAAGCTCGTCGTGGCCGACGCGGACGCGGCGATCGCCTTCTACGGCAACGCTTTCGGCGCACAGGTCCAGGCGCGGCACGCGATCGACGGGTCGGTCGTCTTCGCCCAGCTGAGACTGGGTGACCTCGGCGTCGAGGTGCAGGTCAAGGACGCCGACGACGCCGACCCGGTGGCGGCGGGTGCGCCGGGTGTCCTGCTGGAGCTGACCGTCGGCGACCCGGACGCCGTGTGGGAGCGGGCGGTCGACGCGGGTGCCACGGTGCGCTTCCCGCTGACCGACCAGCCCTACGGCGCGCGCCAGGGGCGGCTCATCGACCCCTTCGGTCAGCAGTGGCTCGTCTCCGGCCCGCTGACGATGTCACCGGAGCAGATCGACGCCGCCCTGGCCGAGATGAGCTGACCGGCGCGCTCGCCGCCGGCTGGCGGCCCACGCGTCGCACCCTCAGCACGCGCCAGGGCCCGCACACCACATGGTGTCCGGGCCCTGGTGCGTGGCGGGGTCATCCCCCGCGCCGGCTCACTTCACCAGCGAACGCAGCACGTACTGCAGGATGCCGCCGTTGCGGAAGTAGTCCGCCTCGCCGGGGGTGTCGATACGGACCACGGCGTCGATCTCCACCGTCTCGCCGCTCTCCTTCGTCGCAGTCACCGTGACCGTGCGCGGGGTGGTCCCCTCGTTGAGCGCGGTGAGGCCGGTGACGTCGAAGGTCTCGGTGCCGTCCAGCCCGTAGCTGGCGGCGTTCTCGCCGGCCGGGAACTGCAGCGGGACGACGCCCATGCCGATGAGGTTGGAGCGATGGATCCGCTCGTAGGACTCGGCGAGGACGGCCTTGACGCCCAGCAGGGTGGTGCCCTTGGCGGCCCAGTCGCGCGAGGAGCCGGAGCCGTACTCCTTGCCGGCCAGGACGACCAGCGGCACGCCGGCCTCCTGGTAGGCCTGGCTGGCCTCGAAGATCGTCGTCTGCTCGCCGCCGTCGAGGAAGTTGCGGGTGAAGCCGCCCTCGACGCCGTCCAGCAGCAGGTTCTTCAGCCGGATGTTGGCGAAGGTGCCGCGGATCATCACCTCGTGGTTGCCGCGCCGCGAGCCGTAGGAGTTGAAGTCCTTGCGCTCCACGCCGTGCTCGGCCAGGTACTTGCCGGCCGGGCTGTCCGCCTTGATGGCGCCGGCCGGGCTGATGTGGTCGGTGGTCACCGAGTCACCCAGCAGGGCCAGCACGCGGGCGCCGGAGATGTCCTCGACCGGGGCCGGCTCGCTCTGCATGCCGTCGAAGTACGGGGCCTTGCGCACGTAGGTCGAGTCCTCGTCCCAGGCGAAGGTGTCGCCCTCCGGCGTCGGCAGCGAGCGCCAGCGGTCGTCGCCGGCGAAGACGTCGGCGTACTTGTCGGTGAACATCTCCTGGCTGATCGCCTCGTCGATGGTGCGCTGCACGTCGGCGGGGTTGGGCCAGATGTCCTTGAGGAAGACGTCGGTGCCGTCGGCGTCCTGGCCCAGCGGCTCGGAGTCGAAGTCGACGTCCATCGTGCCGGCCAGGGCGTAGGCGATGACCAGCGGCGGGGAGGCCAGGTAGTTCATCTTGACGTCCGGGTTGATCCGGCCCTCGAAGTTGCGGTTGCCGGAGAGCACCGAGGTGACCGTGAGGTCGTTCTCCTGCACGGCCTGGCTGATCTCCTCCGGCAGCGGACCGGAGTTGCCGATGCAGGTGGTGCAGCCGTAGCCGACGAGGTGGTAGCCCAGCTTCTCGAGGTAGGGCCACATGCCGGCCTTCTCGTAGTAGTTGGTGACCACCTTCGAGCCGGGCGCCATCGACGTCTTCACCCAGGGCTTGACGTCCAGGCCGCGCTCGACCGCGTTCTTGGCGAGCATGGCCGCGGCCATCATCACCGACGGGTTGGAGGTGTTGGTGCACGAGGTGATCGAGGCGATCACCACGGCGCCGTCCTTGAGGCCGAAGGTCTGGCCGGCGTAGCTGACCTCGACCTCGCGCAGGTCACCGTCCACGCCGTAGTTCTTCACGTCGGAGGCGAACTGCTCCTTCGCCTCGGAGACGACGATCCGGTCCTGCGGGCGCTTCGGGCCGGCGATCGAGGGGACGACGGTGGACAGGTCGAGCTCGAGGCGCTCGGAGAAGCGCGGCTCGGTGCTCGGGTCGTGCCACAGGCCCTGCTCCTTGGCGTAGGCCTCGACGAGGGCGAGCTGCTGCTCGTCGCGGCCGGTCATCCGCAGGTAGTCCACGGTGACGTCGTCGATCGGGAAGATCGCGCAGGTGGAGCCGAACTCGGGGCTCATGTTGCCGATGGTGGCGCGGTTGGCCAGCGGCACCGAGGCCACGCCCTCGCCGTAGAACTCGACGAACTTGCCGACGACACCGTGCTCGCGGAGCATCTCGGTGATCGTCAGCACGACGTCGGTGGCGGTGGCCGCCGGCGGGATCTCGCCGGTGAGCTTGAAGCCGACGACCCGCGGGATGAGCATCGAGATCGGCTGGCCGAGCATGGCCGCCTCGGCCTCGATGCCGCCGACGCCCCAGCCGAGCACGCCCAGGCCGTTCTCCATGGTGGTGTGGCTGTCGGTGCCGACGCAGGTGTCCGGGTAGGCGAGGGTGCCCTCGTCGGTGTCGCGGACCATGACCGAGCGGGCCAGGTGCTCGATGTTGACCTGGTGGACGATGCCGGTGCCCGGGGGGACGACCTTGAAGTCGTCGAAGGCGGTCTGCCCCCAGCGCAGGAACTGGTAGCGCTCCTGGTTGCGCTGGTACTCGAAGTCGACGTTGCGCTGGAAGGCGTCCTCGCGGCCGAAGACGTCGATGACGACGGAGTGGTCGATGACCAGCTCGGCCGGGGCCAGCGGGTTGATCTTGGAGGCGTTGCCGCCGAGCTCCTCGACCGCCTCGCGCATGGTGGCGAGGTCGACGATGCAGGGCACGCCGGTGAAGTCCTGCATGATCACGCGCGCCGGGGTGAACTGGATCTCGGTGTCCGGCTGGGCGTCCTGGTCCCAGCCGCCGAGCGCGCGGATGTGCTCGGCGGTGACGTTGGCCCCGTCCTCGGTGCGCAGCAGGTTCTCCAGCAGCACCTTGAGGCTGTAGGGCAGATCGCCCGAGCCCTCGACCGCCGCGAGGCGGAAGATCTCGTACGTCTGGTCCCCGACGGTGAGCGCGCTCTTCGCGTCGAAGGTGTTGACACTGGCCACGGTCGACTCCCTCATCCCGGCGGCACCTGGCTTCTTAGGTGCGCCTTATCTTGACATCAAGATAAATCTATCACAGCGGGCCCGGCCGATGTGCGCCCCCTCACCCTCCCCTCCGTCGCAGCTACCCGGGCAAATTGCGCCTGGCCTCCGCAACTGCCCGGGCAAATTACTGACGCACCGCAACTGCCCGGGCAAATCGCGCCCGCTCCCGCAACTGCCCGGGCAAATCTCACCGGCCTCCGCAACTGCCCGGGCAAATCCCCTAGGTCCCGCAACTGCCCGGGCAAATCGCGCCTCGTCTGCGCAACTGCCCGGGCAAATCGCGCCTGGTCTGGGCAACTGCCCGGGCAGTTGCGGATCAGGGGGACGGGGCGAAGGTGGCGACGCACTCGACGTGGTGGGTCATCGGGAAGGCGTCCAGCGCCCGCAGCCCGACGAGCTCGGCGCCCCGCTCGCGCAGGTAGCGGGTGTCCCGGGCCAGCGCGGCCGGGTCACACGCGACGTAGACCACCCGTCGCGGGCGCAGGCGCAGCAGCGCCTCGACGACCTCGCGGCCGGCGCCGCTGCGCGGCGGGTCGAGCACGACGACGTCGGCGCTGGGCGGCAGCAGCGGCGAGGAGGCTCCTCCCCGACGCGCCCGTCCGCCCGAGCGCCCACCACCGCCACGGCCGCCACCGCGACCCGACCGGCGCCCGGAGACACCGAGCGCCTCGTCCACCCGCGCGGTCACGGCGAGCGCCTGCGGCAGGTCGGCGAGGTTCTCCCGCAGGTGCCCCCCGGCCCGCCGGTCGCTCTCCACGGCCACCAGCTGACCGCCCTCGCCGGTGGCCTGGGCCAGCGGCCCGGAGAGCAGCCCCACCCCGGCGTAGAGGTCGAGCACCCGCTCCCCCGGCGCCACCGCGGCCGCCTCAAGGACCGCCTCGACGAATGCCCGCGGTGCGTCCCGGTGCACCTGCCAGAAGCCGCGGGCGTCCACCCGGGCCTCGCGCCGCCCGTCCCCCGCCGGGACGAGCTCCGTCAGCGGCAGCGGCGGGGTCGGCAGCGGCCGCCCGTCCGCGTCGCCGGGCACCTCGACGACGACGGTGTCCGCCTCGCCGGCGGCGGCGACGACGTCGAGCGCGGCCAGCCCGGCCAGCTCCTCGGGCTCGGTCACGGCGTCCTGGTGGCTCTCCCGCACCCCCTCGTCCACCCGGGGGTCGGCGATGGCGCAGGTGGCCACCGGCACGATCTCGTGGCTGCGGTGCCGACGCAGGCCGAGCACCGGTGTCGCCGCCCCCTCGGGAGCCTCGGCCGTCCCGACCGCCAGCTCGACCCGGGTGCGGTAGCCCAGCCCGCCCTCGTCGTCGAGCGCCTCGACGACGACGTCGCGCTCCACCCCGGCCAGGCGGCTCAGCTGCTCGGCGACGACCTGCCCCTTGAGCGTGCGCTGGTGGCCGATCTCGACGTGCTGCAGGTCGCAGCCGCCGCAGCCCCCGGGGCCGGCGTAGCGGCACGGCGGCGCCACCCGGTGGCTGTCGGCGCGCAGGATCTTGATGGCGTCGGCACGGACGAAGCGGTCGCCGGGACCCCCTTCGGTGATCCGGGCGCGGACCCGCTCGCCGGGGATCGCGTGCCGGACGAAGAGCACCCGGCCCTCGTGCCGGGCGACGCAGTGCCCGCCGTGGGCCACCGGCCCGACCTCGACCTCCACCTCGACACCGGGCACGAGCTCGTCGGCACCCGGACCGGACTCCGCCTCGGGCTCCCGTCCGGGCCCCAGCCCCGGCCCGCTCACCAGTCACCCCGTCGCACGTCGCCGGCCACCGGACCGTCGAGACGCTGCTCGGCCCCCTCGGCGCTGGCCAGCTGCCAGGGCACCGAGGCGACCATGACGCCGGGGGTGAAGAGCAGCCGGGTGCGCAGCCGCAGCGCGCTCTGGTTGTGCAGCGCCTTCTCCCACCAGTGCCCGAGCACGTACTGCGGGATGTAGACGACGACCATGTCGCGGGGGCTGCCGGAGCGGATCGACTTCACGTAGTCGACGACCGGGTGGGTCACCTCGCGGTAGGGCGAGCCGAGCACCTTCAGCGGCACGGGGATCCCGCGCCGCTCCCAGTCGTCCTGCAGCGCCCGGGTCTCGTCCTGGTCGACGTCCACGGTCAGCGCCTCGAGCGTCGCCGGGCGGGTCGCCTTGGCGTAGGCCACCGCCCGCAGCGTCGGCTTGTGGATCTTGCTCACCAGGACCACCGCGTGCACCCGCGACGGGAGCAGCTGGGCCCGGGTGTCGTCCTCGCTGACCGCCAGCTCGTCACGCACCCGGTCGTAGTGCCGGCGGATGCTGCGCATGAGCAGGTAGAGCGCGATCATCGCGGCCACCGCCCAGCCGGCGCCGTGGGTGAACTTGGTGACCAGCACCACCGCCAGCACCGTCCCGGAGAGCACCGCGCCGAGGGTGTTGATCGCCCGGCTGACCTGCATCGTGCGGCGCGCCTGCGGGTCGCGCTCGACGCGCAGGTGCCGGTTCCAGTGCCGGATCATCCCGACCTGGCTGAGCGTGAAGGAGACGAAGACCCCGACGATGTAGAGCTGGATGAGGGCGGTGACCTGGGCGTCGTAGATGGCGATGAGCACCGCGGCCGCGCCGGCCAGCAGCAGGATGCCGTTGGAGAAGGCGAGCCGGTCGCCGCGGGTGTGCAGCTGACGCGGCAGGTAGCCGTCCCGGGCGAGGATCGAGCCGAGCACCGGGAAGCCGTTGAAGGCGGTGTTCGCGGCCAGCACGAGGATCAGCGCGGTGACCACCGAGACCAGCACCACCCCCGCGCCGAAGCCGGAGAAGACCGACTGGGCCACCTGGGTCATCACGGTGTCCTGGACGTAGTCCGGGCCGACCAGCTGCCCGTCCGGACCGACCAGCTGGCTCTGCGGGTCCTCGGCGAAGTGCACCTGGGTCCACGAGGCCAGCGCCATCATCGCCAGCAGCATGGTGATCGAGATCAGCCCCATGAGCGCCAGCGTGGTGGCGGCGTTGCGGCTCTTCGGCTCCTGGAAGGCGGGCACCCCGTTGCTCACCGTCTCCACCCCGGTCAGCGCCGAGCAGCCGGAGGAGAAGGCGCGCAGCAGCAGGAAGGCCATCGCCAGGGTGCTCAGCTGCTCGTAGCCGGCCTCGGGCGCGATGCTCAGGTCGGCGCTCTCGGCCAGCGGCAGGTCACCGGTGCTGCGCCGCACCAGCCCGACCACGGCCATGCCGAGCACGGTGAGCATGAAGAGGTAGGTGGGGATGGCGAAGGCGGTCCCGGACTCGCGCACCCCCCGCAGGTTCATCGCGGTGAGCCCGAGGATGATGGCGATCGCCACCGCCGCCTCGTAGCCGCGGATCGCCGGGAAGGCGGCCGCCGCGTTCTGCACGCCCGAGCTGACCGACACCGCCACGGTGAGCACATAGTCGACGAGCAGCGCGCTGGCCACGGTCCGCCCGGCGCGCGGGCCGAGGTTGACGCTGGCCACCTCGTAGTCGCCGCCGCCGGAGGGGTAGGCGCGCACGTTCTGCCGGTAGCTGAGCACGATGACGACCATGACGACGACGACCGCCAGCGCCACCTCCCAGGAGTGGGTGAGCACCAGCGCGCCGCCGGCCAGGCCGAGGGTCAGCAGGATCTCGTCCGGGGCGTAGGCCACCGAGCTGAGGGCGTCGGAGGCGAAGACGGGGAGCGCGATCTTCTTCGGCAGCAGGGTCTCCCTGAGCCGATCGCTACGCTTCGCGCGGCCGACGAGCAGCCGCTTGAGGACACGTCCTGAGGACACGAAGGACGAGTGTAAGACCCGCCAGGCCGGGCGGTGCGCGGCGTGTACCGTCGCTCTCGTGCACTTCGTCATCATGGGTTGCGGGCGCGTGGGCGCCTCCCTGGCACGCAACCTGGAGCGCTCCGGGCACGACGTCGCGGTCGTCGACCAGGACCCCGGCTCCTTCCGCCGGCTCGGCCCCGACTTCGCCGGCACCCGGGTGACCGGCGTCGGCTTCGACCGCGACACCCTGGTGCAGGCCGGGATCGAGCAGGCCTACGCGCTGGCCGCGGTCTCCAGCGGCGACAACTCGAACATCCTCGCCGCCCGGGTGGCCCGGGAGACCTTCGGCGTCGACCACGTCGTCGCCCGGATCTACGACCCGGGCCGGGCCGAGGTCTACCAGCGCCTGGGCATCCCCACGGTGGCGACCGTGCGCTGGACCGCCGACCAGGTGCTGCGGCGGCTGCTGCCGCAGGCCCAGGTGCCCGAGCTGGCCGACGCCTCCGGGCGGCTGGTCATCGTCGACGTCCCGGTGCACGAGGACTGGGTCGGTCTGCCGCTGTCCCGTCTCGAGGCGGCCGCGCAGGTGCGCGTCGCCTACGTCACCCGGCTCGGCGAGGGCATCGTCCCCGGACCGAGCACCGCCTACCAGGACGGTGACCTGGTGCACCTCGTCATCGCGACCGACCGGGTCGAGCAGGTCGAGCGGATCCTGGACGCTCCCCCGGCCCGGCAGGAGGCCTGAGCCGTGCGCGTCGTCATCGCCGGGGCCGGCAGCGTCGGGCGCTCCATCGCCCGCGAGCTGCTGCACAACGGGCACGAGATCCTGCTCATCGACAAGGAGGCCGACCAGGTCCGGGTGCAGCGGCTGCCCGAGGCCAACTGGCTCGCCGGTGACGCCTGCGAGATCAGCCGGCTGCAGGAGGCCCGCCTGGACGACTGCGACGTCGTCGTCGCCGCCACCGGCGACGACAAGGCCAACCTCGTGGTCTCGCTGCTGGCCAAGACCGAGTTCGGGGTGCCGCGCACCGTGGCCCGGGTGAACAACCCGAAGAACGAGTGGATGTTCGACGAGTCGTGGGGCGTGGACGTCGCGGTGAGCACGCCGCGGCTGATGACCGCCCTGGTCGAGGAGGCGGTCAGCGTCGGTGACCTGGTGCGGATCTTCGAGTTCCAGCAGGGCAGCACGACGATGACCGAGATCACCCTGCCGGCCGACAACCCGCATGTCGGGCGCCGGGTGGGCGACATCGTCTTCCCCCCGGACACCCTGCTCGTCGGGATCATCCGGGACGACCGGCCGATCGCGCCCACCGACGACGACGCGCTCGAGGCGCACGACGAGCTGCTCTTCCTGACCACGGTCGACGACGAGCCCGAGCTGAGCACGATGATGCGCCCGCAGGCCCGCCCCGGGCGGGGCTGAGCCGAGGGCGGCCCCGGTCGAGCACCGGCGGCCGGGTGACCGGACCGGTCAGGCCGGTCCGTGCTCGCGCTGGGCGTCGGCGGCGAGGCTGTGCCCGCGGACCAGCTCGTCGTCGGGGTCGATCGGGGTGCGACCGCGCACCAGCAGCAGCCCCATGACGACGACCGCCCCGGCCCACAGCGGCCAGCCGAGGACCACCTTCGCGACGGTCAGGGCGGCGATGTTGCCAGCGAGGTAGAGCGGGCCCATGATCGCCACCCGGATCGCGTAGAGCCCGACGAGGACGAGGGTCAGCCGGCTGCACACCCGGACCGCGGCCGGGTTGCGCCGCCACCGGAAGGGGTCGCCCTCGGCGATCGCCGGGTCGGCGGCGCCGATCATGAAGCCGACCACCGGCCAGCGCAGCAGCACCGAGAGCAGCGCCCCGATCCCCCAGGCGATGCTGGTGAGGATGCCCGGCAGGAAGGCGTCCTCGGCGTTGCCCGAGCGCAGCGCGAAGAAGGCGGCCAGCCCGGTGGCGACGACCGAGGTGAGCACGAACTGGGGGGTCTGGCGCTGGGCCAGCCGGGCCAGCAGCAGCAGCACGGTCAGGCCCGCGGCCGCGCCGAGGGAGAGCCGGGCGTCGGCGGTGCTGGCCCAGACGATGACGAAGGCCAGCATCGGCAGGGTGGTCTCCAGCGACCCGCGCACCCCGCCGAGCGCGTCGGACAGCCGCCGCCGGATGAGCTCCTCGACGGTGGTCACCGGCAGCGGACCGACCGGGCCGGCCGGCCCGGGACCGCCGACCGTCGGCTCAGCCACGTTGGGCGTCCCCGTCCGGCAGCAGCTCGTAGGCGGGGTTGAAGATCGTCGGGCACCCCTTGGGGTGGGCCAGCCGGCCGGTCGCCTTGAGGTAGGCGCCGGGCTCGATGCCACGGATGCGGCGCTGCCCGAGCCAGACGAGGACGACCTTGCGGCTGCCGTCGAAGAGCTCGGCGACGAGGGTGGGCACGTTGCCCTTGGGCCGGATCGTCACGCAGGTGATGGTGCCGCCCACGGTGACGATCTCCCGGTCCTTGCACTGCGAGATCGAGGTGCAGCCGTGCTTGGTGACGGCCTCGCGCAGCTCGTCGGCGGCGAGGTCGTCGTCCGAGCGGCGCAGGTCGGAGATCCGCTGCAGCAGCCCGGGAGCCATCAGCGGACCTCGGTGATCTCGGGGCCGCGCTCGAAGGGCCGCAGGTCGCCGCCCTTCGACTGCTCCTGCCCCTCCTCCTCGACCTCGTCCGCGGGCTCGGCGGTCTCGGGCTGGCTGGGCATGCTCAGCGGCAGCATCTCCCGCGGCGCGCGCGGCTCGTCGCCGCGCACGACGACGATGCCGCGGACGGCCTCGTCGAGGCGCTCGCGCTGCTCGGGGTCGACCGCGGCCGGGCCGGAGTAGACCATCCGCAGCAGCCAGCGCGGTCCGTCGACGCCGGCGAAGACGGCCGGGGCGAAGACGGTGCGGCCCTGCGCGCCGGACTGCGGCAGGCGGGTGCGCAGCTCGGCGCCGAAGGAGCCCTGGCCGACGTCGACGGTGCCGCCGCGACCGGTGATCATCTGCTCGATCTCGTCCCGGATCTCGCCCCAGATCCCGGCGGAGCGGGGCGCGGCGAAGGCCTGCAGCTGGACGATCGAGTCGCCGATCGCGACGACCGCGCCGGTGACCTGCTGCTGCTTGTCCAGCTCGAGGCGCAGCTCCATCCCGGGGACCGGGGCGACCTGCAGCGCACCGAGGTCGATGCGCTCGCCGAGCTCACCGGCGTCGGCGACGTCACGCGGCCCTTGGGCGGCGCTGTCGGCGCCACCCGTGCCGTCGGTGTCCTCGGCGGTGCTCCCGTCCGCGGCTGCCGTCTCGCGCTCGGTGGTCCCGGCGTCCGCCTCGTCGGCGGGGCTGGCCTTCTTCTTCCGGCCGAACATCATCGACCTCCTGTCGTCGGGCCGGGGGCGAGGCCCCCGCTGGATCCGTGCCCAGTCTCTCCCCGTTCGCTGCCCGGAAGCCAATCTGTCTCCGCGAAGCCCGGCCGGAGCACCTCCTGGACGAGCAGCTGGGCGATCCGGTCGCCCGGGCGCACGGTGACGCTCTCGCGCGGGTCGAGGTTGACGAGGTTGACCATGATCTCGCCGCGGTAACCGGCGTCGACGGTGCCCGGGGCGTTGACCACGGACAGGCCGTGCCGGGCGGCCAGGCCCGAGCGCGGGTGGACCAGCCCGACGATGCCCTCGGGCAGCGCGACGGCGATCCCGGTGGGCACCAGGGCCCGCTCCCCCGGGGCCAGGGTGACCTCGGCGACCGCGGTGAGGTCGGCTCCGGCGTCGCCCGCCTTCGCATACGCCGGCAGGACCGCGTCCGGGTGCAGCCTCCGGACGTGGACCGCGGGGATGGTCGCGTCGGTCACGGTCTCAGGCGGCGCACTCCCGGCACACCGGCCCGGACGCCCCCTCGGACGCCAGCTGGCTGCGGTGGTGCACGAGGAAGCAGCTCGTGCAGGTGAACTCGTCCGCCTGTCGCGGCACGACCCGGACCGACATCTCCTCGCCGGAGAGGTCGGCGCCGGGCAGCTCGAAGCCCTCCGCCATCTCGGTCTCATCGACGTCGACGTTGGACGAGCTCGCATCGCCGCGACGGGACTTCAGCTCCTCGATGGAGTCCTCCGACACATCGTCGTCGGTCTTCCGTGGCGCGTCGTAGTCAGTCGCCATGTCTCCCTGTCTCTCTCAGTGCTGTCGCAGGTGGCCCCGGTCGCCGTGGACAACGCGGAGAGTGCCCGATTTGTGCCCGGCGCGCCGGATTGTGCCCTACCACCGACCTCAGCGCCAAGAGGTATCCCCGACGGGTCTGCTCAGCGGCCCTCGGCGGGCTCCTCGCCGACCTCGGCGAGCACCTCCGTCAGGGCTCCGAGCAGCTCCTCGTGCAGCCGCGGCGGACCCGCCACCGTCATCGCCGTCCGAGGGTCGCCCCCGGACAGGTCGGTGACGCGCGCACCGGCCTCGGTGGCCACCAGCCAGCCGGCGGCCAGGTCCCAGGGGTTGAGCCCGCGCTCGTAGTAGGCGTCCAGGCTGCCGTCGGCGACCCGGCACAGGTCGAGCGCGGCGCTGCCGAGGCGGCGGATGTCCCGCACCCGGGGCAGCATCCGGGCGGCGACCTGCCCCTGCCAGGCGCGGCGGCCGGCCTCGTAGCCGAAGCCGGTGCCGAGCAGGGCCACCGGCAGGCCTGCGTCCGGGCCGGCGCCCACGTCGAGCGGCGCCGGCGCGTCCGACCCGACGGCGCGGGTGGCGCCGTGGCCCAGGGCGGCCTGGTAGCGCTCCTCGCTGACCGGGTTGACCACGGCCCCGGCCACCGGGTGCCAGCCCCCGGGCACGGCGGGGTCGCCGACGACGACCGCCACCGAGACCGCGTAGGCGGCGATGCCGTAGAGGTAGTTGACGGTGCCGTCGATCGGGTCGACCACCCAGGTCAGACCGGAGCTGCCGCTGCGCCCGCCGGACTCCTCCCCGTGGAAGGCGTCCTCCGGGCGGTGCTGACCTACCCGCCGCAGCAGCAGGTCCTGGCTGCGCTGGTCCATCACCGTGACCACGTCGGTGGCCGAGCTCTTGGTGGCGGCCACCCCCAGCTCGACCGGGCGCTCGTCGCGGACGAGCTCGCCGGCCTCCTCGGCCAGCTCCAGGGCGAGGTCGGCCAGCGCGGGCAGCTCGTCGGCGGGCACCGGCAGGGCGGCGGGGTCGGGGCGCACGATCAGTCCTGTCCGCACAGCGCCGGGGCGGCGGTGCTGAGGTTGGGGCAGCAGCCGGGGGGGCACACCGAGGGGTGGGAGTCCAGGTCGCGCCAGGTGACCCGCACCGGCTCCTCCCCGCGCGCCTCGGCGGCCCGCTCCAGCATGAGGTCGACGAGCCCGGCGACGAAGGAGGAGGTCGGCTGCGGGGTGTCCACCCGGGTGAAGCCGATGCCGACCTCGGCGGCCGTCTCGGCGGCCTCGGTGTCGAGGTCGTAGACGACCTCCATGTGGTCGGAGACGAAGCCGGTGGGGGCGACCACGACGTGCTCGACCCCCTCGGCGGCGAGCTCGGTGATCCGGTCGCCGACGTCCGGCTCCAGCCACGGCACGTGCGGGGGGCCGGAGCGGGAGCAGAAGGACAGCCCGCCGTCGAGCTCGACACCCAGCGCGGTGGAGACCTCGGCGACCAGCGCCCGGGCCAGGGCGACCTGGTCGCGGGAGTAGGCGCGGCCCTCGCCGTCCCCGGGCCCGGAGGTCTCGTCCATCGACTCCGGGATCGAGTGGGTGACGAAGAGCAGGTGCGGGCGGATCCCCTGCTCCACCAGCGGGCGGACGGCGTCGGTGAGCAGCCGCGCCCAGGTGCCGGCGACCGCCGGGTGCTCGCCGTAGGGGCGGACCTTGTCGATCTGCAGGTCGACGCCGGCGGCGTCGACCCCCTTCGCCAGGTCCTCGCGGTACTGCCGGCAGGAGGACCAGCACCGCCAGGCGCTCGTGGTCACCGCGAGCACCCGGTGCGCGCCGCCGGCGGCCAGGTCGGCGAGGGTGTCGCCGACGAAGGGGTCGGTGTGCCGGTTGCCGAGGGCGACCGGCAGGGAGCAGCCGCGCTGCTCCATCTCGGTGGCGAGGTCGCTGAGCAGACGGCGGTTCAGCCCGTTGATCGGGCTGACCCCGTCGAAGAGCTGGTAGTGCGCGCCGACCTCGACGAGCCGCTCGTCCGGGATGCCGCGCCCGGCGGTGACCCGGCGCAGGAAGGGCAGCACCTCGTCCGGCCCCTCGGGCCCGCCGAAGGACTGCAGCAGCACCGCGTCGTAGGGGGCCAGCGGGTGCTCGGCCTGCTCGGCGGCGGCGCTGGCGGGGACGGCGGGGGTCTCCGGGTCGACCATGAGACCGACCCTAGCGGCGTGTACGCGCAGGCTCGCGGGGCGGTCGTGGCAGAGTGCGGCTCACCACCACGCGGACACAGGAGGGACCATGCGCGACCTGCGACTCATCGGCGTGCACGACGACGGGGAGCACCTGGTCGTCGCCGACGATGCGGGCGAGCGGTTCCGGCTGCGCATCGACGACCCGCTGCGGGCGGCGGCCCGGCGCGACCGGCCGCGGCTGGGGCAGCTGCAGATCGAGATCGACGGCGACGTGCGGCCCCGGGACGTGCAGGCGATGATCCGGGCCGGCGCCACCGCCGAGGAGGTGGCCGCGCGTACCGGCTGGACGCCGGAGCGGGTGGCCCGCTTCGAGGGTCCGGTGCTGGCCGAGCGGGACCATGTGGCGACCCGCGCGCAGAGCGTGCGGCTGCGCGGCAGCAACGCCGCCGGGGCCACCGAGACCCTGGGGCAGCGGGCGGCGGCCCGGCTCTCCGAGCGGGGCGTGGACGCGGCGAGCGTCGTCTGGGACGCGGCCCGCGACGGCGACGGGCAGTGGACGGTCTCGGCGGGCTTCCTCGCCGGTGGCCGGGACCGGCTGGCCACCTGGTGGTTCGACGCCGCCGGGATGAGCGTGGTGGCGCGCAACGACGAGGCCAAGTGGCTCTCCGAGGCGGACACCCCGGCCGGCCCGGTGCCGGCCCAGGTGCACCGCCCGACCGACGTCTTCGACGTCGAGGCGAGCGAGCGGCCCGGGCAGCGGGCCGACACCGACGACCTCATCGCCTCGATGCGGGAGTCCTCGGGGGCCCGCAACCGGCGGCGACGCGGGGGCCGGCGCCGTGGAGCCGCCCGTCCCGGCGCGGAGTCGCTGCCGCTGGACGAGGCGGAGGAGCTGCCGCCCTCGGCGAAGGGTCCGCACCCCGAGGATCTCGCTCGGGCTGCCGAGGAGCAGGACGCGCAGCGGGTCGAGCCGGCCGTCGCGGTGCCGGTCGTGGCCTCGCCGGACCCTGCGGGGGGCGAGGCTGGACCGTCCGACGCTGCGGCGCCCGGATCTGCGGACGAGCCGGAGCTGCTCGCGCCGGCCGACGAGCCGGAGCCGACCGGTGACCCGGTCGAGGCGCCGAGCGACCAGCAGGCCGGCTCCCCCGTCGATGAGCCCTCCGTCGACCCATCCCCCACCGAGGAGCCCGGGCTCGCCGAGGTGGCGCTCGAGCCGACCCTGACGGACGAGGCCGACGCGGCTCCCACCGGTCCCGAGACCGCTCAGCGCGACACCGACGAGGGCACGACGTCCGGACCGGAGCAGGACGACGACGCACCGACCGCCGACGACGCCTCGGACGGCGGAGCCGGCGAGACGGACGCGGCCGGGTCCGAGGACTCCCCACGCCCGGCCCCCTCGAAGAAGAAGGGTCGCGCGCGGGTCCCCAGCTGGGACGACGTGATGTTCGGCGCGAAGAAGGACTGACCACCCCTTCCCCCTCCCTTCGTCCCCACCCAGGACGCCCACCCTTCGACGCGACGCTCCCCCTACGACGCGACCTACCACGCAGTAAGTGCTGTGATCACAGCACTTACTGCGTGGTAGCCGGGGGTCTAGGGCGCACGGTCAGGGGCGGGGCGGCAGCGGGCAGGCGTCGAGGTCGAAGGGGAGGACATCGGCCGAGGCGGCCGCGGCGTGCGCCGCCCTCGCGTTCATCCGGCGCATGTGGTGCCGGCGGCAGAGCACCTCGTACTCCACCTCGCTGGCCGAGGTCGCGGTGTCACCGACGACGACCTGCTCCCCCTCGACGACCATGAGCCCGTCGACGACCCGGGCGTTGTGCGTCGCCCGGCGGCCGCACCAGCACAGCGCGGCGACCTGCAGCACCTCGACCCGGTCGGCCAGCTCGAGCAGGCGCTGGCTGCCGGGGAAGAGCCGGGTGCGGAAGTCGGCGGTGATGCCGAAGGCGAAGACCTCGATGTCCAGCTCGTCGACGACCCGCGCCAGCTGGTCGATCTGCTCGGGCTGGTAGAACTGCGCCTCGTCGCAGATGAGGTAGTCCACCCGGTCGCCCGCGGTCAGCTGGGCCACGACCGTCTCGAAGACGTCGATGTCCCCGGCGAGCTCGACGGCATCGGTGGCCAGCCCGAGCCGCGAGGACAGCACCGACTCCCCCGCCCGGTCCAGCCGGGTGAAGACCACCCCGTGCCGGCCGCGCGCCCGGTGGTTGTGGTCCATCTGCAGCGCCAGGGTCGACTTCCCGCAGTCCATCGTCCCGGAGAAGAAGACCAGCTCAGCCACGCCGACCCCCGTCCGGGAGCACGCTCAGCCACGGGATGGCGACCTCGTCGTCGGTGACCGAGCCGTGCAGCCCCACCAGCGCCCGCAGCTCGGGTCGGTGGCGGCGCGCGTCGCTGACCGCGACCGGACCGGTCATCGCCGCGATGACGTCACCCACCCGCGGGCTCACCCGGCCCGCCACCGCTCCGAACCAACCGTCGGCGACCGCCTGATCGCGACTCATCACGAGCGCGTCGTCGCCGAGACGGGCCCGCCAGGTGGCCAGCACGTCCCCGTCGGCCCCCGGCTCGACGTGCAGCTGCACGCATCGAGGCTCTCCGGAGTAGTGCCGCACCCCGGCGGCCAGCTCGGTGTCCACGGTGAGGTCGAGGCGGGTCTCCTCGGGCACGTCGACCATGCCGTGGTCGGCGGTGACGTGCAGCGCCACGTCCGGCGGCAGCAGCCGCGCCAGCCGGGCCAGCTCGGCATCCACGGACTCCAGCTCCTCGCCCCACTGCCACGAGGTGCACCCGTGCACGTGGCCGACCTTGTCCACCTCGCCCCAGTAGAGGTAGACGAGGCTGGCCGGGTCCGCGCGCAGCGCCGCCAGCGTGGCGTCGACACCGCCGGCCAGGTCACGGGCGGCGACGAACCGGCCGCCGCGCAGCGCCGCCCGGGTCAGGCCGGAGCCGTCGAAGTGGCGGGGCCCGATCCGCACCACCGGCACGTCGGCGGCGGCCGCCGCCTCGAAGACGGTCGGCTGCGGCTGCCAGCGCAGCGGGTCCGGCCCGTCCTCCCAGGACAGCTCGTTGAAGACGGCCTCCCCGGCCGGGTCGTAGGCCTCGTAGCCGACCAGCCCGTGCTCCCCGGCCAGCGTGCCGGTGCCGAAGGTGCCCATCGAGGTGGCCGTCGTCGAGGGGAAGCCGCAGCCGAGGGTGCGCGACGTCGCCGGGTCGGCCAGCAACGAGCGCAGGAAGGGGGCGTGCCCGCCGCGACGGGCGAGCAGGTGGGCGCCGAGCCCGTCGACGAGGACGACCACCGCGCCCCGGGCCGGCGGCAGCTCACGGTCACCGGGCCGATACAGGCCGGGCACGCCGAGACTGGTGGCGACGGCGGGCAGGACCCGGGCGAGCGAGTCCTCGACCGCGGTCGCCTGCGGGGGTCGGGGAAGCACCGGCGGGCTCAGCGGCCGATGCTGGCGGAGAGGTCGCGGGCGAAGGCGCTGGCCCGGTCCAGGGCGCCGCGTCCCTCGGCGTCCGCGCTGACCCGCAGCGCGATGTCGTCGGAGGTGATCGTGCCCTCGTAGCCGTGGTCGGCCTCGCAGGCCGGGTCGGCGCACTGCGCCGGGAGCAGGTCGACCCGGCTGATCGTGCCCCAGCCGATGGTCAGGGTGACCTCGCGGCCCAGCGAGCCGGGCACGTAGCGGGCCGGGTCGGCGACGACGTGGGTGAGCATCACCCCGCGCACCGCGGACAGCGGGATGCACTCGGTGCTGGCGGTGGCCACCTGGTCGCTGGCGGCCTCGTCGGCGTGGTCGTCGGCGTGCGCGATGACCAGCCGGGTGCCCGTGCGGGCGAGCACGGTGATGTGCCGGCGGATGTTCTCCTGGTCGAAGGTGGTCTCCTGGTGCACCAGGTGCGAGACGACCTCTTCTTCCCCCACCGCGGCCTTGACGACGTCGGCGACCAGGGCCGGGTAGTAGCCGGCCCGCTCGATCGCGGCGGTGAGGTCGCTCGGCAGGTCGATCGCGGTCAGGTCGGCGGGTGCGGGCATGGCCGCCATTGTGCCCCACCGCCGCCCCGCCCTCACCTCCCCTTTATCGGGTAACCCGATAATGCGCCGTTCGCCGGGGAAGGCTTCTCCGGGGAACGAGAGGTTCTCCGCACCCCGCGGGAGCACGGGTGACCAGAGCGCGTGGGAGGTGACCGGGGATGAGTGGGGCCGCCAGACGAACGAAGGGGCACCCGAGAGCGAAGGGGGTCAGCTGAGCGCCCGGGCCCCCGGGTCGATCCGCCGCTGCGCCGTGGCCACCTGGATGTCGGCGCCGAGGACGCTGATCCCGTCCGGGTGGGCCATCACCGGGTTCAGCTCCACCGAGGCGAGCTCCATGAGGTCGTCGGACATCAGCGACAGCCGCCCGAGGATGTCCTCGAGACCGCTGCGGTCGACCGGACGGGTCCCGCGGTGCCCGTGCAGCAGCGGCGCCGACTTGATGTCGTCGACCAGCTCGCGCACGTCGACGTCGGTCATCGGCGGGATCCGGTAGGCGATGTCCTCGAGCAGGTCGGTCGGCGCCCCGGCGATGCTGAAGGAGACCACCGGCCCGAAGAGCGGGTCCTCGATCGTGGAGAGCACGCAGGACACCCCGGGCTGGGCCATCCGCTGCACCACGAGGTAGTTGGCGTCCATCGGCGCCAGCCGCTTGTCCAGCCCCTCGAAGGCCCGGCGCACCGCGTCGGCGTCGGTGAGATCGACCCGGATCCCCTCGAGGTAGGACTGCCCGCGCACCACCGGCGAGAGCGACTTCACCACCGCCGGGTAGCCGACGGTCTCGGCGGCGGCCACCGCCTCGTCCGCGGTCTCCACCTCCACCCGCAGCCACAGGTCGATGCCGTAGGCGGCGAGCAGCTCGTGCGCCTCGTCGGTGGTCAGCGCCCGCCCGTCGGGGTCCTCGGCGAGCACCCGCTCGATCACCGCCCGCGCCGCCGCGCGGTCGATCCCGGTGCGGGTGACCGGTTCTCCTCGGTCCTTGTCCCGCCACCGGCCGTAGTCGGTGGCGTGCGCCAGCGCCCGCACCGCCTCCTCGGGCATCGGGTAGATCGGCACCGCCCGCTGCGGGTGGCCGGCGCCCTCCTCGTCCTCCTCGCGGGTGACCAGGTCGCCCGGGTCGACGTCGACGCCGCGCATGCCCAGCAGGGTCGCCACGCACGGCTTGTCGCTGCGCCGCGAGGCGTGCCGCACCGCACCGACGACGTCCTTGCTCAGCGCCCCCACCGGCGGGATGAAGCAGACGATGACGCTGTCCACCTGCTCGTCGGCGAAGGCGGCGTCCAGCGCCTGCCGGAACTCCTGCGCGGTCGCCTCGGTGCGCACCGAGGTCGGCCCGTGCACCACCTGCAGGCCGCGAGCGGCGGCGTTGTCCGCGGACAACGCGGTCAGCTGACTGGAGTTGCCGACCACCGCCACCCGGCGCCCGGTGGGCAGCGGCTGGTGCAGCAGCAGCTGCGCGACGTCGAACATCTGGTGCACGTTCTCGGTGCGGATCACCCCGGCCTGGTTGAGCATGGCGCTGAAGGCGTGCGGCTTGACCTTCGGCCGGCGCACCGCGTGCCCGGGCGGCGAGCCGAAGTCCCCGCTCTCGGGCTTGACGACGATCACCGGCTTCGTGCTGGCCAGGTGCCGGGCGATCCGGGAGAACTTGCGCGGGTTGCCCATCGACTCCAGGTAGAGCCCGACGGCGTGGGTGCGCTCGTCCTCGATCCAGTACTGCATGACGTCGTTGCCGGAGACGTCGACCCGGTTTCCGGCGGAGGCGAAGGCGGAGACCCCGAGGCGCCGACGGGCGGCCGAGTCGAGGTTGGCGATGGCCAGCGCACCGCTCTGCGAGAAGAGGCCGAGGTGCCCGTCGCCGGGGATGGTCGGGGTGAGCGTGGCGTTGAGGCGCACCGCGGGGTCGTTGTTGATGATGCCGAAGGAGTTCGGCCCGACCACCCGCATCCCGTTGTCCCGGGCCAGGCGCAGCACCTCCCGCTGCAGCCGGTCGCCCTCCTCGTCCACCTCGGCGAAGCCGGAGGAGACGATCAGCAGGCTGCGCACGTCCACCTCGGCGCACTCGCGCACCACGTCCGGCACCTGCGGCGCCGGCACCGCGACGACCGCGAGGTCGACGTGCTCGGGGATGTCGCGCACCGAGCGGACCGCGTCGACGCCGAGCACCTCCCCGGCCTCGGGGTTGACCGCGTGCACCGTGCCGGTGAATCCGGCGTCGAGGATCTGCTTGAGCAGCTGGTGGCCGATCGCCCGCTCCCGACGGCTGGCGCCGATGACCGCCACCGACGCCGGGTGCAGCAGCGAGTGCACGCTCTGCGCCTCGGCCCGGTGCTCCCGGGCCAGGCGCACCGAGAGCGACTGGGCGGTCGGCTCGATGTCGAAGTGGAGGGAGACGACGCCGTCCTCGTAGCGCCGGGAGACCTCGTAGCCGGCGTCGGAGAAGACCGACAGCATCTTCCGGTTCTGCGGGAGCACCTCGGCGACGAACTGGGTGATCCCCCGCTCCTGGGCGATCGCCGCCAGGTGCTCCAGCAGCACCGAGCCGATGCCCTTGCCGTGGTAGTGGTCGCTGATGTTGAAGGCGACCTCGGCGCTGTCCGGGGTGACCCGGTCGTAGCGCCCGATGCCGATGATCTCGCCCCGGATCGTGGCCACCAGGGCCATCCGGTCGCGGTAGTCGACGTGCGTGAAGCGCTCCACGTCGCGGGCGCTGAGCTGGCGCATCGGCGCGAAGAAGCGCAGGTAGATCGACTCGTCGGACTGCCCGGCGTGGAAGCGGTGGATCGCCTCCGCGTCCGAGGGCTTGATCGGCCGGAGCCGGCAGACCGTGCCGTCACGCAGCACCACGTCGGCCTCGGCCAGCCTCGGATAGCCCTCCGGAAGCCCTTCGCTCATGGCTCCATCTTCCCATGGCGGACCTGGTGGGTCAGCCGAGATCCACCTCACGCCAGCTGCTCCCGCCGTCGGTGCTCTCCAGGTAGACCCCGCTCCCGGTGGGGATGGCGTAGACCCGGTCGTCGCCCCCCGCGCCCGCCCAGGTCCACGGTCCGCGGCGGTCGTCGGGCAGCACCAGCTCGTCCCAGCTGACCCCGTTGTCGCCGGTGCGGTAGAGGCCGCTGCCGGCCGTGGCGTCGTCGGTGACCAGCACCATGTCGTTGATCGAGGACTGGGCCAGGGCGGTCACCCGCCCGCGGATCAGCGTCGGCCGGGTCTCCTGGGACCAGGTCTCGCCCTGGTCGGTGGACCGGGTGGTGCTGACCTCGGTCCCGCCGTCGACCGGCCGCTCGCAGGTGGCGGTGAGGACCCCGTCGCCGGCGATCGCCGGCACCCCGAGGCTGAGCCCGCCGTCGTCGCGGCAGACCGTCATCTCGGTGGCGGTCTCACCGAGCCGGTGCGCCGTGCTGCCGCCGTCGTGGTCGACGGCGAGGAAGGCCACCCCGCCGCTGGTGACGAGGTCGACGTCGGTGACGACCTCGGCCTCGACCGTGAGCACCTCGGTCTCGGCCAGCGGGTCGGAGGTGTCGGCCTGGTAGACGGTCAGGGGTCCGCGGCAGCCCTCGCTGGTGCAGCTGTCGGCGGTGACGAAGCGGATGGTGCCGCCGTCGACCTCCATGGCCACCACGGTCCCGCCCGGGTAGGGGTAGTTGGCCCAGGTCTGACCGCCGTCGGTCGTCCGCTGGATCGTCGAGCCGGCCACCCACGCGGTCTGCGGGTCGGCCATCCGCACGATCCCCACCTGGTCCGGGCCGGTGGCCGCCCCGGCGAGCCGGCCCCCCTGCGGCACCGGAGAGAGCCCGGTCAGGGCGGACATGGTGCGCCACTGCTGGCCGTCGTCGGTGGTCACCTGGATCACCGGGCAGGCGCTGCCGTCGCAGGAGTCCGAGCCCAGCACCGCGCGGGTGGTGGCGTCGCCGCTGGTCATCGAGCGCACGACGAAGCCGTCGGGTGCCGTGGGCGCCGCCGAGGTCGGGTCCGGGCTGGTCGCGGTGGTGTCCTGCGGCGAGGGCACCTGCACCGTGCTGGAGGTCTGACCGGCCGGGGCGACCTCCGCGTCGGGCCCGCCGCCCTGCCAGATGGCGACGGTGGCGGCCCCCACGACGACGGCCGCGGCGCCGGCGGCGAGCGCAGCGACCATCCGGGTGCGGCGCGTGCGGCGGGCGCGCACGATGCCCTGCCAGTGCAGATCGTGCCCGGGGAGCTCCTCGATGGTCGCCCGCTCCTGCGCGAAGAAGTCCTCGACGATCCCGCGCTCGGGCAGGTCGCCGCGGTCGTGGCGCTCGCTCATCGGGTTCCCTCCAGGGTGCTCGCCAGCAGCCGGCGCGCCTCGAAGAGGTCGCGCTTGACCGCTCCGTCGGACTTGCCGAGCTGCCCGGCGATCGAGCCGACCGGCAGGTCGGCGTAGTAGTACAGCATGACGGCCATCCGCAGCCGGTCGGGCAGGGACTGCACGGCGGTGCGGACGGTCACGGTGGTGGCGACGTCGGGGTCGTGGCTGACGTCGGGGTCGACGCCCCCTTCGTGCCGGGCGTAGGCGGCTGCCTCCCGCCCGCGCTTGCGCCAGTGGTCGCGCACGAGGTTGCCGGTGACCGTGTAGAGCCAGGCGCGGGGCTCGTCGACCGAGCGGAAGTCCTGGTAGAGCCGCACGAAGGCCTCGGTGGCCAGGTCGTGGGCGATGTCCGGGTCGCCGACCAGCTTGTTGGTCCAGCCGGCCAGGCGGCCGTAGTGGACCCGGTAGACCTCGCGGACCTCGGCCTCGACGTCGCTGGATCGGGTGCGGCTCATGGTCCCTCTCCGGCTCGGCGCGGGCGCGACGGTCATCGTGCTCATGTCCCGGTGACGCCGCAGCGGCCGGTTCGGTTGGGCGGATTCTCACAGAACCTCGCCGGACGCTCCCTTCGCGGGGTGTCGTCGTCCCGCCCGCCAGGCCGTCGGCGACAATGCCTGGGTCCCGTAGACCCAGGAGCCGCCCCCGATGGCCCGACGCGCCAGCACGCCCGACCGCCAGGACGTCCCCGAGCGGATCGTCGACATCGACGTGTCCGAGGAGATGCGCAACGCCTTCCTCGAGTACAGCTACTCGGTGATCCACGCCCGGGCGCTGCCGGACGCGCGGGACGGGCTGAAGCCGGTGCACCGCCGGATCCTCTTCGCGATGGGCGAGATGGGCCTGCGCCCCGAGCGCGGTCACGTGAAGTCCTCCCGGGTCGTCGGCGAGGTCATGGGCAAGTACCACCCGCACGGCGACAGCGCGATCTACGACGCGCTGGTGCGGATGGCCCAGCCGTTCTCGATGCGGCTGCCGCTGGTCGACGGGCACGGCAACTTCGGCTCCCTCGACGACGGCCCGGCCGCCTCGCGCTACACCGAGGCGCGGATGGCGCCCGCGGCGCTGCTCATGGTCACCGGCCTCGACGAGGACACGGTGCCGATGGTGCCGAACTACGACGACCAGCTGCTGCAGCCGGAGGTGCTGCCGGCGGCCTACCCGAACCTGCTGGTCAACGGCACCACCGGCATCGCCGTGGGCATGGCCACCTCGATGCCGCCGCACAACCTCGGCGAGGTGATCGGCGCCGCCCGGCACCTGCTGACCCACCCCGAGGCCAGCCTGGACACCCTGATGAAGCACGTGCCGGGCCCGGACCTGCCCGGCGGCGGCCGGATCATCGGCCTGGACGGGATCCGCGACGCCTACCTGACCGGCCGGGGCTCCTTCCGCACCCGGGCGACCACCCGGATCGAGAAGACCAGCCCCCGGCGCCAGGGCATCGTCGTCACCGAGCTGCCCTACCTCGTCGGCCCGGAGAAGGTCATCGAGAAGATCAAGGACGCGGTGCAGTCGAAGAAGCTGCAGGGCATCGCCGACGTCAAGGACCTCACCGACCGCACCCAGGGGCTGCGGCTGGTCATCGAGATCAAGAACGGCTTCAACCCCGAGGCGGTGCTGGAGCGGCTCTACAAGCTCACCCCGATGGAGGAGAGCTTCTCGATCAACAACGTCGCCCTCGTCGACGGCACGCCGCGGACGATGGGCCTCAAGGAGCTGCTCACCGTCTACCTCGACTTCCGCCGCGACGTGGTCCGCCGGCGCAGCGAGCACCGGCTGGCCCGGCGGCGGGAGCGGCTGCACCTGGTCGAGGGCCTGCTGGTGGCCATCCTCGACATCGACGAGGTGATCCAGGTCATCCGGACCTCCGACGACGCGGGCACCGCGCGCGGACGGCTGATGGAGGTCTTCGACCTCAGCGAGCCGCAGGCGACGTACATCCTCGACCTGCAGCTGCGGCGGCTGACGAAGTTCTCCCAGATCGAGCTGGACAAGGAGAAGGCCGAGCTGCTGGAGCAGATCGCCGAGCTCGAGGAGATCCTCGGCGACGAGAAGGTGCTGACCAAGCTGGTCTCCACCGAGCTCGCCGAGGTGGCCAAGCAGCACGGCACCCCGCGGCGCACCGTGCTGCTGGAGTCGGACGGGGCGAGCCGGTCCGCGGCCGCCGACGCGCCGCTGGAGGTCGCCGACGACCCGTGCTGGGTGCTGCTCTCCTCGACCGGGCTGATGGCCCGCACCAGCGACGACGGCCCGCTCTCCCGCGAGGGCGGCCGGGCCAAGCACGACGCCGTGGTCGCCGCCGTGCGCAGCAGCGCGCGCGGCGAGATCGGGGTGGTCACCTCGGCGGGGCGGGTGGTGCGGATGAGCGCGCTGGACCTGCCGACGCTGCCGCCGACCACCGGGGCGCCCACCCTCTCCGGCGGGGCGCCGCTGGCCGCCTTCGTCGACCTGCCGCCCGGCGAGCAGCCGCTGACCCTGACCGCGCTGGGCACCGAGGGTCCGGGACTGGCCCTGGGCACCGCGCACGGCGTGGTCAAGCGGGTCACCACCGACCCGCCCAAGGGCCACTCCTTCGAGGTGATCGCCCTCAAGGACGGCGACCGGGTGGTCGGCGCGGTGGAGCTGGCCACCGGCGAGGAGGACCTCGTCTTCGTCACCAGCGACGCCCAGCTGCTGCGCTTCTCCGCCTCGGCGGTGCGCCCGCAGGGCCGGGCGGCCGGCGGGGTCGCCGGGGTGCGCCTGGCCGACGGGGCGACGGTGGCCTTCTTCGGCGCCGTGGACCCCGCCGCCGACAACGTCGTGGTCACCGCCAGCGGGAGCTCCGACGCGCTGCCGGGCACCGACGCCGGCGCGATGAAGGTGGCGCCCTACAGCGAGTACCCGGCCAAGGGTCGGGCCACCGGCGGCGTGCGGGCGCACCGCTTCCTCAAGGGCGAGGACGCCCTCGTGCTCGCCTGGGTGGGACCGGCCGGGGCCCGCGCCAGCGCCGCCAACGGCGTGGCCGTGGACCTGCCCGAGCCCACCGGCCGCCGGGACGGCTCGGGCACCCCGGGCGGCCCGGCCGTCGCCGGCATCGGCCTCCTCTGACCACGCCCCTCTACCCGCCCTCCCCCGCCCGCTCGACCTCCCCAACTCCCTAGGTGTACCCGGCCAGGAGGTGGGTAGCAGAACGAGGCGGTTGACGTACGTGGAACCTCCGGGTGAGGTGTGGCTTGTCGAAGGCCCGTTCCATCACCCGGAGGTTCCATGTCCCACGGTAATGCGCGGCTGACCGTCTACGGTCGGCGGCTGATCGTCGAACGCCGTCAGAAAGGCTGGGCCAAGGCCCACATCGCGGCATCGCTGGGCGTCTCACGCAAGTGCGTGAACACCTGGATCGAGCGCTACGAGGCCGAGGGCGAAGCCGGGCTGGTCACCCGCTCATCCACGCCGCGGACCACCCCGACCAAGACCAGCGCCGAGGACGAGCAACGTGTCCTGGCGGCACGGCACGAGTACCGCGAGGGGCCCGACCTCCTGGGCCCAAGGGTGGGGGTCGCGCCCCGGACGGTGTCGCGGATCCTACGCCGCCATCAGGTGCCCTACCTGCACGAGTGCGACCCCATGACCGGCCAGGTCATCCGCTCCTCGAAACAGACCACGCGACGCTACGAACGCGACCGTCCCGGCGAGCTGGTCCACGTCGACGTCAAGAAGATCGGCAAGATCCCCGACGGCGGCGGATGGCGCGTCCACGGCAGAGCCGCGACCGAAGCAGCCAAGACCTGCCGGCCCCGCATCGGCTACGACTACATCCACGCCATGGTCGACGACCACACCCGCCTGGCCTACTGCGAAGCCCTGCCCGACGAACAAGGCCCCACCTGTGCCGGGTTCATCCTGCGCGCCGCGGCCTACTTCGCCGCGCACGGCATCACCCGCATCGAACGCGTCATCACCGACAACCACTGGTCCTACCGACGCTCACGCCACGTCCGCGAGGCCCTGGCCACGCTCGACGCGCGCCACCTGTTCATCCGCCCCCACTGCCCCTGGCAGAACGGCAAGGTCGAACGGTTCAACCGCACCCTGGCCACCGAGTGGGCCTACCACCAGCCCTACACCACCAACGACCAACGCACCGCAGCACTTGCACCCTGGCTCGAGCACTACAACACTCAACGCCGCCACAGCGCACTCGGCGGACACCCACCCACCCACCGACTGCCACCAACCTGATGGCCGAGTACACCTAGGCGGCTGCATCCCCTCAGGTTGCAAGCCAAGCGCCTGAGACGACAGTGAGCGTCTGTACGCAGCAGGCTGCCCGCCGCCCCGGGAGGAGCGACGGGCAGCCGAGGAGCCGGCGACCGGGCGGTCAGTCGTGCTCGAGGTGCTCCGGGTCCCGCATGAAGGTGCGCTTGCCGTAGATCGCCCGGTTGACGATCCAGGTGAGCACCCACAGCGCCACCCCGATGAGCAGCAGCACCCCGGCGATCGGGTACTGCCCCTGCTGCTCCTCGCTGCGTGCCCACGGGCCGGCGAGGAAGGCGCAGCAGATCGCGCCGACGATCGGCAGCGCGGTCGGCGCGTGGAAGTGTTTGCGCCCCACGTCGTCCCGCCGCAGCACGAGCACCGCGATGTTGACGATGGTGAAGACGCACAGCAGCAGCAGCGCGGTGGTGCCACCGAGCAGCGAGACCACGTCGCTCTCGGAGTCCAGGACGACGTAGGAGATCAGCCCGAAGGAGATCGCCGTGGTGAAGAGGATCGCCACCCATGGGGTCTGCCGGGTGCGGTGCACCTTGCCCAGCGGCAGCGGCAGCACCTCCTGGCGGGCCATCCCGTAGAGCAGCCGGCTGGCCATGAGCATGTTGATCAGCGCCGAGTTGGCCACCGCGAACATCCCGATGAAGGGGAAGATCTTGTCGAAGGGCAGGTCCGGCGCCCCGGCCGCGACCACCTGGGTCAGCGCCGAGGACTCCCCGGAGGTGAGCTCGCCGACCGGCACCAGGGCGACCGCGGTGATCGAGACGAGCACGTAGATGACGCCGGTGATCCCCAGGCCGGTGAGCATGACCTTGGGGAAGGTGTTGACCGGGTCCTTGGTCTCCTCGGCCATGTTCACCGAGTCCTCGAAGCCGACCATCGCGAAGAAGGCCAGCGAGGTGGCGGCGGTGACCGCGAAGAAGACGCCCTTGTCGCTGGGGCTCTCGAAGACGATCACCCGGCTGAAGTCGGCCTGGCCCTGGGTGACCGCGTAGAGGCCGATGAAGATGATGAGCAGCAGACCGGAGAGCTCGACGCAGGTCAGCACGACGTTGGCCTTGACGCTCTCGCCCACCCCGCGGAAGTTGATCGCCGCGACCAGGGTCATGAAGCCCAGCGCCACCAGCAGCAGCGGCGTGCCGCCGTCGGCCCAGTCCAGCTGCAGCCCGTCGCGGAGGAACCCGGCGAAGGCGTTGGCCGCGGTCGATGCCGAGGTGATGCCGGAGCACATCACCGCGAAGCACACGATGAAGGTGAGGAAGTGGATGCCGAAGGCCTTGTGCACGAAGGTGGCAGCACCGCCGGCCTGCGGGTACTTCGTCACCAGCTCCAGGTAGGAGAAGGCGGTGATCGTCGCCACCAGGAAGGCCCCGAGGAAGGGCGCCCAGGCGGCACCACCCACCTCGGCGGCGACGTCCCCGGTGAGCGCGTAGACACCGGTGCCGAGGATGTCCCCGACGACGAAGAGCAGCAGCAGCCGCGGGCCCATCACCCGCTTGAGCTCGGTGCGCTCCTCGCCCGTGCCCTTCTCGCCGGTCGTCGTGGCGTGCGACATGCGAACCTCCCGTGGCTGTGGTCGCCCCTGCGACCGTCCGTCTGCCCGTGCGTGACCGAGGTCACCCGATCGGGCAACTATGGCACGCCCACCAGCACCAGGTCGGGATCTTCGCGGCACCGCCGCGGGTCGCGCCGACCTCGACTTTCGCTGCGGCGCGCCCGGGCACGTAACCTCGCGGGGCCCCCGGCCCCACCCACCCCTGATCGGAGCCTGCCGTGAGCACCCCTGCCGCCTCCCCCGAGGCTGCCCGCGCCCCGCGGCCCGAGCACGACGTGCGGTCTGCGCTGCGCTCCCCCCGCCGGCTGCGCACCGAGGTGCTGGCCGGCCTGGTCGTCGCCCTGGCCCTCATCCCCGAGGCGATCTCCTTCTCGATCATCGCCGGGGTGGACCCGCGGGTCGGCCTCTTCGCCTCCTTCACCATGGCGGTGACGATCGCGGTGCTCGGCGGCCGCCCGGCGATGATCTCGGCGGCCACCGGGGCCATCGCGCTGGTGATCGCCCCGGTGATGCGTGACCACGGCTACGACTACCTCATCGCCACGGTGCTCCTCGGCGGGCTGGTCCAGCTGGCGCTGGGCCTGGGCGGGGTGGCTCGGCTGATGCGCTTCGTGCCGCGCTCGGTGATGGTCGGCTTCGTCAACGCGCTGGCGATCCTCATCTTCACCTCGCAGATCACCCACCTCGTCGACGTGCCCTGGCTGGTCTACCCGCTGGTCGCGGTGGCCCTGCTCATCATCGTCGGGATGCCGCGGCTGACCGACCTCGTGCCAGGCCCGCTGGTGGCCATCGTCGTGCTCACCGCGGTCACCGTGCTCGGGGCGCTCAGCGTGCCGGACGTCGGCGACCAGGGCGAGCTGCCGAACAGCCTGCCGACGCTGCTCGTGCCGGACGTGCCGCTGACGCTGGAGACGCTGCAGATCATCGGCCCCTACGCCCTGGCGATGGCGGTCGTCGGCCTGCTGGAGTCGCTGCTGACCGCCAAGCTCGTCGACGACATCACCGACACCGGCTCGGACAAGACCCACGAGGCGCTCGGCCAGGGTGCGGCCAACCTCGTCACCGGCGCCTTCGGTGGCATGGGCGGCTGCGCGATGATCGGCCAGACGATGATCAACGTCAAGGTCTCCGGTGCCCGCACCCGGATCTCGACCTTACTCGCCGGGGTCTTCCTGCTCGTGCTCGTCGTCGTGCTCGGCGACCTCGTGGCGATGATCCCGATGGCGGCGCTGGTCGCGGTGATGATCATGGTGGCCGTGGCCACCTTCGACTGGCACTCGATCAGCCCGGCCACGCTGCGTCGGATGCCGCGCTCGGAGACCGCGGTGATGCTCTCCACCGTCGTCGTCACCGTCGTCACGCACAACCTGGCGATCGGCGTGGTCGTCGGCGTGCTCGTGGCGATGACCCTCTTCGCCCGCCGGGTGGCGCACCTGACGGCGGTCGAGCGAGAGCTCGTCGAGGACGCGGACGGGCGGGTGAGCGCGGTCTACCGGGTCACCGGCGAGCTCTTCTTCGCCTCGAGCAACGACCTCTACACCCAGCTCGACTACGCCGGGGACCCCGAGCGGGTGGTCATCGACCTCAGCGCCTCGCACGTCTGGGACGCCTCCACCGTGGCCGCGCTCGACGCGATCACGACGAAGTACGCCCGCCGCGGCACCGAGGTCGAGATCGTCGGGCTCAACCCGGCCAGCGCGCAGCGGCACGACCGGCTCAGCGGCCACCTGCCCTGAGCCGGTCGCTGCGCCGGGCTCCCAGCGCCAGCACGGGGACGAGCAGCAGGGCCAGCGCCCCGCCGCCCAGGCCGAGCACGGCGAAGCTCGTCGCCGAGACCACCACGCCGGACAGCACCCCGTCGGCCGCACCGGCGAGGGCGACGAGGACGTCGATGCTCCCCTGCACCCTGGGACGGTCCGCCGGACCGGTGGCGTCGACGACCTGCGCGGTCCCGCTGATCAGACCGAGGTTCCAGCCGAGACCGAGCAGCATCAGCGCCAGCACGGTCCAGGTCAGCGAGGCGCCGGGCGCCAGCGCCGCGGTGACCCCGGCCAGCAGCAGCACGGCGCCGGAGGCCAGCGCCGTCGCCCCGCGCCCGACCCGGTCGACGAGCATCCCGGTGACCGGTGACGGCAGGTACATGGCGGCGATGTGCAGGCTGATCACCAGCCCGACGTCGCCGAGGTCGTGCCCGTGCCGGTGCATGTGCACCGGGGTCATCGTCATGATCGCGACCATCGCGATCTGGGTGAGCACCATGGTCGCGGCACCCACGTAGGCGCCGGGGCGGAGCTCTCTCGCCACCGCGGCGCCAGCGGCTCCCCTGCCTACCGAACCCGACCCCGAGCGTTCCGACCCCGAGCCCGCCTCCACCTCGGCGGCCGTCGCGTCCGGCGGGACCGGCGGCTCCGGCTCGCTCGTGCCGAGCTCGGCACCCCGCTCCAGGTCCCGGGCCAGCAGCAGCGGGTCCGGGCGCAGCAGCAGCCACACCACGGCGCCCGCCGCGGCGTAGGCCGCGGCCGCCAGCAGGAAGGGGCCGGTCAGCGCCGGCAGCCCGAGGGACCCGGCCAGCGTCCCGAGCGGCTCGACGAGGTTGGGACCGGCGACCGCCCCACCGGTGGTGGCCAGCATGGCGATGCTCACCGCCCGGCCTCGTCGGGCCGGGGTGGCCAGGTCGGTGCCGGCGTACCGGGCCTGCAGGCTCGTCGCGCTGCCCGCCCCGTAGACGAGCAGCGCGACCAGCAGCAGGACCAGCTGCTCCGTGGTCGCCGCGACGACCACACCGACCGCGCCCAGCGCACCGGCGACGAACCCGGCGGTCAGCCCGCGACGCCGGCCGGAGCGCTGGCTGGACCACCCCACGAGATAGGCCGCCAGGGCCGACCCGAGGGTGAAGAGCCCCACCGGGATCCCGGCCAGCCCCTCGCTGCCGAGCATCTCCTCGGCCAGCAGCGCCCCCACGGTGGCGCCGGCCGCGAGCCCGGCACCGCCGAGCACCTGCGCCAGCGCCACCGTGGCCAGCGTGCGCCGCTGCACCCGCTCCCGTCGCGGCGACCCGGTCTCGGGTGCGATCCTCGCGCTCGACGACACAGTCTGCCTCTCCCCTCGACGACGCGATCCCGGCACGAGACCGGCGTGCGGCACCCGGCAGCAGGCTGAGCCCCGTCGCTACCCCGCTCAGGCGTCGATGCGCTCGCGGTCCAGGGTGTCGGCCGAGGAGACGATGAAGTCCCGGCGCGGGTCGACGTCCTTGCCCATGAGCAGCTCGAAGATCCGCTCGGCCTCCTCGACGTCGGCCATCGTCACCCGGCGCAACATCCGGTGCCGCGGGTCCATCGTCGTCTCGGCCAGCTGGTCGGCGTCCATCTCGCCCAGCCCCTTGTAGCGCTGGATCGGCTGCTTGAGGTTGCGGCCCTTCTTCGTCAGCGCCGCCACCTGCTTGCGCATCTCCGCCTCGGCGTAGGTGTAGATCAGCTCGTTCTTCTTCGAGCCCGGGTTGATCACCTCGAGCCGGTGCAGCGGCGGCACCGCGGCGAAGACCCGGCCGGCCTCGACCAGCGGGCGCATGTAGCGGAAGAAGAGGGTCAGCAGCAGGCTGCGGATGTGCGCGCCGTCGACGTCGGCGTCGGTCATGATGATGACCTTGCCGTAGCGGGTGGCCTCCAGGTCGAAGCTGCGGCCGGACCCGGCCCCGATGACCTGGATGATCGAGGCGCACTCGGCGTTCTTGAGCATGTCGCCGATGGCCGCCTTCTGCACGTTGAGGATCTTGCCGCGCAGCGGCAGCAGCGCCTGGAACTCGCTGTCCCGAGCCTCCTTGGCGGTGCCCATCGCCGAGTCGCCCTCGACGAGGAAGAGCTCGGTGGAGTCCACGTCGTTGCTGCGGCAGTCGCGCAGCTTCGGCGGCAGGCTGGAGGTCTCCAGCGCGTTCTTGCGGCGCTGGGTCTCCTTGTGCTGGCGGGCCGAGATCCGCGACTTCATCTCGGCGACGACCTTCTCCAGCAGCTGGGTGGCCATCTGCTTCTCGCCGCGCCGCGGCGAGGACAGCCGCTCGGTCAGCGCCGAGTCGACGACCTTGCTGACGATGGCGCGGACCGCCGAGGTGCCGAGCACCTCCTTGGTCTGGCCCTCGAACTGGGGCTCGGCCAGCCGGACGGTGACCACCGCGGTCAGCCCGGCGAGCACGTCCTCCTTCTCCGCCTTGTCCCCGCCGACCTTGAGCTTGCGGGCGTTGTCGGCCAGCTGCTTGCGGAAGACCTTCAGCAGCGCCTGCTCGAAGCCGGCCAGGTGGGTGCCGCCCTTGGGCGTGGCGATGATGTTGACGAAGGAGGAGACCCGCGGGTCGTACCCGGTCCCCCAGCGCACCGCGACGTCCACCTCGCAGGTGCGCTCGACCTCGGTGGGGGTCATGTGCCCCTTGTCGTCGAGCACCGGGACGGTCTCGGTGAAGGTGCCCTCGCCCTGCAGGCGCCAGACGTCGGTGACCGCCGGGTCGGGGGCGAGGAACTCGGCGAACTCGCTGATGCCGCCCTCGTGGTGGAAGACCTCCTCGGTCGGCTCGGCGCCGTCGATCCCCCGCTCGTCGCGCACGACGATGGTCAGTCCGGGGACGAGGAAGGAGGTCTGGCGCACCCGCTGGGTCAGCGCCTCCAGGTCGAGCCGGGCGTCCCGGACGAAGATCTGCCGGTCGGCCCAGAAGCGCACCCGCGTCCCGGTCACGCCCCGCTTGGCCTTGCCGACGACCTCGAGCTCGCTGCCCTTGTCGTAGGGGGCGAAGTCGCTCTCCGGCGACTTGCTGCCGCTGGTCCCGGCGTCGTCGGCGAACCGGCCGGGCTCACCCCGGCGGAAGCTCATCGCGTACGTCTTGCCGCCCCGGTCGACCTCGACGTCGAGCCGGGAGGAGAGCGCGTTGACCACCGACGCGCCGACCCCGTGCAGACCACCGGAGGCGGTGTAGCTGCCGCCGCCGAACTTCCCGCCGGCGTGCAGCTTGGTGTAGACCACCTCGACGCCGGTCAGGCCGGTGCGCGGCTCGATGTCGACGGGGATGCCGCGGGCGTTGTCCCGGATCTCCACCGACCCGTCGGCGTGCAGCAGCACCTCGATCCGGTCGCCGTGCCCGCCGAGGGCCTCGTCGACGGCGTTGTCGAGGATCTCCCACAGGCAGTGCATCAGGCCGCGGCTGTCGGTGCTGCCGATGTACATGCCCGGCCGCTTGCGGACCGCCTCCAGGCCCTCGAGGACCTGGAGGTGGTGGGCGGAGTAGTCCTTCGCGCTCTTGGTGCTGGCGGCGGTGGTCGCGGTCGTGGCGGGCACTGGCCTGGTCGGTCCTCTGCGGTCGCTCGGTCTGGTCCTCGGCCGGCGCCGCCTCCCGGTGCCGGGCCGCCGGGGGCGACCCGCCGGGGGCGACCGGCTGCTCGGCAGACTATCCCGCGGCGCCGACAACCCCGGTGAGGTCGCCCTGCGGGTGGCGTGGCGTGGAGGCGCCGCGAGGTGTCGTCCCAGGGCGGCACTCAGGGCTGTGCCGTACGCCACGGGCGTAACCCTGCGGCGCGGGAAGGGTTCGGCGTGCTTGACTGTTCCCACTCGTAGTCGAGAGACCACCGAGCACGAAAGAAGGCGAGACGTGAACGCAACCCTGGTGAGCCCCCTGACCGCGGCCGACCGCTGCGACCGCTGCGGAGCCCGGGCGTACGTGCGGGCGCGTCTGCACGCGGGCGGTGAGCTGCTCTTCTGCGCTCACCACGGCCGCGAGCACATCCCCGCGCTGAAGGACCTGGCCGAGATCGACGACCAGTCCTCCTCCCTGGACGAGACCCCGGCCGTGGCGCCGGACGGGGAGCGCTGAGCACCCCGGCGCCGACGACCCGGCAGCGGCGACGGTGAGCACCGTCGCTCCGCTGCTGGGCGGCGCCCTGCCCCTGAGCGACGCCCCCGACCCGGTCACGTGGGCCATGTGGCTCTTCGCCCTGGCCTTCGCGATCGGGGTCGTGGGCATCGTGCTGCCGGTGCTGCCGGGCCTGCTGCTGTGCACCGCGACGGTGCTGGTCTGGGCCATCGACACCGGCGGCACCCGCGCCTGGATGACCTTCGGCGTCGCGGTGCTGGTCTACCTGTGCGGCGTCGCCCTGCAGGTGCTCGTCCCCGGGCGACGCATGCGCCGCGACGGGGTGGCCACCTCGACGCTGCTGCTGGCGGCGGTCGCCGGGATCGTCGGCTTCTTCGTCGTGCCGGTCGTGGGGCTGCCGCTCTTCTTCGTCGGCGGCATCATGCTCGTCGAGCTGGCCCGCTACCGCGAGCTGTCGAAGGCCTGGGACGCGACCCGGGCGGCGCTGCGCGGCGTGGTGCACAGCATGGGCATCGAACTGCTCACCGCGGCCGCGATCGGCTTCGTGTGGGTGGCGGGCATCGCCTCCCACATGGCCTGACCCGCGACGGTCAGAAGCGGCCCTGGCCGCCCTGGCGCCGCTCGTCCCAGCGCTGCTCCATCCGCTGCATGAAGCTTCCCCGGTTCTGCGGCCGGGCGGCTCCCTGCGGGCGGCGGCGCGGCTTCTTCGCCCGCCGCGGCTGCTGCACCGAGCCGTCCTCGGCGACGACCGCGAGGCCCTCGTCGCTGCCGCCGCCCTTGCGCGGGGCCAGCGCGAAGGCGACCGCGGCGACGATGAGGACGAAGCCGGCGACGCCGATCCACATGGTGGTGTTGATGCCGAGGATGACCAGCCCCAGGCCGGCCAGCGCCCCCAGGCCGCCGACGAGCAGCCGCCGACGGTCCTCCGGCAGCCGTGAGCTGCCGTTCATCTGCGAGGCGAAGCGCGGGTCCTCTGCGCGCAGGGCCTGCTCCATCTGGTCGAGCATCTGCTGCTCGCGCTCTGACAGAGCCATTGCCCCTCCTTGGTGTGCTGTCGGGACCGCCGCCGCTGGTCACGGCGGTGTGGTCTACCGCTCAGTCTAGGTCGCGATCGCGACCTTCGGTAGGTCGGCCCCTGCTGGCGGTCCCGGGCCCGCCTCCCGGCGGCGGCGAGCGGCGGTCCTGCTCGGCGATGAGGCTGGCCGGGCGCACGCTGCCGGCGCCGAAGCGGGCGCTGGCCCGGTCGATCGCCCGGTCCGCCTCCCGCCAGCCGTGGTCGGGCTCGTCCAGGCGGACCTGGACCGGGGTGCTCGAGGCGTCGGAGAGCTGCTCGACCCGGACCCCGACCAGGCGCACCCGCGCCCGTTGCAGCCCGAGGGCGTCGTAGAGGTCCCGGGCGACCGCGTGGATGTCCCGGCTGATGTCGGTGGCCTCCCCGAGCGACCGCGACCGGGTGATCGTGGTGAAGTCGGCGAACCGCACCTTGATGCTCACCGTGCGTCCGACCAGGCCGTGCGAGCGCAGCCGGGCGGCGGCCCGGTCGGAGAGCCGCAGCAGGGTGCGGTGCACCACCACGGGGTCGTCGACGTCGTGACCGTAGGTCTGCTCGTGGCCGATGCTGCGCTCGCGCCGCACCGGCTCGACCCGCCGGGGGTCGCGGCCCCAGGCGAGGTCGTGCAGGTGCGCGCCGGTGGCCTCGCCCAGCCCGCGCACCAGGGTCTCCCGCGGGGTGTGCGCGATGTCGGCGACGGTGCGCAGGCCGAGCCGGGAGAGCGCCTCCTCGGTCTTGTCCCCGACCCCCCACAGGGCGCCCACCGGCAGCTGCTGGACGAAGGTGACGGTCTCGGCGACCGGGACGACGAGCAGCCCGTCCGGCTTGGCCAGGGAGGAGGCGAGCTTGGCGACGAACTTCGTCCCGGCGACCCCGACCGAGCAGGTGATGCCCTGCTCGTCGGCGACGGTGTCCCGGATCCGGCCGGCGATGGTGGCCGGGCTGCCCATGAGGCGCACCGCCCCGGCGACGTCGAGGAAGGCCTCGTCGAGGCTGAGCGGCTCGACCGAGGGGGTGACGTCGGCGAAGGTCTCCATCACCGCGGCGGAGATGCGCGAGTACAGGTCGTGGTCGGGGGCGATCACCGTCGCCTGCGGGCACAGCCGTCGGGCCCGGCCCATCGGCATGGCCGAGGTCACCCCGAAGGCCCGGGCCTCGTAGGTCGCCGAGAGCACCACCCCGCGGCCGCCGCCGCCGATGATCACCGGGGTGCCGACCAGCTCGGGCCGGCTGAGCAGGGAGGCCGAGGCGTAGAAGGCGTCCATGTCGACGTGCAGCACGGTGCAGCCGGTGTCGTCCGGCGGCCCGTCGCCGGTGCGCGGCGGGGGCGAGAACTGACGCCGGCTCATCGGCTCGGGTCGGTCACCGCCGGGCGAGCACGTGCATGCTCGTGCCCAGCTCGCTGAGCCCCGGGTGCTCGCGGTCCGTCGCGGCCAGCTCCTCGAGCTCGAGCAGGGCGAGCCGATCGGCCTCGGAGTCGACCAGCGCGCTGGGCACGAGATCGCTGAAGAGCCGGACCCCGCGCACGTCGAGGATGGTGAAGCCGGCGCGGCCGAGCAGGTCGAGCACCTGGTCGCGGTCGAAGCGGCGCGGAGCCGGGTCGGTGGGTCCCCAGCGGCCGTCGGTCGCGGTGAGCACCGCCCGGGCCTGGTCGAAGCGGCCGGCCAGGGCCCGGGAGAGCACCGCGGCCACCCGCTGGGCGGTGACCAGGCTGAGGTGGCCGCCGGGGGCGAGCACCTCGGCGATCCGGGCGGTGGTGGCGGCCGGGTCGTCGGTGACCTCGAGGGTGTCGTGGCAGCAGACCAGGTCGACCGAGCCGGTGGCGACGATGCCGTCGAGGGTGTCCGCGTCGCCCTGGACCGCGCTGATCCGCCCGGCGGCGGGCGACTCGGAGACCCGTCGGCGCAGCGAGGCAAGAGCGTCGGCGCTGGGGTCGACGACGGTGACCGAGTGCCCCTGCTCAGCCAGACCGACGGCCAGGCCGCCGGTGCCGCCGCCCAGGTCGAGCACCCGCAACGGCCGGGAGAGCTCGGCCTGGCGCTCCTTGGCGAGGTCGCGGACCTGGGTCCACACGGCGGCGGTGCGCAGGTTGCCCTCGAGGCCGCCGCGGCGGGGGCGTCGTCGCTCGTCACTCACGTCGACCACCCTAGACGGCAGGGGTGACGGCGACCCGTCACCACCCCGAGCTGCCCGGCGAGGCGTGCCACAGCTTGCGACCGGTCGAGGGGGACTCCCCCGCCGGCCGGGTGTCGGCGTAGGGCGACTGCCGGTAGCCCGAGGCGTGCACCAGCACCCGACGTCGGCGCGGCCCCTCCCCGCCGCCCGGCTGCTCGGTCCCGCCGTCCTGGCTCCCCGCCGCACCGGACCGCCGACCCTCTCCCGCGTCGGCCCGCTCCTGGGCCAGCGCGTCGGCCGCCGCGAGCGCCGCGTGCACCGCCTCGATCCCCCCGGTCTGCCAGGCCTCCCACAGCCCGGAGAGCTCCCAGGCACCGGAGGCCAGCAGCGAGACCCCACGCTCACCGGTGCGCCGCACCGTGCCCCGGACCAGCAGCAGCCAGGAGTGGAAGACGGTCGCCGCGTACGGCCCCTGCGCGTCCTCGAAGAAGGTGGCGTCCACCGGGCCGCTGGCGTCGTCGACGGTGAGGAAGACCACCCGTCGCCCGGAGCGCACCGGCGGGGTCTGGGTGGCCACCTTCACCCCCGCGGTGAGCACCTCGGACCCGCTGCGTGCGCCGAGGATGTCGGCGCTGCGGGTGGTGCCCAGCGCGCGCAGCATCGGCGCGTAGAAGTCCATGACGTGCCGGGAGGCGTCCAGGCCGAGGATGTCCAGCTCGGCGCTGACCTGGTCCGGCACGCTCATCTCCGGCAGCCCGGCCCCCTCGCCGAGCTCCGGGGTGTCGCCGAGGTCGAGGGTGAGCTGGCTGGCCACCGGGGCGACCCCGCGGCGGCGCACCTGCTGGGCGCCCGGCATCCCGTCACCGACCCATCCCGCCGCCGGCACCGACGCTCCCTTCCCGGATCGTCGCGGCCGGGCGCCCCGGCCGCTCGCCCGGGACCACCGGTCCAGCTCGGCGACGTGCAGCAGCAGGTCGCGCCGGGTGAGCCGACCGCGGTGCCCCAGGCCGCCACCGGTGGTGCCGGTGCCGTGCACCGCGTCCAGGGCGCCGACGAGGACCAGCCGCTCCAGGACCGGTCGGCTGGGCCGGGCCCGGGTCCACACGTCGGTCAGCGACTCGTAGGGGGCGCCGGCGACGATCCGGGCGACCTCCTCCTCGCTGATCCCCTTCACGTCGGCCAGGGCCACCCGGATCCCGTAGCCGGTGCCGTCCGGCAGGTCCGGGTCGGCCGGGGGCCGCGCCTCCCCCAGGGTGCGCGCGCCGGGGTCGAGCCGCTCCACCCGGTACTCGGCGCCGCTGGCGTTGACGTCCACCGGCAGGATCGCCACCCCGAGCGCCCGCGCCTCCTCCAGCAGCAGCCGCTTGGGGTACATCCCGGGATCATGGGTGAGGACCCCGGCGAGGAAGGCCGCCGGGTGGTGGGTCTTGAGCCAGGCGGACTGGTAGGTGGGCATGGCGAAGGCGGCCGCGTGCGCCTTGCAGAAGCCGAAGGAGGCGAAGGCGGCCAGCACCTGCCAGATCCGGTCGACGTCCTCGGGGCGGTAGCCGCGGGCCAGCGCCGCCGGCCGCCACCACGCCTCGATCCGCTGCTGCCCGTCCGGGGTGCCCATGGTGCGGCGCACCTCGTCGGCCTGGGCCAGGGTGACCCCGGTGGTCTCGGCGACGATCCGCAGCACCTGCTCGTGGAAGACGACCACCCCCTCGGTCTCGGCGAGCGCGTCGACGAGGCTCTCGTGCAGGAACTGCGGGCTGCTCCAGCCGTGCCGGGCCTCGAGGAAGGGCCGGATCATGTCCGACTTCACCGGCCCGGGCCGGAAGAGGGAGATGTCGGTGATGAGGTCGTCGAAGACGGTCGGGCCCAGCTTGCCGATGAGCTCGCGCTGGCCCGGGCTCTCGATCTGGAAGCAGCCGAGGGTGTGCGTGGTGCGGATCATGGCGAAGGTGGCCGGGTCCTCCAGCGGCACGTCGTCGCGGTCGTCGAGGTCGATCCGGCGCCGGTCGACCCGCTCCACCTCGGCGACGGCGTGAGCCATCGCCGACTGCATCCGGATCCCGAGGACGTCCAGCTTGAGCAGCCCGAGCGCCTCGACGTCGTCCTTGTCGAACTGGCTCATCGGGAAGCCCAGCCAGCTCGACTCCACCGGGGTGCGGTCCAGCAGGCCGGCGTCGGAGAGGACCACCCCGCACGGGTGCAGGGCGATGTGCCGGGGCAGCCCGTCGAGCCGCTCGACGAGGTCGAAGAGGGTGCTCAGCCGGTGCCCGTCGGGCCCGTCCAGGCCGCGGGCGCGCAGCTCGGGCAGCTCGGTCAGGGCGTGGCGCACGTCCCGGGCACGGATGTGCGGGAAGGACTTGGCCAGCTCGTCGATCTCGGTCGGGGCCATCCCGAGGGCGGCGCCGACGTCGCGGATGGCGTGCCGCGCCTTGTAGGTGTCCATCATCGAGACGCAGGTGACCCGCTCGCGGCCGAAGCGGGTGAGGATCCGCTCGTAGATCTCGGTGCGCCGGGCGGACTCGACGTCGATGTCGATGTCCGGCAGCTCGGCCCGCAGCGGCGAGCAGAAGCGCTCCATGAGCAGGTCGTGCCGGACCGGGTCGATGGCGCTGATCCCGAGCAGGTGGTTGACCAGGCTGCCGGCCCCGGAGCCGCGGGCGGCCACCCGCACCCCGGCCTCGGTGATGAGGTCGACGACGGCGGCGACGGTGAGGAAGTAGGTGGGGTAGCCGAGCGCGGCGACGACGTCGAGCTCGTCCTCGAGCCGCTCGGTGACCTGGCGCTGCAGCCGGGCGGAGGCTCCGGGGTAGCGGCTGCCGACGGCGGCCCGGCAGCGCTCGGCCAGCACCCGCTGCGGGTCCTGGTCCGGGCGCAGGCCGAGCACCCCGGCCTCCGGCAGGTGCACCCGGCCGATGCCGAGGTCGTGGCGGGCGTCCTGGGCGCAGGCCAGGGCGGTGGCCACGGTGTCCTGCAGCAGCGCCGCGGCCCGCTCCCCCGGGCCGGCCCCGGCGTACCGGCCGGCGCCGCCGGCGGCCTCGGCCACCTGGCGGGCGACCCGCGCCATGCTCGCCGTGCCGGCCAGGTGGGCGGCGTCGGTGACCCGGTCGAGATGACGCTCGTCGAGCACCACGAGGCGTCGGGTGGCGTCGAGCACGTCGGCGACGACCGCGTCCTGCGGGTCGAGGTGGCGCACGCTCGCGCTGAGCACCGCCGGGGTGCCGGTGGCGTCGGCCAGCCCGAGCAGCGCCGCGGCGTGGGACAGCGAGGCCGGGGTGCCTGGCGGGCCCCCGTGGTGGACCACCTCGACCGCGACCGCGCCGGGCAGCAGCCGGTGCCAGGCGGCGAGCAGGGCACGGGCCTGCTCGGGACGCCGGGCCAGCAGCGCCCGACCGACGTCGGAGCCGGGACCGAGCAGCACCAGCAGCGGCCCGGGCTCCCCCGGCCCCGTGGCGGACGCGGAGCCGGCCGGGGCGGCCCGACGGGCGATCATCTCCGGCGTGCTCACCGGGTCGCCGCGCTCTCCGGTGAGGTGGGTGTCGCTGACCAGCCGGCACAGGGCCGCCCAGCCGGCGGCGTGCGGCACGCCCGCGGCCGCGCTCCGGGCCAGCACGGTCACCCGGGGCAGCCGGGGGTCGACCTCGGCGCCGCCGCGCACCGGGGTGCGCCCGCCCGGGCGGGGCACCGTGGGTCCGCCGAGCGCGGTGGTGCCCATCGCCAGGTCCGCCCCGAGCACCGGGGCGACACCGGCGGCGGTGGCGGCCCGGACGAAGCGCACCGCGCCGTAGAGACCGTCCCGGTCGGTCAGCGCCAGCGCCGGCTGCCCCAGCTCGACGGCCCGGGCGAC
The DNA here is from genome assembly GCF_013408565.1 of Janibacter alkaliphilus. NCBI lineage: Bacteria > Bacillati > Actinomycetota > Actinomycetes > Micrococcales > Intrasporangiaceae > Janibacter > Janibacter alkaliphilus. Next base: position 2,458,545 of record NZ_JACBZX010000001.1, on the reverse strand, counting down.
GAGGTCCTCGGGGGTGCTCGTGCCGTGCCGCAGCGAGAAGCCGGAGGCGACGTGCAGATGGGCGAAGCCGTCGCCCGCTCCCGGTCTCATCCGGTGAGGGTGGTCAGGTCGGCGGTGACCGGGACCGGAGGCAGGCCGAGCGTCCGGGCGACGATCCGGGTGAACTCCTCGCCGTCGCGCAGCAGGTCGTCGACCACCCGCACGCAGACCGGCCCGCGCCCGTCCGCGGGGTCCTCGGGCAGGGCGGCGGCGAAGTGCTCGGCCCACTCGGTCAGCTCGGGGGCCAGCCGGGGCAGCAGCTCCCACACCGGGGTCGGGCCACGGCCGCGGTGCGGGCCGCCGCGGACGGCCAGGACGGCCGCGGCGGCGCGCAGCACGGCCACCCGGGTGCTGGCGTAGCGGGCGTGCAGGGTGGCCGCCCAGTGCGCCTCGCCGAGGCTCTGCCCGGCCGCGGCGAGCAGGTCCATGGCCGTGGTCACCGAGGGCAGCGTGAGCGGCGAGGGCGTGGAGGTGCCCGTCGTGGCGGTGCCCGTCGTGGCGGTGCCGGACGTGGGGGTGCTGGTGGTGCGCATCATGCCGCTCAGTCCTGGGTCCGCAGCAGCCGCCAGGAGCCGTCCGGCCCCTCGGCGTCGGCGAGGTCGTAGACCCCGGGCACGCCGGAACGGCCCGGGCTGGCCTCCACCCGCCAGACCTGACGGCCGGTCGGCACGGCCCCCAGCGGACGCTCACGGGTGGCCTCGCGCCACCACGAGCGACGCTCCTGCCACCGGTCGACCACCCCGGTCACCCGGTACAGCCGCCCGCGCCAGAGGAACTGGTCCGGCGACGGCTCACCGCCGGTCGTCAGGGTCCCGGACGAGGCCCCGGACGGGATCTCCTCGGGACTGGTCAGGCGGACCTCGATGGTTTCCTCGACGCGGCGGGACACGGCTCCTCCTCGGGTGCTTCGAACGTGTGTTCGAAGATTACCCCGAGTCACCGACAGCCGGTCAACCCCGCAGCGGCGCCGACCTCACCGATCCCCCGACCTCGGCGGCCCCGACCTCGGCGGCGGGCCCTCGCTCAGCCGAGCTGGCCCGCCAGCCGGGAGCGCAGCTCGATCGTGGCGGTGGAGCGGTTCATCGTGATGAAGTGCAGCCCGGGCGCCCCTTCGCTCAGCATCCGCTCGGCGTGCTCGGTGGCGATGTCCATGCCGACCTCCCGCACCGCTGCCGGGTCGTCCTCGACGGCCCGCAGCCGGGAGAGCACCGCCTCGGGCAGCGGGGTCCCCATGAGCTCGGCCATCCGGGTGATCTGCCGGATGCTCGTGATCGGCATGATCCCGGCCGAGATCGGCATCTCCCGGCGCGCCGAGACCGCGTCCCGCAGGCGCAGGTAGGTCTCGGGGTCGAAGACCATCTGGGTGACCGCGAAGGTGGCCCCGGCGTCGGCCTTGCGCACCAGGGTCTGCACGTCCTCCTCCAGCGAGGCCGAGTCCGGGTGCACGTCCGGGAAGGCGGCCACCCCGACCTCGAAGTCCCCGGACCCGCGCACCAGCGAGACCAGCTGGTCGGCGTGGTCCAGCCCGCCGGGATGAGCCACCCACTCGCCCCGCGGGTCGCCGGGCGGGTCGCCGCGCAGCGCCATGACGTGGTCGATGCCGGCCGCGGCGTAGCCGGCGAGCACCTCGCGCAGGTCGTCCACCGACTGCGCGACGCAGGTGAGATGGGCCATCGCGGTCAGCGAGGTGCGCCGGGCCATCTCCTCGGTGATCCGCAGCGTGCGGTCCTGGCTGGAGCCGCCGGCGCCGTAGGTCACCGAGACGAAGTCGGGGCCGACCGCCTCGAGCTGGCGCAGGGCCTCCCAGAGGGCCTCCTCGCCGGTGTCGTCCTTCGGCGGGGAGAACTCGAAGCTCACCGTGGGTCGGGTGTCGCTCAGGTGGCGCCGGATGGTGCCCACCCCGGACTCGGGACGCAGCGGCTGCTCGCTCATGGCGGCGACGATAACCGAGGCCCGGCGTCGTAGGCTGCCACCGACCCGACGGTGAGACCAGCGCCGCAGGGACGCCACCGAACCCACCGCGCCCCAGGACAGGCGCGCAGACGCAGACGAGGAGCCCGCGTGACCGACCCCTTCGCCGACGACCTGCGCGGGCGTGTCCAGCACCGCCTGGACGCCGAGCTGGACCGGCACGAGCGCACCCTGGCCGAGATCGGCCCGGACGTCGCCGACCTGATCACCCCGGTGCGCGAGCTGCTCTCCGGGGGCAAGCGGCTGCGGGCCGCCTTCGCCTACTGGGGCTGGCGGGCCGCCGGGCAGCCGGACGACGACGGCGCCGTGGGGGTGGCCGCGGCGATGGAGCTCTTCCAGGCGGCCGCGCTGCTGCACGACGACGTCATGGACGACAGCGACACCCGCCGCGGGCGCCCGGCCGCGCACCGGGTGCTCTCCACGGCCCACCGCGAGCGCGGCTGGCTCGGCGACGGCGAGCGCTTCGGGCTCTCCGGGGCCATCCTCGCCGGCAACCTGTGCCTGCAGTGGTGCGAGGACCTCTACACCGGCAGCGGGCTGCCCCCGGCGGCGCTGATGGCCGGCCGCGAGGTCTTCGAGCGGATGCGCACCCAGCTCATGGCCGGCCAGTACCTCGACGTGGTCACCGCGGTGCGCCCGTGGCACGACCTGCCGCAGCAGGAGCGGATCGAGCGGGCCCGGCACGTCATCACCTACAAGAGCGCCAAGTACTCGGTCGAGCACCCGCTGCTGCTGGGCGCCACCGCCGGCGGCGCCGACCCGGACGACCGCGCCGCGCTCTCCCGCTACGGCCTGGCGCTGGGCCGGGCCTTCCAGCTGCGCGACGACGTCCTCGGCGTCTTCGGCGACCCGGCCAGCACCGGCAAGCCGGCCGGCGACGACCTGCGCGAGGGCAAGCGCACGGTGCTCGTCGCCCGGGCCCTGGCCGGGGCGGACGACCTGGACGCCCGCCGGATCGAGACCTGGCTGGGCGACCCGGACCTCAGCACCGCCGACGTCGACGCCTTCCGCGCGGTGCTCACCGACACCGGTGCGGTGGCGGCGGTGGAGGACGAGATCGCCCGCGGGGCGGCACGGGCGCACGAGGCGCTCGCCGCGGCGCCGGGGCTGGAGCCGGGAGCCGCCGCGGTGCTGGCCGAGCTGGTGGAGATCACCACCGCGCGTAGCACCTGAGCCGGGACCGCCTCAGACCGGACCGACCGAGCGTCTGACCCCACCCGCCCGCGCCCCCGAGGCTCACCTCCCGGGGCGGCCCCTCAGAGGGCTTCTTCCATGGCCCGGCGACGCACCTCGGTCTTGTGCCCGGCGCGGATCGCCGCCAGCGGCGTCGGCCCGCCCGGCAGGGTCTCGTCACGGGCGGTCATCCAGGCGATGATCTCGGCGTCGTCGAGGCCGCTGTCGGCCAGCACGGTGAAGGTCCCGGCCAGCGCCGGCAGCGGGCCCTCATCGTCGAGGAAGTCGGCCGGGACGCTGAGCACCCGACGCTCGCCGCGCCGGATCCCGACGAGGACCCGGTCGTCGAGCAGCCGACGCACCTGGGTCAGCCGCAGGCCGAGGCGCTCGGCGAGGTCGGGCAGCGTCAGCCACTCCAGCTCGTCCAGCGGGTCGGGGGCGGGCACCGGGCTACCAGGCGCTGCGGCCTCGGCCGGGGCCCGGTCCTGGCTGCTCGCGCCCTGGTCGACCCTGCGGTCGTCGGTGCTGCTCTCGTCGGGGCTGCTCTCGTCGGTGCTGCTCGCGTCGGTCACGGCGGCAGTCTGGCAGCCGCGACACCCCGAGGGAGCGAGCACCCGGCTCCGGCGCGCGTCCTCCGCTACGGTCGTGCACAGCAGCATCAGACGTCTCAGCAGCATCACAGCTCACATCAGCACCACACATCACAGCTGCGCCAGACGTCACAACAACATCATCTGACACCGCAACACTGACACCGCCGCACCGGTCGCGCCCGCTCGGTGCGTACCCGATCGTCGGTCGTCACCACGACCGACCCACCCGTCCCGGGCGGCCACCGGCCCGCCCGTCACGTCCGGAGGCCCCGTGGTCCTGCCCCTCGTCGTCCCGACCCCCGCCGTCGCCGCCGACCTGCCCGTCCTCGACGCGCACGAGCAGGTGGCCACCGCCGAGGAGGCCGAAGGGCGCCGGCACACGGTCCGTACCGGTGAGACGGTCTACGACATCGCAGAGCGCTACGACGTCTCCCCCGGGGCGATCGCCCGGCGCAACCACCTCGACGCCACCTCGATGATCCGGCCGGGCCAGCGCCTGGTGATCCCCAGCGCCTCGAGCGGCTCCACCGAGACCAGCTCCTCCGCAGGCACCGGACGCAGCGGCCCGACCCGCGGCTACACCGTGCGCACCGGCGACACCCTCGACGGGATCGCCCGGCGGCACGACATGAGCGTCACCCGGCTGGCCCGCCTCAACGGCATCGGCAGCAGCGAGCTCATCCAGCCCGGGCAGCGGCTGCGGGTCACCGGCACCGCCGCCCGACCGGCCAAGCGCAGCACCCAGGCCGACCAGCGCACCAGCGCCTCGCGGCACACCGTGCGCACCGGCGAGACCCTGGACGGCATCGCCCAGCGCTACCGCACCTCCACCGCCCGGCTCGCCCGGGTCAACGACCTGAGCACCGACGAGCTCATCCGGCCCGGGCAGCGCCTGCGGGTCCCGGGCGGCTCGTCCACGAGCACCTCGACCAGCTCCTCGTCCTCGACCAGCTCCTCCTCCGGCTCGTCCACCTCGGGGGGCAACACCTTCGCCGGGCGCACCTACGCCGACGACGTGGTGGCCTCGGCGGACCGGCACCGCAGCATCCTGGAGTCGCGGACCGTGCCCTCGCGCACCGCGACCAAGGAGAAGATCACGGCGATCGCCCGCCGCCACGGCGTCGACCCCTCCCTGGCCCTGGCGATCTCCTACCAGGAGTCCGGCTGGAACCAGCAGAAGGTCTCGGTCGCCGACGCCATCGGCACCATGCAGGTCATCCCGAGCTCCGGGGAGTGGGCCTCGCAGATGGCCGGCCGCGAGCTCGACCTGCTGGACACCGACGACAACATCACCGCCGGCGTGCTGCTGCTGAAGACGCTCACCGAGATGGCCGACTCCCCCGCCGACGCGATCGCCGGCTACTACCAGGGCCTCGGCTCGGTCGAGGAGAACGGCATGTACACCGACACCCGCTCCTACGTGCGCAACGTGCAGGCGTTGCAGCGGCAGCTGTGAGCCGGGCGCCGGGCCGGGGACGAAGGGGGCGAAACTAGACTTTGGGCGTGGCAGCGACCGGGACCCATCCGCTCGTCGGCGAGACCGTCGACGGTCGCTACCGCGTGCTCCGGCACATCGCCGACGGCGGCATGGCCAGCGTGCTGCTGGCCACCGACCTGCGCCTGGAGCGCGAGGTCGCCCTCAAGGTCATGCGCCCCGACCTCACCAGCGACGAGCGGCTGGTCGCCCGATTCCGCCGCGAGGCCCGCTCGGCGGCTCGGCTGAGCCACCCCAACGTCGTCCCGGTCTACGACCAGGGCGAGCACGACGGCCTGGTCTTCCTGGCCATGGAGCACGTCGAGGGGCGCACCGCCCGCGAGGTCGTCGACGACGAGGGCGCGCTGACCCCGCGCGCCGCCCTGGACATCCTCGAGCCGGTGCTCACCGGGCTGGCCGCCGCCCACGAGGCCGGCTACATCCACCGCGACGTCAAGCCCGAGAACGTCCTCATCCCCGAGCGCGGCCCGGTGAAGGTCGCCGACTTCGGCCTGGCCCGGGCGGTCACCTCGCAGACGACGACGGCCAACGAGGGGGTCCTCTTCGGCACCGTCTCTTACCTCTCCCCCGAGCAGGTGGAGCGCGGCGTCGCCGACCCGCGCAGCGACGTCTACGCGGCCGGGCTGCTGCTCTTCGAGCTGCTCACCGGCACCACGGCCATCGACGGCGAGACCCCGATCCACGTCGCCTTCCAGCACGTCCACGGCGGTGTCCCGGCGCCCTCCTCCCGCTCCGCCGGGCTCTCCCCGCTGCTGGACGAGCTGGTCGCCGCGGCCACCGCCATCGACCCGGACCAGCGCCCGCGGGACGCCGGCGCCTACCTGGAGCAGGTGCGCCGGGTGCGAGCCGACCTCACGCCCGAGGAGCTGGACAGCCGGCCCGCGGTGGCGGCCCCGGCACCACGGGGCGCGGCCACCGTGGCCCACCCCCGACCGACCCCGACCCGGGCGATCACCGAGGCCGGTGCCGTCGGCTCGACCGCTCAGGGGGCGACCGTCGAGGGGTCGACCGCGGTGGTGCCGACCGGCCCGTCGGAGCCGCCAGGACGCACCAGCGCCCGGGTACGACGCCGTCGCCTGCTGGCCTTGCTGCTCGCCCTCGTGCTGCTGCTCGCCTCGGCCGGCGGCTGGTACGCCCTGGCCGGGCCCGGCTCACGGACGACCGTGCCGGAGGTGGCCGGTCTGGACCAGGCGGCCGTGGAGGACCGGCTCGCCGAGAGCGACCTCGACCTCAACGCCACCCAGGCCTTCGACGAGCAGGTGCCGGCCGGCGAGGCGATCGGCTCGCGGCCGGGCACCGGCAGCGAGGTCGGCAAGGGCAGCGACATCGCGGTGACCTTCTCCAAGGGCCCCGAGCGCTACGCCGTGCCCGACCTCAGCGGCCGCACCCGGGACCAGGCGGGCAGCGCCCTGGACGAGCTCAACCTCGCCGTAGGCGAGGTCACCGAGGCCTGGGACGAGGAGGTGCCGACCGGTCAGGTCGTCTCCTCCGACCCGGAGAGCGGCGTCGAGCTGCGCCGGGACGACGCGGTCGACCTCGTCATCAGCAAGGGTCCCGAGCCGATCACCGTGCCCAGCGTCACCGGCCAGGGCTTCGACGACGCCACGGCGACCCTGGAGGACCTGGGGCTGGAGGTCACCCGCGCCGACGACGCCTTCAGCTCCTCGGTGCCCAAGGGCAGCGTGGCCACCCAGGACCCGGCCACCGGCCAGCTCTACCGCGGCGACACGGTGACGCTGACCGTCTCCAAGGGCCCCGAGATGGTCGACGTGCCCTCGGTCGAGGGGCTGAGCAAGGCGGCCGCCACGGACAAGCTGGAGAAGGCGGGCTTCACGGTCAAGGTGCAGACCTTCCTCGGCGGGGTGCTCGACGAGGTGCGCGCGGCCGACCCGCAGGCCGGGACCTCGGCTCCGAAGGGCAGCACGGTAACCATCCTCGTGGTCTGAGCCCAGCGCGTCAGGTCACCTCCACCCGCGATGTGGCGAGGTGCCCAGGCGCGCGGTGTCGAGACGAGGTGCCGAGGCGGACGCTCAGCGCTCGGCGAGCATCTCCGCGGTGAGGAAGGCGAGCTCGAGGCTCTGCCGGTGGTTCAGCCGCGGGTCGCAGACGCTCTCGTAGCGCTTGTTGAGGTCCTCGTCGAGGATCCGCTCCGCGCCGCCGAGGCACTCGGTGACGTCGGTGCCGGTGAGCTCGACGTGCAGCCCGCCGGGGACGGTGCCCAGCTGCCGGTGCACCTCGAAGAAGCCGCGCACCTCGTCGACGACGTCGTCGAAGGCCCGGGTCTTGAAGCCGGAGGCCGACTCGAAGGTGTTGCCGTGCATCGGGTCGCAGATCCAGGTGACGATCGCGCCGGAGTCGCGCACCCGCTCGATGATCGGCGGCAGCGCCTCGCGGATCGTGCCCGCGCCCATCCGGGTGATGAAGGTCAGCCGGCCGGGCTCGCGGTGCGGGTCCAGCTTGTCGATGACCCGCAGCAGCTCGTCGGGGTCGGCCTTGTCGGAGACCTTCATCCCGATCGGGTTGCGCACCCGGCTGACGAACTCGAGGTGCGCCCCGTCCAGCTGCCGGGTCCGCTCGCCCACCCACAGGAAGTGGCCGGAGGTGTCGTAGAGGTCGCCGGTGCGCGAGTCGATCCGGGTCATCGGGCGCTCGTAGTCCAGCAGCAGCGCCTCGTGCGCCGACCAGAACTCGGTCGCCCGCATCGCCTCGAAGTCGACGCCGCAGGCCGCCATGAAGCGCATCGCCTTGTCGATGTCCCGGGCCAGGCCCTCGTAGCGCTGGTTGGCCGCGTTGGAGACGAAGCCACGGTTCCAGTCGTGCACCCGCCGCAGGTCGGCGAAGCCGCCCTGGGTGAAGGCGCGGACGAGGTTCAGCGTGGCGGCGCTGGCGTGGTAGCCGTTGACCAGGCGCTGCGGGTCCGGGCGCCGGGCCTGCTCGGTGAAGGCGAAGTCGTTGACCATGTCGCCGCGGTAGGCCGGCAGGGTGACCTCGTCGCGGGTCTCGGTGTCCTTGGAGCGCGGCTTGGCGAACTGGCCGGCCATCCGGCCCATCTTCACCACCGGCATGCCGGCGCCGTAGGTGAGCACGGCGGACATCTGCAGGACGGTCTTGACCCGGTCGCGGATGTTGTCCGCGGTGGCGTCGACGAAGGTCTCGGCGCAGTCCCCGCCCTGCAGGACGAAGGCCTCGCCGACCGAGGCGGCGGCCATCCGGTCGCGCAGGTCGTCGCACTCCCCGGCGAAGACCAGCGGCGGCATCGCGCGCAGCGTGCTCACCGCGCTGTCGAGCGCGTCGCTGTCGGGCCAGGTGGGCTGCTGGGCGGCGGGCCGGTCGGCGCCGAGCTGCTCGGCCACGGTGGCCGGGTCGAGCCCGGTGAGGGTCTCCGGGGTGTCCAGGGGTGCTGCGGTGGTCACCGCACAAGGATAGGGCCCGGCGGACGGGGCGACGAACCGGTGTCCGGAGGGCGGCTCACCACGGTGGTGAACGACGGCAGAGAGCGACGGCGGCGACCCCCGGCGATCAGGTCTGGTCCTGGCTCCCGTCCAGGCCTCGGCTGATGGCGAAGCGGGTCAGCTCCACCCGGTTGTGCAGGTGCAGCTTGCCGAGGATGTTCTGGACGTGGTTCTGCACGGTGCGGTGCGAGATGACCAGGTCGGCGGCGATCTCCTTCGCCGACATCCCGGTGGCCACGAGCCGCAGGATCTCGGTCTCCCGGGAGGTCAGCTCGGGCACCGGCTCCTCCTGGGCCGGGGCGGGGGCGCTCTCGGCGCGGGCGCGCATCTGCCGGAACTCGCCGAGGACCAGGCCGGCCAGGCCCGGGGTGAAGACGGCCTCGCCGGCCGCGGTGGCGGTCACCGCGGCCCGGATCTCCTCGCCGGAGGCGGACTTCACGAGGTAGCCGCTGGCGCCCGCCTTCACCGCGTCCAGGACGTCCTGCTCCTCGCCGCTGGCCGAGAGGATGAGCACCCGGGTGGGCAGGTCACCGATCGCCCGGCACACCTCGTCGCCGCGCAGGTGCGGCAGGTTGAGGTCGAGCACGAGGACGTCCGGGCTGGTGGCCCGGGTCCGGTCGACCGCCTGCGGGCCGTCGGCGGCGGTCCCGACCACCCGCAGCCCGGCCTGCTCGAGGTCGCGCACCAGGGCGTCGCGCCACATCGGGTGGTCGTCGGCGACGAGCACCTCGACGGCGGTCACGGGCTCGGTGAGGCTGGGGTCGGTCATGGGGCAGAGCCTGCCACCTCGGGGCGCGGCAGGGTGAGGGTCACGGTGCACCCGCCGGTGGCGGGAGCCCGCCAGGCGGCCTCGCCGCCGAGGTCGTGCATCCGGCCGCGGATCGAGCTGCTGGCGCCCAGGCGCCCCTCCTCGGCGGCCTCGACGAGGCGGCCCTCGTCCATCCCGGTGCCGTCGTCCCGGATGACGACCTCCACCCGCTCGTCGTCGGCGTCCACCAGCACCCAGGCGTGGGCGTCGGCGCCGGCGTGCCGCTCCACGTTGTCCAGGGCGGCACCGACGGCCGCGTCCAGCTCGGTGGCGACCTGGGTGGGCAGCACCAGCGGGCCGGCCGGCAGCACCACCTCGACCTGGGCGCTGCGGTGGCGCACCAGCAGCGCGGCGAGGTCGGCGCGGCCCGGCCCGCTGCCGTCCCGGCTGGCGGCGGCGCCCGAGGCGGGCTCGAAGCGGGTGATCAGCGCCCGCAGGCTGCGCTCCTGCTCGGCGGCCAGGTCGGCCAGGTCGCCGGCCTCCCCACCGAGGTCGCGTCCGCGCCGGTTGATCAGGGCCAGGGCCTGCAGCACCCCGTCGTGCACCTCCCGGCCGATCCGCTCCCGCTCGGCCAGCCGCTCGCTGGCGGCCAGCGCCGCCTCCAGGCGCACCTGGCTCTGCCGGGCCAGCTGCACCGCCAGACCGACCAGCCCGCCGAGCATGAAGAGCAGCACGATGTTGTGCCACATCAGCGGCGAGTGGTTCTGCGTCTGGACGATGTTGGCGGTGGCGATGACCGCCGCGCCGGCGATGCCGCCGCGGGCCCCGCCGAGCAGGGCCGCCGCGAAGACCGGCGCGGCCGACCACACCCCGGGCACGGTCTGGATGCCGGCGCTGACCTGGGCCGGCTCGTAGACGACGTTGGTGAGGAAGATGCCGGTGACCGCGAGGGCGAGCTCGGCGACCACCGCGAGCACGGTCGCCCGGGGCAGCAGCGGGGCGACCAGCGACCACACGAGCAGCACCCCGAGGTAGCCCAGCGCGACCCACCAGCGCTGCACGTGCTCGCCGTGGCTGACCAGCAGGGCCAGCGCGTAGGCCAGGGCGAGCAGGCGGTAGATGGCCAGCCCGCGGCCGCCGGCGCTGTCGATGAGCGGCGAGGGGTGGTACTGCCGCCCGGTGACCTCCGGCCCTGCGCTCATCCTCGCCCCATCCCGTGCCCGGACTACAGGGCGTCCTTCTCCTCGGCCCAGGCGTCGGTCTCGGCGGGTGCACCGGTCTCGGCCGGCATGCCGGCCGCTGCCGACGGCGCAGCGCCGGAGCGACGACGGCCGGCTCCCTCCGCCTCGTCGAGAGCCTCCTCGAGCTCGCTGACGGCCCGACCCGGCTTGGCTGCCTCCTGCAACCCCTTCGCCCGACGGCGGGCACGGTCGACGAGCCGATCCTTCATCGAGGTGGCGTACATGTCGACGTACTCCTGCTCGGAGAGCTGCATGAGCTCGTACATGATCTCGTCGGTGATGGAGCGCAGCACGAAGCGGTCGCCCTCCATCCCCTCGTAGCGGGAGAAGTCGAGAGGGCGGCCGATCTTCACCCCGACCCGGCGGATGTTCGGGATGACCTGCCCGGTCGGCTGGGCCTTGTCGGTGTCGATCATGGCCACCGGGATCACCGGCACGCCGGCCTCCAGCGCCATCCGGGCGACCCCTGTGCGGCCGCGGTAGAGCCGCGAGTCCGGGGAGCGGGTGCCCTCCGGGTAGAGCCCGAGCAGCTCGCCGCGGTCGAGCACCCGCAGCCCCGAGCGCAGCGCGGCCTCGCTGGCCTTGCCGCCGGAGCGGTCGATCGGCAGCTGCCCGACGGCCCGGAAGAAGAAGGCGGTCGCCCGCCCCTTGACCCCGGTGCCGGTGAAGTAGTCGGCCTTGGCGAGGAAGGTCACCCGGCGGTCCAGCACGTACGGCAGGAAGATCGAGTCCGAGAAGGAGAGATGGTTGCTGGCCAGGATGGCCGCACCGTCGTCGGGCACGTGGTCCTTGCCCTCCACCCACGGGCGGAAGAGGACCCCCAGCAACGGGCCCAGGACCACCCGCTTGAGGAACCAGTAGAGCACCGGGCCCGTCACCTCCTTGTCGGTCGCTCGCACTCTACGACACCGACCACCGCCGCGGCTGCCCGTGCGAGGATTGCTGCCAGCACCGCACCCAGCACCCCCACGGGGGTCGAGCACGAGGGATCAGATGGCCGAGGACCGCGAGCGCCCGGAGGAGCCGGGCACCGAGGACCGGGGGTCCGAGGGCGAGGCTCCACGGGAGCGCTCCGACGCCGAGGTGGATGCCGCCTTCGCCGAGATCGTCGCCGGGTGGGACCAGGGGCCTGCCGGGCCGGACGAGGTGCGCGAGGACCCGACCCGGCCGCCGGGCGAGGGGACGGCAGGTGCGAGCGCGGACAGCGCTTCCGACCCGTGGAGCGCGCCTCCCGAGGGTGACCCGAGGGAGGCGGGTGGTAGCCCGCCGCGCGACGAGCCGACGGTCATCCCGGTGTGGCGCGGCGGCACCGGCGGCTCGGTCACCGACCTGCTGCACGACGACGCCGCGGAGCCGCCGGACGACGACGAGGTGCCCTTCGAGCCGCCGCCCACCCAGCCGCTGCCCCCCTTCGCCGACCGGCTCTTCTGGGGCGCGCTCGGGGGCCTGGTGCTGGGACCCGCGCTGCTGCTTGTGCTGGCGGTGCTGCAGCCGGGCTGGGGCGGCTGGGCGCCGGCGGTCGGCATCGGCCTGGCGGTCGGCGGCTTCGTCTGCCTCGTGCTGCGGCAGCCGTCGACCCGCGACGACGATCCCGACCAGGGCGCCCGGGTCTGAGCCGCGGGGCGTCCCGGCACCTCACCTCACCAGGTCAGGTCGGCCCACACCGGCAGGTGGTCGGTGCCCGCGACGAGGTCCTCCTCGACCAGCGGCACCGCGTCGTGCGGACCGGCCGGCAGGTCGGCGGTGGCCATCACCACGTCCAGCGAGCGGCGCGGGGTGGCGGCCGGGAAGGTGGGCTGCACCGGGCTCACCGGGGCCAGCCGCTGCGCCAGCAGCTGCCAGGCGGGGCCGTCGCTCTCCTCGTTGAGGTCTCCGGCGACCACCGCGGGCCCCGGGCCGAGCAGCTCGAGGATGCGCCGGGCGTGCTCGGTGCGCTGCTGCGGCTGCAGGCCCAGGTGGACGCTCGCGACGGTGATCTCCGGACCGCCGACGAGGGCGACCTGCGCGATCGCCGTCCCCCGTCGGTCGCGCAGGCTGCTCGTGGGCAGCTGGTGGTGGCGCACCTGGCGCACCTGGGTGCGCAGGCTGGTCAGCAGCGTCGTCTGGCCGGCCCGCTGCTCCCGGCCGGACCACACCAGGTGGCAGCGCTCGGCGAAGGCGGCGATCCGGTGCCCCACCGGACCGACGTACGGGGCCTCCTGCAGGCAGAGCACGTCGGGGTCGAGGGCCCGGACGGTGCGCGCCAGCGCGGAGACGTCGTCCTGCAGGGCCCGCACGTTGTAGCTGACCACCCGCAGGCTCACGAGGCGACCTCCCGGACCGACTCGGCGCCGAGGGTGGCCGCCCCGACGAGACCGGCGTCCGGGCCCAGCGTCGCCTCGACGATCCGGGCCGCCGGGCGGTAGCCGCGGCCGGTCAGCTGCCGGGCGAAGGTGTCCTGTGCGGGGCCCAGGAGCATGTCGCCGGCCGCGCTGACGCCGCCGCCGATGACGAAGACCTCCGGGTCGATGGCGGCGGCGAGGTTGGCGATGCCGACCCCGAGCCAGTGCCCGATCTCGCCGAGCAGCTCGCGGGCGATGGGGTCGCCGGAGCGCGCGGCGTCGGTGATCATCGGCCCGGTGAGCTGCCCGAGGTCGCCACCGACGCGGGCCAGCAGGTCGGTGGCCATCGGCGAGTTCGCCAGCGCCAGGGTGCGGGCCTCGCGGACCAGCGCGTTGCCCGAGGAGTACTGCTCCCAGCAGCCCCGGTTGCCGCACTCGCAGCGCTGGCCGCCGGGGACGACCTGCATGTGCCCGAACTCGCCGGCGATCCCGTAGCGCCCGCGCAGCAGGTGGCCCTCGATGAGCACCGCCCCGCCGATGCCGGTGCCCAGGGTGATCATCACCGCGTGGGTGACGTCGCGCGCGGCCCCGAAGCGGTGCTCGGCCCACAGCGCGGCGTTGGCGTCGTTGTCGATGGTGATCGGCAGGTCCACCCGCTCCCCCAGCGACTGCCGCAGCGGCTCGTTGCGCCAGGAGAGGTGCGGGGCGAAGACGACAGTGGCGCGGTCCGCGGCGACGAAGCCGGCGGCGCCGACCCCGACGCTCTGCGGCGCCGGCAGCCCGGCGTCGACGGCCTGGCCGAGGAGGTCGTCGACGACCTCGACGATGGTGTCCTCGACCACCGCGGGGGTGTGCGAGCGGTCCGGGGTGTCCCGTCGGGTGCGTACCCGGATCCGACCGCCGGCGTCGACCACCCCGCCGGAGACCTTGGTCCCGCCGATGTCGATGCCGATCGCGGTGCTGCCGGTGCGGGCCGGGGTCACCCCTCACCCCTGCCGGCGGCCCGGTGCTCCCGGGCCAGCGCGGCAGCGCCGACCACCCCGGCGTCGTTGCCCAGCCGGGCCAGCACGAGGTCCGGCGTGGGTCGGTGGCCGCGGCCGATGAGGTGCCGGGCGAAGGCCTGCCGGGCGGGTCCCAGCAGCAGCTCCCCGGCCGCGCTCACCCCGCCGCCGACGACGACGATCCGCGGGTCGAGCACCGCGCAGACGCTGGCGATCCCGTGCCCGAGCCGGGTCCCGAGCTCCTCGAGCAGCTCGGTGCTGGCCAGGTCGCCGCCCTGGGCGAGCTCGGTGACGTCGGCACCCTCGAGGCGGTCCGGGTCGCCCCCGCAGCGCTCGCGCAGCGCCTCGCCCAGCGGGGAGGCCGAGGTGACCAGGTCACGGGCGGCCCGCACCAGCGCGCTGCCCGAGGCGAAGACCTCCAGGCAGCCCTTGTTGCCGCAGCCGCAGCGGGGCCCGTCCGGGTCGAGGATGACGTGGCCCAGCTCGCCGCCGATGCCGAAGGCGCCGTGCAGCAGCCGGTCGTCGACGATGCAGCCGCCGCCGACGCCGGTGCCGACCGTGAAGAGCACCATGTCGTCGTGGTCGACCCCGGCCCCGTGCCGGTACTCGCCCCAGGCGGCGGCGTTGGCGTCGTTCTCGATGACCACCGGCTCGCCGACGCGCTCGGCGACCATCGCCCCGAGGTCGATGTCCCGCCACGGCAGGTTGGGTGCGAACCAGATGTGCCCGGCGGCGGGGTCGAGCATCGCCGCGACGGCCAGCCCGATCCCTTCGACCGGGGCGTCGCTGCGCTCCCGCAGACGGGCCACGAGGTCGGCCACCGCGGCGACGATCTGCTCGGTCGCCTCGGCGGGTGTCTCCACCCGCTCCCGGTGGATGATCTGGCCGTCCGGGGCGACCAGCGCCCCGGCGATCTTCGTGCCGCCGACGTCGATCCCGATGGCCGGGGCTCCCGGCTGCGCGCTCGCACTCATGTCCCGGTCACGTCCTCGCTGCTGGCGTCGTCGTCGTGCACGGTGATCCTCACACCCTGGCGGCGTCGGCGCGAGGCGTCCAGCCCCTCGGGCGCGTCGAGCTCGACGTCGAGCGGGTCGGCCAGCGCGCTCTGCGCCACCGCCCGGGTGACCGCCTCGGCGACCAGGGAGAGGCCGGCGACCAGCTGGTCGCCCACGCCGGGCGGCAGCTGCTCCTGCAGCGCCCGGGCGTCCAGCCGGCCCACCAGCTCGAGGATCTCGGCGAGCGCCTCCTGCTCCTCAGCCACGGGGCCACACCGCCTCGTCGGGGCGCATCTGCACGGTCAGCCGCCCCTGCCGCACCCCGGCCCGCTCGACCTCGCAGCGTCGCAGCACCGACGGCAGCGTGAGGGCGCGGGTGCGCCCGGCCGCGGCGAGCACCAGGTCGTCGTCGTGCCGGACGAGGTCGACATCGTCGGCCCGCAGCCCCGGCAGGTCGAGCTCGAGCAGCCAGCCGTCGCCCTCCCGGCGCACCCTGGGCCCGACGTCGGCCGGCGGCTGCTCGGGCGACGGCTCCTCGGGCGACGACAGCTCGGGCGACGACTCATCGCGGGACGACCGGTCGAGGTCGGTGGGGCGGGCGCCGGGTCCCCCGGGGCCGGTGGTGCTGGTGGCGGTGCGGCCCATGAGGGCCAGGGCGATCACCGCGTCGGCGGACTCCGCCGCCCCGACCGGCCCGTGCGGCGGGGCCAGGTGGATCCCGGTGGCCGGGTCGGCCAGGGCGTGGTCGAGCCGCTCCAGCCTCCCGGCGACCTCGCGCACCGCGTGCAGCACCGGCCCCCCCGGCGGCAGCAGCCGGCCGGCGCCGCGGGGTGCGACGAGCACGTCCCAGCGGGCGATCACCGGGACGAGGGCGTGCAGCGCCCGCGCCGTCCGGGCAGGCTGCTCCAGCACCGCCACCGGCCCCGGGCGGACCAGCGAGACGACCTGGCCGGCCGGCCCGTCGGCGACCAGGTCGGCGAGGGCGAGCAGCTGCCCCAGCTGGTCCGGGAGGCACCCCTGGACCAGGTCGGCGATGACCGGTGCGGGCAGGTCGAGCTGGTCGAGCAGGTCCTCGGCGGTGCGGCGCAGCCGGGTCAGCCCCGGGTCGTCGCCGACGGGCGCGCCATCGGCGCCACCGAGACGTCGCAGCGGCGCGTCGAGGTCGCGGGCGAGAGCCTCGGCGACCGCGTCCCGCTGACCGCCGGTCCCCACCACGACATGCCGAGCCACCGGTGGATCAGGCCTCCACCCGCTTCTTGAGGTCCTTCAGCGCGGTGTCGGTGATGACCTTCTCCGCCTTGCGCTTGAGCATGCCGAGCATCGGCACCTTGACGTCGACGCTCAGCTCGTAGACCACCTCGGTGCTCTCCCCGTCGGCGGTGAGCGTGTAGGAGCCGTCCATCGCCTTGAGCATGCTGGCCTCGACGAGGGTCCAGGAGGCGACGCCGAGACCGGACTCGTCGATGTCCCAGGTGTAGTCGAGGGTGTAGGTGTCCTTGATCGGGCCGGCGTCGAGGCTGAAGGTCGCGTGGTCGGGCCAGCCGTCGCCGTCCTCGGAGTCGACGGTGACGGCGGTGATCTCCTTCGCCCAGTCGGGGTACGCCTCGAGGTCGGCGATGACGTCGATGACGTCGCCGGGAGGCGCGTCGATGACGATGCGGGAGCGGGTGCTGTCGGCCATGACGACCGAGGGTAGCCGCCACGGCCGGGACCTGGACGCTGACCGTCCTTCGACAGGGGCCTGCGCGGGCGTCGGCGGCGTCGGTAGGCTCCCGACCAGCAAGCCGCGACAACGGTGCGCGGAGGGTGGACCGAAGGAGATCCCGTGAACGACAGCGCCAGTCCTCGACTCGTCGAGGGCGACCCGAACGACTCCCTGGCGGCGGTGCCGGGGCGCAACGCGGCGAAGGACCCGCAGCGGGTGGCCTTCTCGGTCAAGGAGACCGACAGCTGGCGCGACGTGACCGCGGCCGAGTTCGACCAGCAGGTCCGGGCGCTGGCGAAGGGGTTCGTCGCGGCCGGGCTCGAGGCCGGGGACCGGGTGGGGATCATGGCCCGGACCCGCTACGAGTGGACGCTGACCGACTTCGCCGCCTGGGTGGCCGGTCTGGTGCCCGTGCCGATCTACGAGACGAGCTCTGCGGAGCAGGTCGAGTGGATCCTGGCCGACTCCGGGGCCACCGGTCTGGTCGTGGAGACCGCCGCCCACGAGCGGGTCGCCCAGGAGGCGCGTACCAACGCACCCGACCTGACCCACCTGTGGGTGATCGACAACGGCGACCTGGACACCCTGACCACCGACGGGGCCGACGTCGAGGACACCCGGATCGAGGAGCGGATCGCCAGCGCCGGGCGGGACTCGCTGGCCACGATCATCTACACCTCCGGCACGACCGGGCGGCCGAAGGGGTGCGAGCTCACCCACGACAACTTCCTCGGTCTCGCCGAGAACACCGTCGCCCGGCTGGGCGACGTGGTCAGCCGCGAGGGCGCCTCGACGCTGCTCTTCCTGCCGCTGGCGCACGTCTTCGCCCGGTTCATCGAGGTGCTCTGCGTGGTCGGCGAGGCCCGGATGGGGCACAGCGCCGACATCGCCAACATCCTCGACGACTTCCAGGCGTACCGTCCGACCTTCATCCTCGCGGTGCCGCGGGTCTTCGAGAAGATCTACAACAAGGCCAACGAGACGGCGACCGCCGACGGCAAGGGCAAGATCTTCGCCGCCGCCGCGGACACGGCGATCGCCTACTCGGAGGCGCTCGGCGCCGGCAAGGTGCCCTTCACGCTCAAGGCGAAGCACGCGGTCTTCGACAAGCTCGTCTACGCCAAGCTGCGGGCCCGGATGGGTGACAAGGTCGAGTACGCGGTCTCCGGCGGCGCCCCGCTGGGCACCCGGCTGGGGCACTTCTTCCGCGGCATCGGTGTGGTCATCCTCGAGGGCTACGGGCTGACCGAGACCACCGCCCCGGCGACGGTCAACGTGCCCGGCGCCGTGCGGATCGGCACCGTGGGCACCCCGCTGCCGGGGGTGTCGGTGCGCACCGCGGACGACGGCGAGGTGCTCATCGAGGGCGTCAACATCCTGCGGGGCTACCGCGGCAACCCCGAGGCGACCGCCGAGTCGATCCAGGACGGCTGGTTCCGCACCGGTGACCTGGGCGAGCTGGACGCCGACGGCTACCTGCGGATCACCGGCCGCAAGAAGGAGATCCTGGTGACCGCCGGCGGCAAGAACGTCGCCCCGGCGGTGCTCGAGGACCGGCTGCGGGCGCACCCGATCATCAGCCAGTGCATGGTCGTCGGCGACGGCAAGCCCTTCATCGGCGCGCTGGTCACCCTGGACGAGGAGATGCTGCCCGGCTGGGCCGCCAACCACGACCTCGGCACGATGAGCCTGGAGCAGGCCCGCACCGACGAGCGGGTGCTCGCTGAGATCCAGCAGGCGGTCGACGAGGCGAACAAGGCCGTCTCCAAGGCCGAGTCGATCCGCAAGTTCTCGGTGCTGGCCGACGACTTCACCGAGGAGAACGGGACGCTCACCCCGTCGCTGAAGCTCAAGCGCAACATCGTCATGCGCGACTACGAGGAGGAGATCGAGGCCCTCTACGGCTGAGCCTCTCCCCGGCCGGGCTCACCCGGCCACCTCGCGGTACTCCGACCAGGGCTCGCGCCTCGCGCGGGCCCTGGTCGCCGTCTGCGGGTCGACCAGGCCGGCGGCGACCAGGGCGGTGACCACCTCCCGCTCGCGCGGGTCGAGCGGCAGGTCGGACCCGCTGCTCAGGGTGCCGTCCTGCAGGCCGTGCAGCGCGGTCACCACGCAGTCGTCGCAGCCGACGTGCTGCACCGGGCAGGTCTCGCAGTCGATCGTCACGGTCCGTCCGGGCACGGGGACCACCTCCTCGCTCGCGCCGGGTCCATCCCGGCACGACCGACGCTAGGCACCCCCACCGACAGCCCACCTCCGCCCTCCCCCCTTCACCCCGCATCGCCGCCCAACCACCCGGCTACCACGCAGTAAGTGCTGTGATCACAGCACTTACTGCGTGGTAGGTCGGTCGGTAGCGCGCGAGACCCTGCGTCCGGGGAGTCGCGAGCGAGTGCGCAGGGCGGCGAAGGGCAGAGCTGACCGGCCGGTCGGGAGCGGCCGGTCAGCACCAGGTGAGCGAGCGACCGTGCCCGTGCACCCAGCCCAGCGCCTGACCGTCGAGACCGAGGCAGAAGCTCGCCTCCTCCGGCGCCGCGCACCCGGCGCTCGCGGCCACCTCCGGCAGCACCCCGGCCCCCTCCTGGCTGATCCAGCGTGCCGGCAGCCCCGCGACCAGGCCCGGCCACGCGGCCCGTAGGTCGGGCGGGAAGTACGCCGCCACCGCGCTGTGCAGGATCACCACCGTGGCCTGCGGGGCCTCGCGACGGGCCTGGGCGACCAGCTCGCCCACGGCGCGCGCGTCGTCGCGCACCAGGGTCACCGGCGCCTCCCGGGCGGCAGGGCCGCTCAGCATCTCGGCCG
Source organism: Janibacter alkaliphilus (assembly GCF_013408565.1). Classification (NCBI taxonomy): domain Bacteria; kingdom Bacillati; phylum Actinomycetota; class Actinomycetes; order Micrococcales; family Intrasporangiaceae; genus Janibacter; species Janibacter alkaliphilus. Next base: position 2,439,009 of record NZ_JACBZX010000001.1, on the reverse strand, counting down.
CCGCGTCGAGACGCGCCCGCCGGTCCTCGTGCTCGGGCCAGACGAGCATCTGGAGCCAGCGGACGGTGCTCGGGTCGGCGATGTCCAACGGGTTGAGGTCGAGCCCGCCGCGCCAGACGATCTCGGGCAGCACCGTCGGCAGCGGCGCCGCGCCGTCGACCCGGCACTCCAGGAGCACCGCCGAGGCACCGTCAGCGGGGTCGAGCCGGGCGAGCTCCCGACCGCTGCGGTCGGTGTAGCGGTACGAGCACCGGTCCGGGTAGAGGCACAGCCCGGCGCTGGCGCCGACCTCGACCAGCGCCAACGGGCCGGGCAGGCCGGCCAGCACCGGCAGCATCGTCGCGCAGCGACCGATCTCGTTGGTCTGGGTCGAGCGGGCCAGCATCGTCGCGCGCACCTGCGGCCACCGGCCGACCAGCACCGTGCGCAGCTCGTCGTACCCGGAGGGCGTCGGCGCCCCGTGCCAGCGGGCCGCCGCGAAGAGCAGGTTCGGCTGGCGGCGCGGCACCGGCAGCTCGCCGAGCAGCGCCAGCACCTCGTCGTCGGCAGCGACCCCGTGGGCCCAGGCGACGTAGGTGGGCGACTCCCCCGTCGCCTCGTGCACGGCGAAGTGCCGGTAGAAGCCGGCGGTGTCCTCCAGGTCGTCCATCGTGCGCACCCACCCACGATGGCACCCTTCGACACCCCCTTCGCCCCCTCGACCCTCACCGCGCAGCGCCACCTACCGACCCGGCTACCACGCAGTAAGTGCTGTGATCACGACACTTACTGCGTGGTAGCCGGGTTCTTAGGGGCGCGGCGGGTGGACCCCCCGGGTGACGAAGGGGGCAGAAGGGCCTGTGGGAAGGGGGCGGGCCGCGTGTCGGGAGGGCGTTGTCGGACCCCACGCCTAGCGTGCCTGGACATGAGCACCCACGCCGTCCAGCAGACCCTGGACGACCTGGGCACCCCGCTGGTCGGCACCACCTTCGTCGTCGTCGACCTGGAGACCACCGGCGGCTCGCCCCGGGACTGCGGGATCACCGAGATCGGCGCGGTCAAGGTGCGTGGCGGCGAGGTGATCGGCGAGCTGCAGACCTTCGTCGACCCGGGCGAGCCGATCCCGCCCTTCATCCAGACCCTCACCGGGATCACCGACGCGATGGTCCGCGGCGCGCCCCGGCCGGCGGCGGCGGTGACCAGCTTCCTGGAGTTCGCGCACGGCGCGGTGCTGGTGGCGCACAACGCCGGCTTCGACATCGGCTTCCTCAAGGCGGCCTGCGCCGCGCACGACCTCACCTGGCCGCGCCCCCAGGTGCTCGACACCGTCCACCTTGCCCGCCAGGTGCTCGGCCGCGAGGAGACCCGCAACCACAAGCTGGCCACGCTGGCCGCCCACTTCGGCGCCGAGACCACCCCGGACCACCGGGCGCTGCACGACGCCCGGGCCACCGTGGACGTGCTGCACGGGCTCATCGGGCGGCTCGGCTCCCAGGGCGTCACCAGCCTCGAGGAGCTGGCCGCGCTGAGCAGCCGGGTCACCCCCGAGCAGCGGCGCAAGCGTCACCTGGCCGACGGGCTGCCGCACGCCCCGGGCGTCTACGTCTTCACCGACGACGCCGGGGAGCCGCTCTACGTCGGCACCTCGGTGGACATCCGCACCCGGGTGCGCAGCTACTTCACGGCCTCCGAGCAGCGGCGCCGGATGTCCGAGATGGTGCGCCTGGCCGCCGGGGTCACCCCGATCGTCTGCGCCACGACGCTGGAGGCCCAGGTGCGCGAGCTGCGGCTGATCGCCCAGCACAAGCCGCGCTACAACCGCCGCTCGCGCCACCCCGAGCGGGCCTGGTGGCTCAAGCTGACCGACGAGGCCTTCCCCCGGATCTCGCTGGTGCGCACCGTCGGCACCGACGACCTCGTCTGGGCCGGTCCCTTCGGCAGCCGCGGCCAGGCCGAGGAGGCGGCGGCCGCGCTGGTCGAGGCGGTGCCGCTGCGCCAGTGCCTGCAGCGGCTCTCGCCGCGTCGTCCCGGCACCCCGTGCGCGCTGCTGGACATGGGGCGCTGCGCCGGGCCGTGCACCGGGCAGGTGCCGGTCGAGGACTACGCCCGCACCGTGGCCGAGGCCGCGGCCGTGCTCGCCGGGGACTCCCGCGCCGGCCTGGAGGTGCTCCGGGAGCGGATGCGCCGGCTGTCCACCCAGGCCCGCTACGAGGAGGCGGCCACCGTGCGCGACCGGATGGGCGCGCTGGTGCGGGCTGCGTCCCGGACCCAGCGGACCACCCCGCTGGTCACCATGCCCGAGCTGGTCGCGGCACGGCGCACGGCCCGTGGCGGCTGGGACCTCGTCTGCGTCCGGCACGGCCGGCTCGCCGGCAGCACCAGCGCGCCCCGGGGCGCCGACCCGATGCCCTACGTCGAGGCGCTGCGCCTCAGCGCCGAGGTGGTCGCGCCGCCGACCGGACCGGGCAGCAGCGCGCTGCCCGCCGAGACCGAGATGGTGCTGCGCTGGCTGGAGGAGCCGGGCACCCGGCTGGTCGAGGTGGACGGGGCCTGGACGTGCCCGGTGGGCGGCGCCGCGGCCGCCCACGAGGAGCTGGCCCCTGCTCTAGGCTGGGCCTCGTGATCACCGCCATCGTCCTCGTCAGCGCCAGCGTCGACCGGATCCCCGAGGTCGCCGAGCAGATCGCCGAGATCGACGGTGTCAGCGAGGTCTACTCGGTCGCCGGGGACGCCGACCTCGTCGCGATGGTCCGGGTGCGTCAGCACGAGCAGCTCAGCGACGTCATCGCCGACCGGCTGAACAAGGTCCCCGGTGTGCGCGACACCCAGACGCACATCGCCTTCCGCACCTACTCCCGGCACGACCTCGAGGCGGCCTTCAGCCTCGGCCTCGAGTAGAGGTCTAGGGTGAGTGCCGGAGGCGGCGTCATGGGCGGCCAATCCTGCGCCGCTGACTTTGTCCCGCAGTCTGGTCAAGCCCCTCGGATTCGCGGACCGAACTGAGGGAGAGTTCTTCTGTGACCACTGATCCACTTCTTAACCGCTTCGTTCTGCGTTCCCGGCGAATCGCGTCACACTCCTTGGCCCGTGACCGGGATGGGCTCAAGTCATTGAGTCGCATGACACTAACTGGCCACCTCGGGCTCGACGGCACTATGGAGATGCGCCGAACGTTGCCCGATGAAGAGGTGTTCGAGTCCCTGGCAGCACGTGTTCGACCCCTCCTAGTGAAGTCCGAGTCAATCCACTACTCGCGAGTCATTGATGCAGTCCGGTCCAGTGTCGAGGCGACGACCATGGACGTACCTACTGAGTTGACCAGAAGTCTCGATGATCTGCGCAGCGAGTGGTCCCGACTGAATCTTGATGGCAGGGAAGTTCTGCGCTTCGCCGTCCAGGCGTCTCAGGTCAATCAAACCTGGGCCACCCCCAGGTGTCCGATACACAGTTGGCGGCCGCCTGGCTGTACGGCGACGTGGTCCACGTTGACACACGAGGACACAAGAGCGAAGGCCAGCTCTTCCCGGTCAAGGAACGCTACTCCGCGGCTGTCACGTACTTCGCTCATGCGGCTTTGCTGAGTCTCCTGACTATGGACCTCGTACTAGCTCTGCATGAACTTGGCGTGATCGAGCTCAGCCACGAATCATTAGAGGCAGACGTGATCGTGGGTCAGTTCGAGTTGGTCGATGAAGGCGTGGCCTACATAGGGCCCATTGGCTCAACAATGCCTGAACTTGACACCATAGTGAATGGAACTGTTCCAGATGAGTTCCACCAGCTCTCGGTGACAGAACTGCTGCGACAGAACTCCTCCAACGAGGTCCAGGTATTGCTCACTGCAGGAGACGGGTCAATAGTGAGCGAGTACGAGGCAGCGGTGACTCGTCGCGGGAGCCAGGAAGGGCGCCTACTCTGGGAGTGTCTCGTGGCAGGCGCCGTCACCATCCAGGTGTCATTCGGAGTTCAAGCCGATAGGATTGAAGACGCAAAGCTGGAGAGCATCACCTCTGGCGCGACCACAAACCGCCTTAAGCTCGCTGAGGCTCTCCTGGGTCGCGAGATGGAAGCCAGCGACAGGATGAGTTTCTACGTCAATGGACAATTATTCTTCTCAATGGACCTACCTCAGGTTCCTGAGGAGGAGACGGCGTTCACCGACATCTCGATTGACACGCTATATGACCTCGTTGTCATAGAGAACATCACACATAGAGCACTAGCACCTCTTACTGGCAGCTACAGAAGTCACGATCGCGGTCTTCTGCGACGTGCCCGCCTCCTCTGGGAGGGGGAGGTCGTTCCATTCGGTACCGGCCCTTTACGTGCCGAATCACCAGCAGGCGTAGTTCCCAAGGTAGTCATAGCTCCAGCACACAACCTCCAGATCGGAGACAGCGAGTTTCCAGTCCCTGAGACCTGCATCAGGCATTCGCAAATGTCCGCCGAGTCAGCTACTGCCATCCCAGACAGAGACCCTCCTGTCGACACCATCGAGATGGTGGTGCCGTCAGGTGAAGTTTTCGCGGCGTGGGCGCCAGGGGTACGGGAGGTCCGCGGTGATCAGGACCTGACGGACTTGACTCCCTGGGGTCTCTCACACTTTGATCTTTAGATTCACTTGAGGCCACAAACACCTGGTCCTGCCGCCACATGGTCCGATCGAGCGTCAAACTGCCCAGGGTTTGCAAGTCTTGCAGGTCAGGTACGCCTCGAACGGAAGCGCGACCCCTATATGCCCTCAGGCATGCCAGACCTGCTTGCCCGAGACGGCACTTTCAAGAGCAGCACACCAGGGACTTTCGAATCCGATCCGTCCGCTACGGGTGCGCCCACGCCTTGCAGGGACGGGCAGCGGGCTAAACCTCACGTCAGCAGCGGGCTAAACCTCACGTCAACAGCGCGTCATCGGTGCTCACCGCGACCCAACGCTCCAGCAGGGCGGCCGCCGAGCCGTCGTCGATGACCGCCGCGGCGCGCTGCACCCCGGCGCGGACCACCTCGGCCACCTCGTCGGCCGGCACCGGCGCCCCGCCCTGCCCAGCCAGGGCCAGCGCGGTCCCGGCGTTGAGCAGCACGGCGTCGCGCACCGGACCCGGCTCTCCCGCCAGCAGCCGCCGCACGACGTCGGCGTTCTCGGTGGCCACCCCGCCGCGCAGCGACTCCAGGGGCGCACGGGAGAGTCCGACGTCCTCGGGCGCCAGGCTGACCTCGGTGATCTGCCCCTGAGCCACCCACCACATCGACGAGGTCGTCGAGATGGTCATCTCGTCCAGCCCGTCGTCGCCGCGGAAGACCACCGCGTCCCGGCCACGGTCGGCGAAGACCCCGGCGATCAGCGGGGCGAAGCGCGGGTCGGCCACCCCGACCGCGGAGTACCGCGGCTGGGCTGGGTTGGTCAGCGGCCCGAGCGCGTTGAAGACCGTCGGGACGGCCAGCCCGCTGCGGGCCTCGGCCGCGAAGCGCATGGACGGGTGGAAGGTCCGGGCGAAGCAGAAGGTGATGCCGGCCTCGGTCGCCACCCGGGCCACCTGCTCCGGCTCCAGGTCCAGGCGCAGGCCCAGCACCTCGAGCACGTCCGCCGTCCCGGAGGACGAGGAGGCCGCCCGGTTGCCGTGCTTGACCACCCGCACGCCTGCGGCGGCGATGGCCAGGGCGCTCATCGTCGAGATGTTCACGGTGTTGTGCCGGTCGCCGCCGGTGCCGACGATGTCCAGGGTCTCCCCCGGCACCTCGATCCGGCGGGCGCTGTCCAGCATGACGTCGGCCAGCCCCCGCAGCTCGGCGGTGGACTCCCCCTTCGCCCGCAGCGCCACGAGGAAGCCGGCCAGCTGCACCGGGGAGGCCTCGCCGGACATCACCTGGGCCATCGCCCAGGCGGCCTCGTCCCGCGCGAGGTCGCGACCCTGCAGCAACGCGGTGAGCAGGTCCGGCCAGGTCGTCGCCACCGGGCTCGCGTCGCTCACCGGCTCAGGCGTCCGGCCCGGGACGACCCGGGTCCGGGGCGAAGCCGGCCACCGGCGCACCGGCCGCGGCGTCCCGGCCCATCCGCGCCACCGTGTCGGCCAGCGCGATCGGGTCCAGCGGGTGCGGCACCACGGCGTCGGACATCGACCACGAGGCCAGCCACCCGTCCTGCGGCCGGCCGATGAGCAGCAGCACCGGCGGGGCGTCGCTGACCTCGGCCTTGATCTGCCGGGAGAGGGCCATGCCGCCGGTCTTGGCGGCCTCGCCGTCGAGGATCACCAGGTCGATGCCGCCCTCGTCGACCGCCTCGAGGACGGCCGGGGCGGTGGCGCACTCGGTCCAGCGGACGACCTCGACGTCGCGGGCGGGTCGGCGACCGACGCCGGCCCGGACCGCGTCCCGGGTGAGATAGCTGTCGCTGTAGAGCAGCACGTGCAGCTCGAGGCGCGGCGCCGCAGGGCCGTCGGCGGGCGATCCGCCGAGGGTGGTCGCGGCATGGCTGGACCCGGTTGCGCTCATGGCACCCGATGGTAGCCACCGCCGGTCCCAGGCGAGACGAAGGTCGCCCACAGGGTGCTCAGGGAATGGTGCGAGACCGTGACCACGCCAACGACGGGGGGTGGCCGCACAGCCGTGGCCTGGTGGTCCATACTGTCTTCGTGGCCACAGCATCCTCCCCTGCCTCGACCTCGGCCGAGCCCGTCGGCGCGCACGCCTCGCTCGGTCCGGTGTCCCGCCCGAACATGGTCTCGGTCGGGACGATCGTCTGGCTCTCCAGCGAGCTGATGTTCTTCGCCGGCCTCTTCGCCATGCTCTTCACCCACCGGGCGATCAACCCCGAGGAGTTCGCCGAGCGGGCCGCCGAGCTCAACGTCCCCTTCGCCGCCGCCAACACCCTGATCCTCGTGGTCTCCTCGGTGTGGTGCCAGCTGGGTGTGATGAAGGCCGAGGACGGTCAGAAGGCGCGCACCGGCAGCCTGCTGCAGGTCGGCAGCTGGGGGATGCGCGAGTGGTACGTGCTCACCTACATCTTCGGCGCGGTCTTCGTCTCCGGGCAGGTCATGGAGTACGCCACCCTGGTCAGCGAGGGCATCACGCCGAGCGCCGACGGCTGGTCGTCGGTCTTCTACCTCACCACCGGCCTGCACGGCATCCACGTCACCGGCGGCCTCATCGCCTTCCTGCTGATCATCGGCCGCACCTTCACCACGCGGCACTACAGCCACGCCCAGGCCACCGGCGCCGTGGTGACCTCCTACTACTGGCACTTCGTCGACGTCGTGTGGATCGCCCTCTTCGCCGCGATCTACCTGCTCGGGTGACTCCGAATGACTGACACGAACCGATCCCGAAACCGCCCCCGCAGGACAGGACGCCGCATGCCCCGCCTGAACCGCCGCCACCCCGCCGCGATCGGCCTGCTGCTGCTGCTCGCCCTGATGGTGACCGGTACCGCCTACAGCGCCATGGCACCCAGGACCGCCGAGGCGGCGACGAGCAGCGCCGACGACCTGGAGAACGGCAAGAAGCTCTTCACCGCCAACTGCGCCACCTGCCACAACGCCAACGGCACCGGCATCGAGGACGTCGGCCCCAGCCTGGTCGGGGTGGGCGCCGCCTCCGTCGACTTCCAGATGGGTACCGGCCGGATGCCGATGCTCGCCCCGAGCCAGCAGGCCCCGCGGGTGGAGAAGACGCACTTCACCGAGGAGGAGATCGACGACGTGGCCGCCTACGTCGCCTCCCTCGGCCCCGGCCCGAGCGTGCCGTCCGAGGAGATGGTCGACGGCTCCAAGGGCGACGCCGGCCGCGGCGGCGAGATCTACCGGGTCAACTGCGCGATGTGCCACAACAGCGCCGGCGCCGGTGGCGCGCTGACCCGCGGCAAGTACGCCCCCTCCCTGCAGGGCGTCGACTCCACGCACATCTACGAGGCCATGCTCACCGGTCCGCAGAGCATGCCGGTCTTCAACGACACCAACATCACCCCGGAGGAGAAGCGGGACGTCATCGCCTACCTCGAGCAGCAGCAGGAGGCCGGCAACCCCGGCGGCAACCCGCTCGGCTCGCTCGGCCCGGTCACCGAGGGGCTCTTCGCCTGGACCGCCGGGCTGGGGCTGCTCGTGGTGGCCGCCATCTGGCTGGGCAAGAAGTCGGCCTGACCACCCCCGCACGAGACAGCGCCCCTTGACCACCGCCACGATCGACAGGAACGCCGAACGATGAGTGAGAACACCCCCGACGAGAGCCGGCCGGGCGACCCGGAACCGGGCTCGGCGGCCGTGCGCCTCGACCAGGGGCACGTCCAGGGCGACGGCGGTCTGCCGGAGCAGTTCCAGAACCCGGGGATGCCGCCGCACGAGCACCGCGCGGCCGACGACGACCCGAAGGCGGCCAAGCGGGCCGAGCGTCAGGTCGCCGGGCTCTTCCTGCTCTCCATGCTCGGCACGGTGCTCTTCATCGTCGCCTACTTCATGGTCGACGTGGAGACCGAGGTCTACGTCCCGATCACCGGCCAGATGAGCCTGGCCAACCTGCTGCTCGGCCTCGGTCTGGCGCTCTCCCTGCTGGGCATCGGTCTGGGCGCGGTGCAGTGGGCCAAGACCCTCATGCCGGACACCGAGGTCGTCGAGATGCGCCACCCGCTGCGCTCCTCGAAGGAGTCCCGGGACGGCTTCGTCGACACCATGCTGGACGGCGCCGAGTCCTCCCAGCTCACCCGCCGCCCGCTGCTGAAGGCCACCTTCGGCGGCGCCATGGGTCTCTTCTCGCTGCCGCTGCTGGTCCAGCTCGTCGGCAGCCTCGGCCCGCTGCCGAAGAAGGACCTCTCGACGACGATGTGGACCGAGGGCAAGCGGCTGATGCTCGACCCGGAGGCCCGCCCGGTGAAGGCGAGCGACGTCACCATCGGGTCCGTCTTCCACATCCTCCCCGAGGGGATCATGGACATCCACGGCCCGGACCGGCTGACCCAGATCGGCAAGGCGACGGTGCTGATGATGCGCCTGAACCCCGAGGACTTCCAGGACACCGAGAAGGGCCGGAAGGCCCGCGAGTGGGGCTACCAGGGTATCGTCGCCTACTCCAAGGTGTGCACCCATGTCGGCTGCCCGGTCGGGCTGTACGAGCAGACCACGCACCACCTGCTCTGCCCCTGCCACCAGTCGACGTTCGACGTCACCAACGACTGCGAGGTCATCTTCGGCCCCGCCGGGCGCCCGCTGCCGCAGCTGAAGATCACTGTGGATGGCGAGGGCTACCTCATCGCCGACCAGGAATTCCAGGAGCCTGTCGGCCCGAGCTTCTGGGAGCGTGAGTCCTGATGAGCGCGACGAGCCGACCGGCGGACGCCCTGCGGGCGGACGACCAGCCCAGCCGACCGCCGCTGGGCAAGGGGGCCCGACGCGCCGGCGGCGTGGCCGGGTGGATCGACGACCGCACCGGCGCCGCCAAGGGCGTCGGATACCTCATGAAGAAGGTCTTCCCCGACCACTGGTCCTTCATGCTCGGCGAGATCGCCATGTACTCGATGATCGTGTGCATGCTCACCGGGGTCTTCCTGACCTTCTGGTTCGACCCCACCCAGGGCGAGGTCGTCTACGAGGGCTCCTACGTCCCGCTGCAGGGCGTGGAGATGTCCCGGGCCTACGCCTCGACGCTGGACATCTCCTTCGACGTCAAGGGCGGTCTGCTGATCCGCCAGATCCACCACTGGTCGGCGCTGCTCTTCATCGTCGCCCTGTCGGTGCACATGCTGCGCGTCTTCTTCACCGGCGCCTTCCGCAAGCCGCGCGAGATCAACTGGATCATCGGCTGCGTGCTCTCGCTGCTCGCGCTGGTCGAGGGCTTCGCCGGGTACTCGCTCCCCGACGACCTGCTCTCCGGCACCGGGCTGCGGGCCGCGCAGGGCTTCATCCTGGCGATCCCGGTGATCGGCAGCTACGTCAGCTACGCCCTCTTCGGTGGTGGCTTCCCGGGCGAGGACATCATCCCGCGCCTCTACTCGGTGCACATCCTGCTGCTGCCCGGTCTGCTCATCGCGCTCTTCACCGCGCACATCGTGCTGGTGGCGGTGCAGAAGCACACCCAGTACCCCGGGCCCGGCCGGACCAACGACAACGTCGTCGGCTTCCCGGTGATGCCGGTGTACGCGGCCAAGGCCGGCGGCTTCTTCTTCATCGTCTTCGGCGGGATCGCGCTGATCTCCTCGCTGGTGCAGATCAACGCGGTCTGGGTGCACGGGCCCTACATGCCGAACGCCACGACCGCCGGCGCCCAGCCGGACTGGTACATGGGCTTCCCGGACGGGGCGCTGCGGCTGCTGCCGGGGTGGTTGGAGTTCACCACCTTCGGCTACACCTGGGCCTGGCCGGTGATCATCGGTGCCCTCCTGGTCATCCCGCTCTTCTACGGAGGGATGATCGCCTACCCCTTCATCGAGGCCTGGGTGACCGGTGACAAGCGTGAGCACCACCTGCTGGACCGCCCGCGCAACCGGCCCACCCGGACCGCCCTCGGTGTCGCCGCGCTCACCCTCTACGGCGTGCTCATGTTCGCCGCGAGCAACGACATCATGGCGATCAAGTTCGACCTGTCGATCAACGACATCACCCAGCTGCTGCGGGTGCTGACCTTCGTCGGACCGGTCATCGCCTTCTGGGCGACGAAGCGGATCTGCCTGAGCCTGCAGCGGCACGACCGGGAGGTCGTGCTGCACGGCCGGGAGACCGGTCGGATCGTCCGAGGGCCCGGCGGCGACTTCCACGAGGTGCACGCCCCGCTGGACGCCTACGAGCGCTGGACCTACGTCCAGCACGACCCGGCCGAGCCGCTGCAGATCGAGGGCGACACGGACGCCAACGGGGTGCCCCGCAAGGGTGGCGCCAAGCGCAAGCTGCGGGCGCGGCTGCACGGCTTCTTCTTCGACGACGAGATCCGACCGGTCACCCCGGCGGAGCTCGAGGCCGCGCACCACGAGCACGACGAGCACGAGGCCGTGGAGGGCGCCAAGGAGCCGGCCGGCATCGGCAGCCGCTGAGTGGCCGAGCCGCCCACCGCACGCAGGGCCCCGGGAGCACGCTCCCGGGGCCCTGAGCCGCACCTGGCCGCGATGGCCCACCGAGCGCCGGCGCTGCTACCACCGATGGAGCCCACATGATCGACGTCGACCGTGCCCACTTCGAGCGGCTGGTCCAGGAGGGTCTGGACGAGGTGCCGGCGCAGATGCTCGACCTGCTCGACAACGTCGCCTTCCTCGTCGAGGACGAGCCGGACCCGGTCGAGCTGGAGATGCCGCCGAACGAGGCGGTCGACCTGCTCGGGATCTACCTGGGGGTGCCGCTGCCGGAGCGCGACGGTGGCTGGGCCGGGGCGCTGCCGGACCGCATCTTCCTCTTCCGGGGTCCGCTGACCCGGATGTGCGACTCCCTGGAGGAGCTGCGCGAGGAGATCACCGTGACGATCGTCCACGAGGCGGCGCACCACGTCGGGATCGACGAGGAGCGGCTGCACGAGCTCGGCTGGGGCTGATCGCGCGTCACGGTCGCCGCCGGCAGCTGCCGGTGCACGCCTGGCGGGTCACGCCGCGGCGCTCTGCTCCTGCCACTGCGCCCAGGAGTACTGCCACACCCCGATGCCCTCGGTCGGCAGGAACTCCCGGTCGCTGCCGGTGAAGTCCACCGGATCCCCCGGCAGGCTGTTCTCGTAGACCCACTGCGCGTTCGCCGGGGCGAGGTTGACGCAGCCGTGCGAGACGTTGGTGCTGCCCTGGGAGCCCACCGACCAGGGCGCCGAGTGCAGGAACTCCCCCGTCCAGGTCACCCGGACGTTCCACTCGGTGTCGACGTTGTAGTAGTCCGGGTCGCCCTCGGGCACGCCCACGGTGCTGGAGTCCATGGTCATCTCGCGGACCTTGCCGATGACGATCTTCATCCCGGAGCGGGTCTCGGTCTCCGGGCCGGGCTTGCCGCTGCTGACCGGGTAGGTCTTGACGGTCCGGCCGCCGCGCTCGACGGTCATCTCGTGGTTGGCGATGTCGACGGTGCTCAGCTGCTCCCGCCCGATGGTCATCGAGCCGGACAGGTCCTCGGCCACCCACTTGTCGTCGCCGGTCTGGAAGCCGGTCAGCGGCGCGTCCACGCTCACCTTCGTCCCGGGCTCCCAGAACTCCTTCGGTCGCCACATCAGCTGGCGGTTGTCCAGCCATCCCCAGGAGCCCTCGGTGCTCGGGGTGGTCTTCACGGTCACCGCCTCCTCGATCTCCTTGCGGTAGACCTCGTCGGTCACCTCGGAGTCGAACTGGATGCTCACCGGCATGCCCACCCCGACGGTCTGCTCGTCGTAGACGACCCCGTAGGTGGCGGTCACCTCCGGCTCGTGGGTGGTGAAGGTGGAGGTCTGGGTGCTGTCGGTGCCGTCCGGTCCGGTGGCGGTGACCGCCACCTCATAGGTCTCCGACGGGCTCATCCGGGCCGAGCTGGTCCAGGTCTGGCCCTCCGCGGCGCCGGCCAGCTCGTCGCCGTCGGCGTCGGTGACGACGACCTCCTGCAGCTGTCCCTCGGTCACCATGACGGTGACCTCGTCGTCGGGCATGATCTCGCTGGCCTCGTCGCGGGGGCTGACCTCGACGGTCGCCGGCTCGGGGGTCGCGCTGCTCGAGCTGGCCGCCGCACCGCTGGAGCTGGCGGACCCGCTGCCACCGGAGCTGCCCGAGCAGGCCGCCAGGCCCATCGTCAGCGCCGCTCCCACGGCGACGGTCGTCGTCCTCGCACGCATACGTCAGTCCACCCTGCTCCGAGCCCGGCCACGTCGCGTCGGACGTGACCCGCCCGACGGGCGGCCGCCCCTGCCGCGACCGCTCCGCATCAGCCTACCGGCGGGCGTCGTCAGGCCCGAATCCTCGCCGGTCGCGCGCGGTCGACGGACCGGGGGCGTCGGTCAGCGGACCACCGGGATCTCGGCGGTCTCCTCGCTGGGGCCGGCGTAGAAGAGCATCCGGTCGCGCACCCCGCCGCTGCTGGTGGCGAAGCCGTGCCGCTCGTAGAAGCGCTGGCTGGCCCGGTCGCTCTCGTCGACGATGATGTTGATCTCCGGGGCCCCGCGCTCCTCGACGAGGTGCCGCGCCGCCGACAGCAGCGCGCTGCCGATGCCCTGGCTGCGCCGCTCGGGCCCCACGTAGAGCTCCTCGAGCTGGGCGATCGGCCCGTCGAACCAGATCGCCGGGCGCAGCGTCACCAGCGCGAAGCCGTCGTCCTCGCCGGCCAGCAGCGCGAAGGCGTCGCGCCCCTGGAGCATCCGGGCGAACCGGTCGGCGAGCACCTGCGCCGGGTCGGTCGGGGTCTCGTACTCGGTGTTGAAGGCCCACAGCAGCCGCCCCAGGGTGGGAGCGTCCGCCGCCGTCGCCTGCCGTACAGGGTGTCCCTCGTCCATGTCGACCGACGCTAGCGGCCGGGCCGGCGAGGCCGGGGCCGCCGCGGTCACGCGCCGGTTACGCGCGGGTCACGAGTCGGCAGAGCAGCGGGAGGCGGTCTCCCGTCACGGGCCCGCCGGTCTCCCGGCGGGGTCGTCAGCTGGCGTGCTCGCCCTGGTAGTACTCGAAGACCCAGCCGACGAGGGCGTAGACCCCGAAGACCGCACCGAGGAAGAAGACCCAGAAGCCGACGGCCACGCCGAGGAAGATGATCGCGCCGGACAGGCCGAGCCACAGGGGCCACCATGAGTAGGGGGCGAACTCGCCGTAGTCGCCGGCCTGGTCGGCGATCTCGCCGTCCGGGCTGTCGTCCGGCCGCGGCGGCAGGTCCTTGCCGGCCTTCCAGAGGAAGAAGCTGATCATCGCGCCGAGGCCGGCGGAGAGCAGCAGCGCGACGACACCGACCGGCTCGTCCCAGCCGGTGACCAGCCCGTAGGCGATCCCGCAGGCGGCGAAGAAGGCGCCGAGCAGGGTGAAGAGCTTGGTCTCGGCCTTCATCGGGCGTCTCCCGGGGTGGTCGGGGCGGAGGTCGAGCCGGTGCCGCCCGCGGAGCCGGAGCCGGCGCCTGCCTGGCCCGCGGCGAGCTCGCGGTCACGCTCCAGCGCGCTGCGGATCGCCTTCGGCGCGTACTCCGGGTGGTGCAGGTCGAAGGCGGGCCGCTCGGAGCGGATCCGCGGGATCGACGTGAAGTTGTGCCGCGGCGGCGGGCAGGAGGTCGCCCACTCCAGGCTGGAGCTGTACTCCCACGGGTCGTCGACCTCGACCTTCTCCCCCTTCGTCTGGGTCTTCCAGACGTTGTAGAAGAAGGGCAGGAAGCTCACCGCGAGGATGAGCGAGCCGACCGTGGAGATCTGGTTGCCCAGCTGCAGGCCGTCCTCGGGCAGGTAGTCGGCGTAGCGGCGGGGCATGTTGTTCGCGCCCAGCCAGTGCTGGATGAGGAAGGTCGTGTGGAAGCCGACGAAGAGCAGCCAGAACTGGATCTTGCCGAGCCGCTCGTCGAGCATCTTCCCGGTGAACTTCGGCCACCAGTAGAAGAGCGCCGCGAAGAAGCTGAAGACGATCGTGCCGAAGAGCACGTAGTGGAAGTGGGCCACGACGAAGTAGGTGTCGCTGACCTGGAAGTCCAGGGCCGGGCTGGCCAGGATGACCCCGGTCAGACCACCGAAGAGGAAGGTCACGAGGAAGCCGACGGCCCACAGCATGGCCGCGCTCATGACGATCTTGCCGCCCCACATCGTGCCGATCCAGTTGAAGAACTTCACCCCGGTGGGCACCGCGATCGCCATCGTCATGATCGCGAAGAACGGCAGGAAGATCTGGCCGGTGACGTACATGTGGTGGGCCCACACCGAGACCGACAGCGCGGCGATGGCGATGGTCGCGAAGACCAGCGTCTTGTAGCCGAAGATCGGCTTGCGCGAGAAGGTCGGGATGACCTCGGAGATCACGCCGAAGAACGGCAGCGCGAGGACGTAGACCTCGGGGTGCCCGAAGAACCAGAAGAGGTGCTGCCAGAGCATCACCCCGCCGTTGCTCGGGTCGAAGATGTGCCCGCCGAAGCGCCGGTCGAAGCCGAGGCCGATGAGCGCCGCGGCCAGCACCGGGAAGGCCATGAGGATGAGCACCGAGGTGATCAGCACCGTCCAGGTGAAGATCGGCATCCGGAACATCGTCATGCCGGGCGCCCGCATGCAGATGATCGTCGTGATGAAGTTGACGCCACCGAGGATCGTGCCGAAGCCGCTCAGGCCCAGGCCCCAGATCCACAGGTCGGCGCCGATCCCCGGGCTGAAGGCGGAGTCGGACAGCGGCGCGTAGGCGGTCCAGCCGAAGGAGGCGGCGCCGCCGGGGGTGAAGAGCCCCAGCGCGGCGATGATCCCGCCGAAGAGGAAGAGCCAGAAGGCGAACATGTTCAGCCGTGGGAAGGCCACGTCCGGCGCACCGATCTGCAGCGGCATGAGCGCGTTCGCGAAGCCGGCGAAGGAGGGCGTCGCGAAGAGCAGCAGCATGATCGTGCCGTGCATGGTGAACATCTGGTTGAACTGCTCGGGGTTGTCCACCACCTGCAGGCCGGGGGCCCACAGCTCGAGCCGGATGACGACGGCCATGACGCCGCCGACGAGGAACCAGAGGAAGCTGGTGATGAGGTAGAGGTTGCCGATGACCTTGTGGTCGGTCGTCGTGATGTACCGGAAGAACTGGGTGCCGGCCCGGGCCCGTCGCGCGGCCACCCGCTCGTTGCGCACGGAGTCGTCGGAGGTGCGGTTCAGGGCGCCGCTGACGGTGGACATCAGTTCGACTCCTCCTCGTCCAGGAGCGGCTGGTCCCGCTCGATGATCTCGTCGCGGTTGAGGTCGTTCGGCAGCAGGCCGGTGTTGCCCTGCTCCTCGAGCTCGGCCATGTGCGCGTCGTACTCCTCGCGGCTGACCACCTCGAGGTTGAAGAGCATCTGGCTGTGGTAGGCGCCGCAGAGCTCGGCGCACTTGCCCTGGAAGGTGCCCTCCTCGGTCGGGGTGACCTGCAGGACGTTCACCACGCCGGGGTTGAGGTCCATCTTCTCGAGGAAGGCCGGCACCCAGAAGGAGTGGACGACGTCGCGCGACGTCAGCTGCAGCTCCACGGTCTCCCCCACCGGGACGTAGAGCGTCGGCAGGGTCTCCTCGACGCCCTCCTCACCGGTCAGCTCGGCCATCTGACCGGACTCGTGCACGTCGGCGTCGACGTAGTTGAAGTCCCAGGTCCACTGCTTGGCGACGACGTTGATCGTCTCGTCCGGCTCCGCGCTGGTGTCGTGCAGGTCCTGGGTGGCGACCTCGGAGTAGTAGAAGAGGACGCCCACCATGAGCATGGGCACGACCGTGTAGAGGATCTCCAGCGGCACGTTGTACTGGAACTGCACCGGGAGGGTGTTGTCGTCCTTGCGCTTCCGGTAGGCCGCGACGCACCAGAGGATCAGGCCCCAGACGAGCACGCCGACCGCCAGCGCGGCGATCCAGGAGCCCATCCACAGCTCCTCGACCTGCTTGGACTCCTCGGTGATGCCGTTCGGCAGGTACCCGTTCGCCGGGTCGGCGTGCACCCCGACGGCGCCGCAGGCGGTGAGCACCAGCGGGCTCAGGGCAAGACCGAGGACGGCGAGACGGCGGCGCGAACGCGACCGGGCCGGACGGCGAGTCACAGGCACAAGACACCCACTCATCAGATGGTTCCAAACGACGGATGCCACGCTACCGCACAGGCCTGTCCTGACGCCGCAAGGGGTGCCCGGCGTCGAGCGTGCGGTGAGGCCTCAGCCCGGCGCCGTACCGCCGTCACCGGCAGCATCGTCCGCCGCTGCGCGCCAGTCGATCTCGGGGCAGGCCGCCGCAGCGCTCAGCCGGAGCAGGTAGTCCGTCCGGGCCATCTCGGTGACACCCAGCGTGGCCAGGTGGTCGGTGCGCCACTGCACGTCGATGATCCGGCGCGGGTCCCCGTCCCCGGCGACGATCCCGTCCAGGCGCACCAGCGCCGCCTTCGAGGCGTCGGTGGCCCGGTGGAACATCGACTCCCCGGCGAAGAGCCCGCGCACGCCGAGGCCGTAGAGGCCGCCGACGAGCTCGCCGGCCCGCCACACCTCGATGCTGTGCGCCCACCCGAGCCGGTGCAGCCGACCGTAGGCGGCGGCCACGGCCGGGGTGATCCACGCCCCCGAGCGGCTCGGGTCCGCGCAGCCGGCGACGACCGCGTCGAAGGCGCGGTCCACGGTCGTGGTGAAGGTGGGCAGCGAGCGCCGCAGCGACCGGCTCACCCGGACCGAGCCGGGCTCGAGCACGCCGCGGCGCAGCGGGGACCACCAGCCCAGCGGCGGCCCGCCGCCCTCGCCCACCCCCATCGGGAAGAGCCCGCCGCGGTAGGCGGCCAGCATCGTCCCGGGCTCGAGGTCGGCGCCGAGGGCGAGCAGGTCGTCCTCCCCGGCCCCGGCGGGGTCGGGCAGCCGCCAGCGGGTCGGCGGCGGCTCCGTCGGCGGGTGGGGCGGCCGCACGGGCGGCGAGGTCACCGGCCCGGGTCCTCGGTCAGGCCTGCTGCGCGCGGGTCAGGGGCGGGGGCAGCGCACGTGGCCGGCGATCCGGTCGGCGCTCTCCTGCCCGTAGGCCTCGGCGAGCCGCTCCAGGAAGCGGGCCTGGCCCAGCTCGTACTCCTGGGTGCCGACGGTCTCGATGACGTAGGTCGCCAGCATCGAGCCGAGCTCGGCCGACTCGCGCAGCGGCAGCCCCTCGGAGACGCCGGTGAGGAAGCCGGCGCGGAAGGCGTCGCCGACCCCGGTGGGGTCGGCCTTGCGCACCTCGCGGGCCACCCCGACCTCGATCGGCTCCTCGATCCCCTTCCCGGTGATCCGGACCCCGTCCTTGCCGAGGGTGGTGACCCGGTAGGTGACCCGGGAGTCGATCTCCTGCTGGCTCCAGCCGGTCTTCTGCTCGGTCAGGTGCGACTCGTACTCGTTGGTGATGAGGTACTCGGCCCCGTCGATGAGCTCGCGGATGAACTCGCCGTCGCTGAAGGCGAGCTGCTGGCTGGGGTCGGCGACGAAGGGGATGCCGCGGGAGAGGCACTCGCGGGTGTGCCGGCGCATCGCCTCGGGGTCGTCCGGGCCGACGAGCACGAGGTCGAGGCCGCCGACGCGCTCGGCGATGGGCGCCAGCTCGATCTCCCGGGCCTCGCTCATCGCGCCGGCGTAGAAGGTGGCGATCTGGGCCATGTCGTCGTCGGTGGTGCACACGAAGCGGGCGGTGTGCTGGGTCTGCGAGGTGAGCACCGAGCCGCAGTCGACGCCGTGCCGCTCCAGCCAGGAGCGGTAGTCGGCGAAGTCCTCGCCGACGGCGCCGACGAGCACCGGGCGCTGGCCGAGGTTGGCCATGCCGAAGCTGATGTTCGCGGCCACCCCGCCGCGGCGGACCTCGAGCGAGTGGGCGAGGAAGGAGACCGAGATCTTGTCCAGCTGGTCCGGCACGAGCGAGTCGGCGAACCTCCCGGAGAAGGTCATCAGGTTGTCGGTGGCGATGGATCCGGCGATGGCGATAGGCACCCGGTCACCCTACAGACGGCGAGGCCGCGGTCCCGGGAGGGAGACCGCGGCCTCGTCGTGAGGTGCGTCGCGTCGGCGGGCCCGCCCGGAGGGGGCCCCGCCGGGGGCTCAGCTGAAGGAGTCGCCGCAGGCGCAGGAGCTGCCCGCGTTCGGGTTGTCGATGGTGAAGCCCTGCTTCTCGATGGTGTCGGCGAAGTCGATGGTGGCGCCGGACAGGTACGGCGAGCTCATCCGGTCGACGACGACCTCGACGCCGCCGAAGTCACGGACCAGGTCGCCGTCGAGGCTGCGCTCGTCGAAGTACAGCTGGTAGATCAGGCCGGAGCAGCCGCCGGGCTGCACGCCGACGCGCAGCCGCAGGTCGTCGCGGCCCTCCTGCTCGAGCAGGGACTTCACCTTGCCGGCGGCGAGGTCGGTGAGGATGACGCCGTGCGTGTCCTCGGCGGTGGCCGGCGTGCTGGGCTGGGTGTCCTGGACGCTCATCGCGGTAGTCCTCGGATCGTCTCGGGGTCAGGTCTCTCGGGCGGCGCTGCCGCGTCGCTCACCGGGTGCAACGCCCGCGGTGGCGGATCGCTTCCCGACGTCACCCACGATACGTCACCGCGCCGGCGGTCGGCGGCGCGGTGGTCAACGGCGCGGCGGCGTGCGGCGACTGGTCGGGGTGGTCAGCGGCGCGGCGACCAGGTGGCGGCCACCCGGGCCGTGCGGGCGGTGAGCGTGCCGACCGGGTCGGCCATCGCCGCCTCCACCTGGTCAGGGCGCTCGGCGACCGCGTAGACCCCGCTGGCGCCCATCGCCATGGCCTCCCGGCGGCCGATCATCGCGCGCCCGGCGATCGCCACCACCGGCACCGCGTGCGGGGCCGCCACCTGGCACACCCCGGCGACGACCTTGCCCTGCAGGCTCTGCCAGTCGAGCTGCCCCTCGCCGGTGACCACGAGGTCGGCCGCGGCGACCAGCTCGTCCAGCCCGACCGCCTCGATGACCGTCGCCACGCCGCTCACCCGGCGCGCCCCAAGCACGAGCAGCGCGTAGCCCGCCCCGCCGGCCGCCCCGGCGCCGGGGGCCCGGTCCAGGCGGCGCGGCCGCCCGGTGAGCAGGTCCTCGCCCGGGGGCAGCACCCGACGGACAAGGTCGGCGAAGTGGCCGAGGCTGGCCTCGAGCAGCTGCCCCTGCTCGGGGGTGGCGCCCTTCTGCTCGGCGTAGACGGCGCTGGCGCCCTGCAGCCCCAGCAGCGGGGCGTCGACGTCGGTGGCCACGACGAGGTCGATCGCGGCCAGCCGCTGCCGCACGGCGGCCAGCTCGGCCAGGTCGCCCTCGCGGGCGGCGACCAGGCCGGCTCCCCCGCCGCCGAGCACCTCTCCGGGACCGGCGCCGAGCGCCGCGAGCATCCCGGCTCCGGCGTCGTTCGTCCCGGAGCCGCCGAGCCCGACGACGATCCGCTCGGCGCCCTCGTCGGCTGCGGCGGCGATCAGCTCGCCCAGGCCACGGGTGCTGGTGCGCCCGGGGTCGCGCTCGCTGGCCTCCAGCAGGTGCAGCCCGATCGCCTGGGCGGACTCGATCCACGCGGTGCGCACCCCGTCCTCGGTGAGCAGCACGGCGGCCGGGGTGGGCACGCCGAGCGGGCCGGAGACGGTGACCGCCACCGAGCGGCCGCCGCGGGCCCCTTCGACGACGTCGAGGAAGCCGGGTCCGCCGTCGGAGAGGGGGCGGAGGGTGAGCAGGTCGTCGGGGGCGCTGCTCCGCCAGCCGGCGGCCATCGCCTCGGCCGCCTGGGTGGCGGTCAGGGTGCCGGTGAAGCAGTCCGGGGCGAGGAGCACGTGCACCCCCGCAGGCTAGTGCCGGCCGTGACCGAGCGGTGCCGCGTGCCTCAGGGCTGCTCGGGCGGCAGGCCGAGGTCGCGCACCAGGTAGATCCACGGGAAGGCGCGCAGCGCCACCTGCCACCCGTCCCGCTCGAACCGCTGCGCCGGGCCCGCCCAGACCACCCGGCGGTGCTCCCACCGGGTCTCGGTGCGCTCCACGAGATGGTAGAACATGCCGGCGCCGACCGTGCGCCAGCCCTGCCGACCGGCGATCGCCAGCTCAGCCATCTCGTCGAGCGCGGTGATCGGCCCCAGCCGCCGCGTCTCGGGCGCGGCTGCCGGGGCGTCGGCACCGCTCGTGGTGACCGCGTCGACGGCGTCCGCTCCGCCGAAGCGCTGCTGGGCCGCCTGCCGGCTCATCCCCAGCTCGCGTCCGATGGCGGCCCAGCTGTGCCCGCTGGCCCGGGCCGCGCCGACGGCCTGCAGGAGCAGGTCGCGCGAGATCCGTTCGGCCTCCGCCGCCCGGCGCACGATGATCAGGTGGCTCGCCGGGTCCTCCGGGTCGAGCGGCGCCGACCCGCCGTCTGGCGTCGCGCCCGTACCGACCGGGTCCGTGACGTCCGGGTCCGTGACGTCCGCGCCCGTGCCGACCGGGTCCGGGCTGTCTGCCGCCAGCACCGCCTGCGCGATCCGGTCCTGCAGCGGCTCGTCGAGCGCCCCGGTGTCACGCGTCATCGGCGGCCGCCTCGCGACCGGTCGGCCGGCCGTTCCCGGCCTCTCCCCCGGCGCCCCGGCTCGGCAGCCACATCTGGTCACCGCCGTCGTCGTCCCGGTCGCGATCGCGCCAGAGCGATCCGATGAGCCAGGCGCCGCCGATCATCAGCGCGACGGTCATCCCCTGGAACATGCCGCCGACGAAGCCGCCGTCGATCAGGCGGCTCGCGCCGTAGGTGAGGAACCCGAGGAGCACGAGGAGCAGCCCGAGGCGTGGTCCGGGGTCGAGGGTGCGCGCCATGGCGTCAACGATAGGTTGACGCAACGCCTGGCGTCAACACACAGTTGACACAGGCCGACGGGCGGTGCAGATCAGCGGGTGCGGACCATCCCGTCCTCGCCGAGCGTGGGGTTGTGCGCCACCGGGACCCGTTCCCCCTCGGGCGGCGGCCCGGGCGGGGTGCCGTCGCCGAAGGGCGATCCGCCGAGCGCCTCGCGGCCGTGCGGCTCCAGCCAGCCCATGAGCTCCGGCCCCTGCGGGACGACCCCGGTCGGGTTGATGTCCCGGTGCACCTCGTAGTAGTGCCGCTTGATGTCGACGACGTCGGTGGTGTCCCCGAAGCCCGGGGTGGTCCACAGGTCGCGGGCGTAGGCCCACAGCACCGGCATCTCGGTGAGCTTGCTGCGGTTGCACTTGAAGTGGCCGTGGTAGGCGGCGTCGAAGCGGGCCAGCGTGGTGAAGAGCCGCACGTCCGCCTCGGTGAGGTGGTCACCGACGAGGTAGCGGCGGTCGGCCAGCCGCTCCTCCAGCCAGTCCAGCGCGGTGAAGAGCCGGTCGTAGGCCTCGTCGTAGGCCTGCTGCGTGCCGGCGAAGCCGCAGCGGTAGACCCCGTTGTTCACCTCGGTGTAGACGCGACGGTTGACCTCGGCCATCTCCTCGAGGTGCTCGGCAGGCCACAGGTCGGGCGCACCCTCCCGGTGGTACGGGCGCCACTGGGTGCTGAGGTCCTCGGTGATGCTCGGGAAGTCGTTGGTGACCACCGCGCCGGTCGGCACGTCGACCATCGCCGGCACGGTGATCCCGCGGGGGTAGCCGGGCCACCGCGCCTCGTAGGCGTCCTTGAGCCGCGGGATGCCGAGCACCGGGTCGACCCCGTCGGGGTCCTTGTCGAAGGTCCAGCTGTCGGCGTCGTGCGTCGGTCCGGCCACCCCCATCGAGATGACGTCCTCGAGACCGAGCAGCCGGCGGACGATGATCGCACGGTTCGCCCACGGGCAGGCCCGGGCCACGGCGAGCCGGTAGCGGCCCGGCTCGACCGGCCACTCCTGGGCCCCGACGGGCGCGTCGCCGCCGGGCGCCTTGCTCGGGTCCGGATCGGCGAGGATCCGGTCGGCGATGTAGTTCGTGTCCCGCACGAACTCCTGCTCCACGTACGTCCCGTCGGCCATGCCCCGATGATATCGATTTCAAGCACCTGCCGCGCCTCGGTCGCCCGACCAGGCGGTCATCAGGTCGGCCGATCACCGGGTCACCTGGTCAAGCGCTGCGCGGCATGGCGCCCAGCCGGGCGAGCAGCAGCGCCGATCACCGGGTCACCTGGTCAAGCGCTGCGCGGCATGGCGCCCAGCCGGGCGAGCAGCAGCGCCTCGGCGGTGCACACCCGCTCGAACTCGCCGAGGTGCAACGACTCGTTCGCCCCGTGCGCGCGGGTGTCCGGGTCCTCGACGCCGGTGACGAGGATGGCCGCCTCCGGGAAGCTCTCGGCGAAGGCCTGGACGAAGGGGATGGAGCCGCCGATCCCGACGTCGACCGGGTCAGTGCCCCAGGCGTCGGCGAAGGCGGCCCGGGCCTGGTCATAGATCGGCCCCTCGGCGTCGGCGGCGAAGCCCCACCCCTCGTCGTCGACGGTGACCTCGACCTGCGCGCCCCACGGGGCGTGGTCGAGCAGGTGCTGGCGCAGCGCGGCGACCGCGTCCTGCGGGGCCTCCTCGGGGTGGATCCGCAGGCTGATCTTCGCGCTGGCGGTGGCGTTGAGGACGTTGCCGGCCTCCTCGACGCTGGGGCAGGTGATGCCGATGACCGTGGCCGCCGGCGCGGTCCACAGCCGCGAGGGGATGGAGCCGGTGCCGATGAGCTCGGTTCCCGGCAGCAGCCCGGACTCCTCGCGCAGCCGCGCCTCGTCGTAGTCGATCTCCGGCGCGGCCGAGCGACGCAGCCCGGCGACGGCGACGTCCCCGGCGTCGTCGTGCAGCGTCGCCATGAGCCGGCACAGCGCGGTGATCGCGTCCGGGCAGGCGCCGCCGAACATGCCGGAGTGCACCCCGTGGTCGAGGGTGCGCACGGTGGCGACGACCCGGACCTGGCCGCGCAGGCTGGTGGTCAGCGCCGGCGTGCCGATCGCCCAGTTCAGCGAGTCGGCCAGCACGATCGCGTCGCAGGCGAGCCGGTCGCCGTGCCGGGCGAGGATCAGCGGCAGCGACTCGCTGGCGATCTCCTCCTCCCCTTCGACGAAGACGGTGACCCCGCACGGCAGGTCGCCGGCGTGGGCGCGCAGCGCGGCGACGTGCGCCATCACCCCGGCCTTGTCGTCGGCGGCGCCGCGGCCGTAGAGCCGCCCGTCGCGCTCCACCGGCTCGAAGGGATCGGAGTCCCAGTCCGCGCGGTCGCCGGGCGGCTGCACGTCGTGGTGGGCGTAGAGCAGCACGGTCGGGCTGCCGGGCGGGCCGTCCACGTGCCCGATGACCGCGGGGCGGCCCCCTTCGGCGACGATCTCGACGTCCAGCCCCTCGGTGCGCAGCAGCTCCGCGGTCGCCTCCGCGCTGCGCTGCACCTGGGCCTGGTCGAAGGAGCCGAGGCTGACGCTGGGGATCCGGGTCAGCGCCTCGAGGTCGGCGCGCACCCCGGGCATGAGGTCGCGGACCCGGGCGCGCACCGCCTCGATCTCGTCGGGGCTGATCACGTCGTCGCTCTGCTGCTGGCTCACCGTCCCGACGCTACCGGCTGAGGGCGGCGGCGGCCGGTGCACCTAGAGTTGGGTCTCGTGTTCGGACGCAAGAAGGACAAGTCGGAGGGTGGCATCACCCAGGCCGAGGTGGACCACCCGGAGCGCGAGGGTGCCAAGAACCGGCCGACCCCCAAGCGGCGCGACCAGGAGGCCGCCCGCAAGCGTCCGCTGGTGCAGGACGACCGCAAGTCGGCGCGCGCCGCCGACCGGCAGGCGCGACGGGCCGCCGCGCAGCGCACCCGGGAGGCGATGGTCACCGGGGACGAGCGGAACATGCCGGCCCGGGACAAGGGGCCGGTGCGCCGCTTCGTCCGCGACGTCGTCGACGCCCGCTTCAACCCCGGCGAGATCCTGCTGCCGCTGATGCTCGCGGTGCTCGTGCTGAGCTTCCTCTCCCCGGCGGTGGCCTCGTACGCCTTCCTCGCCGTCTACGTCATCATCATCCTCGCCGTGCTCGACGCGGTGCTGCTGTGGCGCCGCACCCGGGCCGCCATCTGGGCCCGCTTCGGCGAGGACACCGAGACCAAGGGCCTGGGGATGTACCAGGGCATGCGCTCCTTCCAGATGCGCCGCACCCGGCTGCCGAAGGCGATGATCAAGCGCGGCGAGCAGCCCCGCTGACCCGGGCAGCCCGCTGCGCCGATCCGGCTCATGCTGAGCCGATCGTGAGCCGGTCCGCTCAGGCCGGATCCAGCGGCATCGGTCCGTAGACCTCGACGCCCTCGCGCAGCAGGGTCACCTGGGCGACCCCGGCCGCGGCCAGGTCCTGCCAGCTCTCGGTGAACCACGCCTCGGCGTCCGCCTGGGTGGGGAAGGGGACCGAGCGCTCCGGACCGGTGGCCGGGGCGGCGCCGTCGGCGCCCTCGAAGCGCCAGGTGTACTGCTCGCTCACGACGACCTCACCTGCACCTCGACGAAGGGGGGCTTGACGACCTCGGCGGGGACGGCCCGGCCGCGGACGTCGATCACCACCTCGTCGCCGAGGGCCACCGAGCGATCCAGCAGGGCGAGCGCGACACCGACCTTGAGGGTCGGGCTGAAGGTGCCCGAGGTGACCTCGCCGACCTCGCCCCCGGAGACCCCGCCGGCGTCGTCGGGCAGCCGGACCGGGCAATGCGGGCGCGGGATGCCGCGGCCGGTGACCCGCAGACCGCGCAGCAGGCGGGAGTCCTTGGCCAGCCGCTGGGCGACGAGCGCCTCCTTGCCCCAGAAGCGCTCCTTCTCCCAGCCGACCGCCCACGCCGAGCGGGCCATCACCGGGGTGATCTGCGGGCCCAGGTCGTTGCCGTGCAGCGGGTAGCCCATCTCGGTGCGCAGGGTGTCCCGGGCGCCGAGCCCGCAGGGCAGCCCCTCGTGCGCGGCCATCGCCTCGACGAGCGCGTCCCACAGCGCCGGGGCGACCTCGGCCGGCGCGACCAGCTCGTAGCCGCGCTCGCCGGTGTAGCCGGTGCGGCAGACGATGATCTCCTGCTCCTGCCAACGGGCGGTGTCGAAGGACATGTAGTCGTGGTCGACCGGCAGCCCGAGGGCGTCGAGCACCTCGTCGCTGCGCGGCCCCTGCACGGCGATCACCGCGTGCTCCTCGTGCTTGTCGGTGATCTCGACGCCGTCGGGCGCCTCGGCCTGGAGCATCGCCACCACCCGGGCGGTGTTGGCGGCGTTGGGCACGAGGAAGACGTCGTCGCTCGACCTGAGGTAGAGGATGAGGTCGTCGACGACCCCGCCGGAGTCGTCGCAGCACAGCGTGTACTGCGCCTGGCCGGGCCCGATCCGGGCGAGGTCGTTGGTCAGGCACGCGTTGACGAAGGCGGCCGCCCCCGGGCCGCGCACGCTCGCCTTGCCGAGGTGGGAGACGTCGAAGATGCCGACCCGCTCCCGGACCGCGGTGTGCTCGGCGACCACCCCGCCGCCGGGATACTCGATCGGCATCTCCCAGCCGCCGAAGTCGGCCATCTTCGCGCCGAGGTCGACGTGCCGTTGGTGCAGCGGGGAGGTTCGCAGGGAGGAGGCGTCGCTCATACCGGTGACGCTACCGTCTCGGGATCCGAGATAGCCTGCGGGCAACCCCGAGCGCCGCCGCCGAGGTGGCCGTCCCCGAGCAGAAAGGCACCCCGTGTCCCTCCTCTCCCTCGGATCCCGCTCCGCCGCCACCTTCGCCGGCGACGCCCTCGTGCTCGGCATCGCGCCCGGCGCCGGCGACGACCCGGCCACGCTGGTCGGCGCCGACCTGCCGAAGAAGGCGCTGAGCCACCTGGGCAGCCTGCTGGCCGCGCTGGAGCCCAGCACCGCCGTGGGCAGCACCACCACGGTGGCCGCGGTCCCCGGGGTCGCCGCCCGCCGGGTCGTGCTCGTCGGGCTCGGCGGCGAGGAGGACGACCGTCCGGTGACCGAGGTGCTGCGCCGGGCCGCCGGCTCGGCCACCCGGGCCGCCGGCGACGGCTCGGTGGCGCTCGCCCTGCCGCACGCCGACGGGGCCGGCCTGGCGGCGATCGCCGAGGGGGCCCTGGGCGGCGCCTACACCTTCACCGCGCACAAGAGCGCCGGGGGCGCGGACGCGGGCACGGGCTCGAGCAAGCGCAAGGGCAAGGGCAAGGGCAGCGACACGCACGGCGACGGGGACGAGCGCGAGATCACCGTCTACTCCTCGCTCGGGCGCAAGGACTCGCCCCAGGACGTGCTCGCCCGCGCCGCGGTGGTCGGTCGCGCGGTCGCCTGGGCCCGCGACCTGGTCAACACCGCGCCCAACCTGCTCTACCCGCAGACCTTCACCGAGCAGGTCCAGCAGGTGGCCGCTGCCTCCGACGCCTCGCGGCGTCTCGAGGTCACCGTGCTCGACGAGGAGGCGCTGGCCGACGGCGGCTTCGGCGGCATCCTCGGCGTCGGCCAGGGCAGCACCCGTCCCCCGCGGATCGTCCGGCTCGCCTACCGGCCGGCCCGCTCCGGCAAGACTCCCCCGGTCGCGCTCGTCGGCAAGGGCATCACCTTCGACACCGGCGGGGTGTGCCTGAAGCCCCCGGCCTCGATGACGACGATGAAGTCGGACATGGCCGGCGCCGCCACCGTGGCCGCCACCGTCGTCGCCGCCGCCGAGCTCGGCCTGCCGGTCCCGGTCACCGGCTACCTCTGCCTCGCCGAGAACATGCCCGGCGGCAACGCCCAGCGCCCCGGGGACGTCGTGACGATGCACAACGGCACCACCGTAGAGATCATCGACACCGACGCCGAAGGGCGGATGGTGCTCGCCGACGGGATGAGCCTGGCCGTCGAGCAGGGCGCCACCCGGGTCATCGACGTCGCCACCCTCACCGGCGCCTGCGTCGTCGCCCTCGGCCCCAAGATCTTCGGGGTCATGGGCAACGACGACGACCTGCGCGAGCAGATCGCCGTCGCCTCGGCCCGCGTCGACGAGCCGAGCTGGCCGCTGCCGCTACCGGCCGACCTGCGCAGCGGCCTGGACTCCTCGGTCGCCGACATCGCGCACAAGGGCGACCGCTGGGGCGGGGCGCTGACCGCCGGGCTCTTCCTGCAGGAGTTCGCCCGCACCGCCGACGGCGAGACCGTCCCGTGGGCGCACCTGGACATCGCCGGCCCCTCCTTCAACGAGGGCGGCGCCACCGGGCACCTGAGCAAGGGCGGCACCGGCGTCGCCGTCACCACCCTCGTCGAGCTGCTGGCCACCCAGGAGCCGACGACGAAGCGCTGACCCCTCAGCCTCGGTCGAGGTGATCCACGCCGACGATCTCGGCGCATCACCTCGACCGACCACCAGAAGAACGGATGCAAAGGAGCATCGCCGTGGTCGCCACCCCAGACCGCTCGTCCGACACCCCCTTCGACCTCGTCGTCCTCGGCGCCGGCAGCGGCGGCTACGCCTGCGCGCTGCGCGCCCGCCAGCTCGGCCTGACCGTGGCCCTGGTCGAGGAGGACAAGATCGGCGGCACCTGCCTGCACCGCGGGTGCATCCCGACCAAGGCGCTGCTGCACGCCGCCGAGGTCGCCGACCACGCCCGGCACGGGGCCGATCTCGGGGTGCGCTCGACCTTCGAGGGCATCGACACGGCGGCGCTGCACGCCCGCAAGGACACGGTCGTCGGCCAGCTCTACAAGGGGGTCAGCGGGCTGGTCTCCCAGGCCGGGGTCGAGGTGGTCGCCGGCCGCGGGCGGCTCACCGGTCCGGGCACGGTCGAGGTGACCGCGCCGGACGGCGCCACCCGCGAGGTCGCCGGGCGTCACGTCGTGCTCGCCACCGGCTCTTACGCCCGCACCCTGCCGGGGATCACGCTCGGCCCGCGGGTGATGACCAGCGACCAGGCGATAAGCATCGAGAGCATCCCGGAGCGCACGATTGTCCTCGGCGGCGGTGTCATCGGGGTCGAGTTCGCCTCGATGCTCGCCTCCTTCGGCAGCCAGGTCACCGTCGTCGAGGCGCTGGACCGGCTGGTGCCGGCCGAGGAGCCCGCCCTGTCGACCCAGCTGCAGCGGGCCTACCGCAAGCGCGGCAGCGACGTGCGCACCTCGGTCTCGGTGGCCGGGGTCACCGAGCACGAGGACCGGGTGGTCGTCGAGATCGAGGGCGGCGACCCGCTGGAGGCCGAGCTGCTGCTCGTCGCGGTGGGTCGCGGGCCGCGCACCGAGGGCATCGGCCTGGAGGAGGTCGGCGTCGAGACCGACCGGGGCTTCGTCGTCACCGACGAGCGCTGCGCCACCAGCGTGCCGGGTGTGCTGGCCGTCGGCGACATCGTCCCCGGCCTGCAGCTGGCCCACCGCGGCTTCGCCCAGGGCATCTTCGCCGCCGAGGAGATCGGCGGCCTGCAGCCGCAGCCGGTCCAGGACTCCCAGGTCCCCCGGGTCACCTACTCCGACCCCGAGGTCGCCTCCGTCGGGCTGACCACCGAGCAGGCCACCGCCGCCGGGGTCGAGGTCGAGCAGGTGACCTACCCGCTCGGCGGCAACGGGCGCAGCGTCATCCGCGGCACCTCCGGCCAGGTGATCGTGCTGCGGGCGAAGGAGGGCCCGGTCGTCGGGGTGCACATGATCGGCCTGGGGGTCAGCGAGCTCATCGCCGAGGCCCAGGTGGTCGTCGGCTGGGAGGCCCACCCCGAGGACGTGGCGCCGCTGGTGCACGCCCACCCCACCCAGGGCGAGGCGCTCGGCGAGGCGGCGATGCTCGCCGCCGGGCGGCCGCTGCACGCGCACGCCTGAGGTGCCCTCCACGCGCACGCCTGAGGTGCCCTCCACGCGCGGGCGAGGTCGCGCGGGCGAGGTCGGGTGACCCTGACAGGGGCCGGTGGCCTGGTGGCGGTGGTCGCTCGGCGCGTCCCGGTGCGGCCCTGCGCACCGCACCCGTAGGTTGGTGCCACCGCCGACGACGAGGGAGCTACCTCCGTGCCTGATGACCTGCGCCGCGCGCTCGACGACGCCGCCGCCTCGACCCGCGCCCGGGCCCGGAAGCCCGTGGTGCAGGCCGCGACGAAGCTCCCGCCGGTGCGTCGGCTCCGCGACCGGCTGCGCCGCGCGGAGCGCGACCGGGACGCGGCCACGCGGCAGCGCGACCAGGCGCGGGCGCAGCGGGACGAGCTGCGCGCCCGGGTCGAGGAGCTGCGGGCCGAGCAGGAGCTGCTCACCGAGGAGCGGGACGAGCTGCGGCGCTCGGCGGACCGGTCCACCGAGCGGGCGCGCGGCCTGGGGTACGCCTACCGGGGGCTGCGCGCGGCCGCGCTGGGCGTGCGCCCGAGCAGCCTTGGTGGGGCCCCGGGGCGGGTGAGCGAGCAGGACCGGGCGACGCACGAGGCCGAGGTGGCGGCCCTGGCTCGCCGGGGGCTGCTGGTCTCCGGGCTGGCGGATGGCGAGGGGCTCGAGGGGGCGGTGGCCGGCTACGTTCGTGCGGCCACCGGCATCGAGGCTGGGACCGAGGCACGTCGGGTCTCGCAGTGGCTGTACGACCACGAGCCCACCCGGCGGGCCGGTGCGCTGGGGACCGGCCTGGTGGCTCACCGGATGGGGCTGCCCGAGCTGGCCTGGGAGCGGCTCTCCCAGCTGCCGGTCGAGGTGTGGCTGCCGCACGCGGCCAGCGAGTACGTCATGTCCGCGGGACGCTTCGACCCGGAGGCCTGCGAGCGCGGCATCCGTGAGGCGCTGGACCATGAGGACGAGCACACCTCGCGGACCTGGCTGGACCTGCTGCGCCGGGCGATGGGCCTGCGCATGGGCCATGTGTGCGAGGAGCTCGCGGGCCGCTTCGACGCCGCGGCCGCACGCGAGCTCGACGGTGTCACCCTCGACGAGGCGTCGCGCACCACGCTGCAGGCTGACCGGGAGTGGGTGGCCCGCTGGGCGCCGCGGGTGGCCGCGGGCGAGCCCGAGCCGTTGCCCGGCGGCGAAGGGGTGGTCCCGATCGCCGTCATGGGCTACGACCAGCCGGACCGCCGCAACACCTCCTCCAACATCGGCGACTACGTCCAGACCGTCGCCTCGCTCGGGCACCTGGTCCGTCACACCGGGGCCCGCTTCGACGACACCGAGCTCGGGCGCTTCGCCGCCGGGCTCGCCGAACGCGTCCCGGCCGCCCGGCGGGTGGAGGGTCCGCCGCGACAGGTCTCGCTGCACCAGGTGGACCGCGACGCGGCCAGCTACTCGGCCGTGCCGGACGGCACGTGGCTGCTCGCCTTCGGGTGGTACGCGCACAAGCTGGGCGGCATCGCCCACGACCTGCCGTGGCCGGACCGGCTCCGACCGCTCTACGTCTCCTTCCACGTGAGCAAGCGCGACCTGCTGACGACCGAGATGGTCGAGCACCTGCGCGCGCACGCGCCGATCGGCTGCCGGGACTGGTCCACCGTGGACGTGCTGCTCGGCCTCGGCGTGCCCGCCTTCTTCTCCGGCTGCCTCACGACGACGGTCACCCAGCTGCGTCCGGACGGCACCCCCGAGCGGCCCGCCGACGCCCCGACGCTGTGGGTGGACGCGCCCGCCCCGCGGGGGGCACGTCGGGTGCACAACGAGCGCCCGGACGTCGTCACCGCCGGCCTGCTGGCCAACCTGCGCGAGGCGGTCGAGGTGCTGGACACCTACGCCGCAGAGGTCGGCGAGGTGGTCACCCGTCGGCTGCACGCCTACCTGCCGGCCCGGGCGCTGGGCTGCCGGGTCGACTTCTCCCCGACCAACCCCAGCGACGTCCGCTTCGCCGGGCTGAGCCCGCTCACCGACGACGAGGTCGCGGCGATGGGCGACGGCATCGCCGACCTGCTGGAGCCGGTGATGACCGCGATCCTCGCGCAGCGGCCCGAGGACGAGGTCCGGGCACTCTGGAGCGAGCGCACCGAGCCGCTGGTGCAGGCCGCCCAGGCACGGTCCGCCGCCGAGGTGCCGCTGCGCGAGGTCGTCGACATCGATGCCGCCGTGGCGACCGTGCAGGCCGGCCGGGTGGACGTACCGGCCAGCGAGCCGGGCCCGGACGGTGAGCCGATCGAGGTGGTCGTCGCCCTGGACGGCAACCTCAAGGAGCAGATGCTCGTCGTCGTCGACGGCATGGTCGAGCACGCCACCCGGCCGATCCACCTCACCGTGCTCAGCCGAGACCACGACGCCGACGACCACGCCCGGGTGGCCCGGCTCTTCCCCACGGTGTCGGTCACCTGGTTGCCCTGCGACGGCGTGGACCACGGGGAGGTGCTCGGGATGATCCCGCACATCACCGTCTCGACGATGGACCGGCTGCTGCTGCCGGAGCTGCTCGCCGACGTCGACCGGGTGGTCTACCACGACATCGACGCGCTGCCGGTCGGTGACGTCGCCGAGCTCTATGCCACCGACCTGCAGGGGTTGCCGCTGGCGGCGCGGGATTCCGAGGCGAGCACGATGCGCAGCGGCTACACCAACATCTTCGTCCCGGCGTCGCTGCCCGGTCTCGATCCCGGGATGGGCGCTGAGCTCATCCGGCGGGAGTGCGCGCGGCACCCCTTCGACTTCGTCGGTCTCAACGCCGGGATCCTGGTGCTCGACCTCGACCGGATGCGGGCGGACCGGTTCTGCCAGCGCTTCCTGCCCTACGCCTCGAGCTTCGGGATGCACGACCAGCACATCCTCAACGTCTACGTCGGTGGCGACCGGGTCTCTCTGGCGCCACGGTGGAACGCCCGCCCCAGCCAGGAGACGGTCACCGATCCGGCGATCATCCACTGGGCCGGCACCCAGAAGCCGTGGGATGCGGGGTACGTCCACCACCAGGACATCTGGCGTCGTCAGGTCGAGCGGGTGCGCAGCCGTGAGGCGGCGCTGACCGGCGATCTAGGCTGACGACCCCGGGACCACCGGGGGCCGCGGACGTGAGAGTCTGTGACATGAACCACCAGGATCGACAAGGAGTATGAGGCGCATGTCTGAACGGGTGACGATGCCCGCGCTCGGCGAGTCGGTGACCGAGGGCACGGTGACGCGATGGCTGAAGAGCGTCGGTGACTCCGTCGAGGTCGACGAGCCGCTGCTCGAGGTCTCGACCGACAAGGTCGACACCGAGATCCCCTCCCCGGTCGCCGGGACCCTGCAGGAGATCCTCGTCGAGGAGGACGAGACCGTCGAGGTCGGCGCGGACCTGGCCGTCGTCGGCGACGGCGAGGCCGGCGACTCCTCCGGCGGCGGCTCCGACGAGGCCACTGACGACAGCGCCGAGGACAGCGCCGACTCCGACGACTCGGATGACGACGGCGCGGAGGACGAGGGTGACGCCGCGGAGCAGGACTCCGACGACTCGGCCGACGACAGCGCCGCGGAGAGCTCGTCCGGGTCCGGCGGCTCCGGCGGTGGTTCCGGAGACGGCGAGACCGTCACGATGCCGGCGCTCGGCGAGTCGGTCACCGAGGGCACCGTCTCCCGGTGGCTGAAGTCCGAGGGCGACGAGGTCGAGGTCGACGAGCCGCTGCTCGAGGTCTCCACCGACAAGGTCGACACCGAGATCCCCTCCCCCGTGGCCGGCACCCTGACCAAGATCCTCGTCCAGGAGGACGAGACCGTCGAGGTCGGCGGCGAGCTGGCGATCGTCGGCGGGTCCGGCGGTGGCTCCGGCTCGGCCGAGGAGCCGAAGAAGGAGGAGGCTCCGAAGGAGGCTCCGGCGAAGGACGAGGCTCCCGCCGAGAAGGAGGCTCCCGCCAAGGAGGAGAAGCCGGCGAAGGAGGAGAAGGAGGAGACTCCCGAGTCCCCCACCGACTCCGCCCCCGAGCCGAGCGAGGCGGACAAGCCGGACACGGCGACCGCCCCGGCTCCCTCGGCGACCTCCAACAGCGCCTCGGACGCCGCGGCCTACGTCACCCCGCTGGTGCGCAAGCTCGCCGCGGACAACGACATCGACCTCTCCAGCCTCACCGGCACCGGGATCGGTGGGCGCATCCGCAAGCAGGACGTGCTCGCCGCCGCCGAGGAGAGGAAGCAGGCCGCCCAGCAGCCGGCCGAGGCCGAGAGGAGCGCTCCGGCGGCCTCCTCGTCCGCGAAGCCGTCCGCGGCGCCCGCGGCCATGGAGAGCAGCGTCTCGAAGGAGAAGCGCGGCACCCGGGAGAAGATGTCCCGGCTGCGCAAGGTCATCGCCCAGCGGATGGTCGAGTCGCTGCAGGTCTCGGCTCAGCTGACCACCGTGGTCGAGGTCGACATGTCGAAGGTGGCCCGCGTCCGCGACGCGGAGAAGGCCGGCTTCCAGCGGCGTGAGGGGACCAAGCTCACCTTCCTCCCCTTCATCGCCCTGGCCGCGGCCGAGGCGCTCAAGGACCACCCGGTCATCAACGCCAGCGTCGAGGACGAGGAGATCGTCTACCACGGCCAGGAGAACCTGGCGATCGCCGTGGACACCGAGCGTGGTCTGCTCACCCCGGTCGTGAAGAACGCCGGCGACCTCAACATCGCCGGGCTGGCCCGGGCGATCGACGACGTCGCGCAGCGCACCCGGGACAACAAGATCACCCCGGACGACCTGTCCGGCGGGACCTTCACGATCACCAACACCGGCAGCCGCGGGGCGCTCTTCGACACCCCGATCCTCAACCAGCCCCAGGTGGCGATGCTCGGCACCGGCGCGATCGTGCGCCGTCCGGTCGTGGTCACCGACACCGAGGGTGGCGAGACGATCGCGGTGCGCTCGATGATGTACCTGGCGCTGTCCTACGACCACCGGATCGTCGACGGTGCGGACGCCGCCCGCTTCCTCGGGACGGTGAAGGCGCGCCTGGAGGAGGGCGCCTTCGAGGCGTGAGCGAGGACAGCACGACGCCGCAGCGCGTCGCCCTGACGGGAGCCTCCGGCTTCCTGGGCGGCGCGCTGCGCGCGTCTCTGACCGATGCCGGTCACGAGGTGCTCACCTTCGTCCGCGGCGAAGCGGACGGCCCCGACCAGCGGTCGTGGGACCCGGCACAGGGCGAGCTGGACCCGGCCGACCTCGAGGGGGTCGACGTCGTCGTCAACCTCAGCGGCGCCGGGATCGCGGACAAGCGCTGGTCGCCGCAGCGCAAGCGGCTCGTGCTGCGCTCGCGGGTCGACTCGACGACGACGATCGCCCGGGTGCTGGCCGCGGGGGCAGGCCCCACCCGGCTGGTCAGCGGCTCGGCGATCGGGTTCTACGGCGACCGCGGCGACGAGCTGCTCACCGAGGACTCCGACGTCGGTGACGGCTTCCTCAGCGAGGTGGTCCGCGCCTGGGAGGAGGCGACCCGTCCGGCCGAGGATGCCGGGGTCTCGGTCGCGCACGCGCGCACCGGCGTCGTGCTCGCGCCCGGGGGCGGGGCGATCGCCCCGATGCTGCTGCTCGGCCGGCTCGGTCTCGGCGGGCCGCTGGGCGGCGGGCTCATCGGTGGCGGCCAGCAGTGGATGCCGTGGATCACCCGCCCCGACTGGGTAGGTACGGTGCGCCTGCTCGTCGAGCAGCCCGAGATCACCGGCCCGGTCAACGTGGTCGGGCCGGAGCCGGCCCGGCAGCGGGACATCGCCGCCGCCATCGGTCGGGTGCTCGGTCGGCCCGCCGTGCTGCCGGCGCCGACGGTGGCGATCCGGCTGGCGCTCGGTGAGATGGCCGACGTCATCCTCTCCTCGGACCGGGTGCTGCCGCAGCGGCTCGTGGAGGCCGGCTTCACCTGGGAGCACGACGACCTGGAGCAGGCGCTGCGCTGGGTCGTCGACAGCAGCGACGACTGACCGGCGCGACTCCGCTCGGCTCGACCCTGCTCGGCACGCGGTCCGGCTCGCAGCGTGCTCAGGTGGGACCGGTCGAGACGCGGCGGGCTCAGGTCGCCCGGACCTCGCTGATCCGCCACCTCCCTTCGTGCCAGCGCAGCACCAGGTCCACGGGCTCCCCCGAGCGGGCGGGCCGCTGCTCCAGGTCGCCGTCGGCCGAGCGCACCGCGTAGGCACCCTCGTCGACGGTGGCCCGGACGACCGCGATCCCGTCGCTGCTGCTGCGGGTGCTCGCCCGACGCACCGTGAGCTCGACCCCCCGGTAGGTCTCACCCCGCTGCTGCATCGCGGTCAGGTGCTCGCGGTCGGCGTCGGCGGCCGGCGAACCCGGCACGTCCAGCCGTGGCACCCCGTCGGGCTCGCCGGCCGCGAGCAGGTCGGCACGCACCTCGCCGAGCGCGCGCACCACGGCCACGGGGTCGGTGCGTGGCGCGCTGCGTGAGCCGAGGAGCTCGGCGGCGGACCCGGACTGGCTGCCTCCTGCGCTGGAGGTGGGCGTCGTGCGGGTCTCGTCCGGGCTCGAGGTACTGGTGCCTGCGGTGCTCGCGCTGCTGCTGGTGGTGCTGGCGCTCGGGGTGGTCGGACCGGCCTGGTCGGCCCTGCTCGCGCTCTGGTCGGCGAGGCGACGCCCTTCATCGCTGTCCGCGCCACCGCTCAGCGCCGGCCCGGCGACGGCGAGCGCGATCCCGGCCACCGCCGCGGCGACGAGGGTGGCGAACCAGCGCCCGGTGCCGCGTCCCTCGGCCCGGTGTCGTCCGCTCGCCGTCAGCGCGGTCGCCGCCTCGCGCCGCCGCGCCCGACGATCCCGCCGTTCGTCACGCCGATGACGGCGTCGCTCGCGCCAGCCGATGGGCTCCAGCACGGTGCTGCGCTGCCAGGGCAGGTCGGCCTCGGTCGGGTCCTCCTGGGCGGCCTCCCGGATGCGGCGGGTCAGCCCGGTGGCGACGTCGCCGGGGCTGGTCAGCCGCAACGCCTGTGCCGGCGCCGCGTCGAAGAAGCGCACCGCGGCGTCCTGGGCGTCGGGCCGGTCGTCCGGGTCGGGGGCCAGGCACTCCTCGACGAGCTCGACGAGCGGTGCGGGCGCCTCGGGCGCGCCGTCGGCGAGCTCGCCACGACCAGCGACATGGCCCGGCGGATCCCCGGTGAGGCAGAGCCAGGCGATCGCCCCGAGCGCGTAGATGTCGCTGGCCCGGCCCGGTTCGTCGCCGAGGAGCACCTCGGGCGCGACGAACCCGTCGGTGCCGTGCACGTCACCGGTGGAGACCCCGGTCAGCCGGGCCACGCCGAGGTCGGCGAGCACGGGTCGGCCGGTGGAGTCGAGCAGCACGTTGCCCGGGCTCACGTCGCCGTGCACGATCCCCAGCTCGTGCAGCCGGTCCAGCGCGGTGGCGACCGGGGAGAGGACGGTGACGCACTCCCCCGGGCTGAGGTGGCCGCGCTGGGCCACGGCGGTGCCCAGGCTGCCGCCGGCGAGCAGGTCGAGCACCAGGGCCAGCGCCGGGCCGTCCTCGGTGTCGATGTCGAGGACCTCGTGCAGCGTGACGACGTGCTCGCTGGCGACGTGCTGCAGCAGGCTCCACTCGTGGATCGTCGCGTCGTCGGCCACGCTGTCGACGACCTTGATGGCCACCAGGGACTCGTCGGACTCCCGCCGCCCGCGCCACACGCGGGAGCTTCCGCCTGCACCCAGGAGTCGGGTGAGCCGGTAGCCGGGGACGTGCGGTGCGGCAGGGGCGGCAGGAGCCATGCACGTCACTGTGCCCCCTTCGCCAGAACTCGCCGCAGACTTCTCCACAGCCCGCCCCCACCTGCGCAACTGCCCGGGCAAATCACCCCCCACCTGCGCAACTGCCCGGGCAAATCACCCCCCACCTGCGCAACTGCCCGGGCAAATCACCCCCACCTGCGCAACTGCCCGGGCAGTTGCGGAGGGAGGGGATCGTCGGCGAGGCGTCGGAGGGTAGGAAGGGGGCATGACCGCCACCGACCCGACCATCGTCGCCACCTCCGGCGGCGTCACCCGCCCCGCCCGCGGTGACCTCGCCTTCGCCCCGCTGGTCCAGCACGCCGTCGACCTGGCCCGACCGGCCGGGCGGCCACGGATCGCCTACCTCGGCACCGCCATGGGCGACCAGCGCTGGCACAACGCGATGATCTCCGAGGCGGCCGACCGCGCCGGGTACCGCCTGGAGCACCTCAAACTCTTCCCGCAGCCCACCGTCGCCGACCTCGAGGCGCCCTCATGGCCCAGGACGTCGTGTGGGTCGGTGGCGGCTCGGTGGCCAACCTGCTCGCGGTCTGGCGGGTGCACGGGCTGGACCAGATCTTCCGACGGGTGTGGCAGGCCGGGGTGGTGCTCGGCGGGGTGAGCGCCGGGTCGATCTGCTGGTACCGCGGCGGCACCACCGACTCCTTCGGTCCGGAGCTGCGGGCGGTCACCGACGGGCTCGCGCTGCTCCCCTTCGACAACGGGGTGCACCTGGACTCCGAGCCGGCGCGACGGCCGACGGTGCACCGGCTGGTGCGCGACGGGGTGCTCGGCGAGACGCACTGCACCGACGACGGCGCCGGCCTGGTCTACCGCGGGACCGAGCTGGTCGAGGCGGTCACCGAGGTCGACGGCGCCGCCGGCCACGTGGTGACCCGCGGGGCGGACGGCGAGGTGGTCGAGCGACGCCTGCCGACCCGGCTGCTCACCGCGGGCTGACCACCCCCTCACCGCGGGCTGAGTCGGCTCGGGAGCGGAACGCACGCGGGTCAGCCGGCGAGGCGGTCGCGCAGCACCTCCATGCCCGGGCCGGTGAGCTTGTCCAGGAAGGCGGTCCGGCCGGAGACGGCGAGCAGCAGCGCGAGCACCGGGCCCACGACCTCCGGGCCGTCCCCGAGACGCAGCTCGCGGTCGGTCGCGACGAGGGCCAGGCCCTGGACCCGGTCACGGCCGCCGCCCATCGCGACCGAGGTCCGCACCTGGTAGCGCAGGGCCGGCTTCACCGCGTCGCCCGGGTAGCGTCGCGCGATCCCCAGCGGGCGCCGGATGTCCTCCCCGTGCACCACCTCCTCGACGAGCCGGCTGTCCGTGGAGACCGGAGGACCCGAGGTGCGACCCGCGACCTCCCGCAGTCGCTGCACGGTGACCGCCGGCGTCGCTCCGCGCTCCCGAGTCACCCCGGCGTCGTTCTGCCGGTCGAAGTCGCCACGCGCGCGGATCATCGCCAGCACCAGACGCGGCGTCGTCGTCCGGGCGTTGTCGACGAGGTGCGCGGCGACGTCGTGGACGCTCCAGCCCGGGCACAGCGACGGTGTCTCCCAGGCCTGCGCCGGGAGCTCGGCGAGGTCGGCGATGAGCGCCTGGCGCTCGCGGTGGACCATCGACCACACCTCGCTCGTCATGGTCGCCGACCCTAGCCTCCCCGGTGCCCGGAGGCCGGCGAGCGAACTAGAGTTGAGCCATGCGTTTCGAGCACCTCGGCTACGCCCCCGAGA
Organism: Janibacter alkaliphilus; assembly: GCF_013408565.1. Taxonomy (NCBI): domain Bacteria; kingdom Bacillati; phylum Actinomycetota; class Actinomycetes; order Micrococcales; family Intrasporangiaceae; genus Janibacter; species Janibacter alkaliphilus. Next base: position 2,400,319 of record NZ_JACBZX010000001.1, on the reverse strand, counting down.
CCGTGGACTACCTGGACGCCTGGGACGAGCAGAAGCGGGTCCACGCCGCCGTCGTCGCCGGTGAGCAGCCGGACACCACGCTGCTGCTGGAGCACACCGCGGTCTACACCGCGGGCAAGCGCACCGAGGACCGCGAGCGCCCCACCGACGGCACCCCGGTCATCGACGTCGACCGCGGCGGGAAGATCACCTGGCACGGTCCGGGGCAGATCGTCGGCTACCCGATCGTGCGGCTGCCCGGCCGGCTCGACGTCATCGCGCACGTGCGCCGGCTGGAGGAGATGATGATCCGGGTCGCCGCAGACGTCGGGGTGACCGC